>NZ_CP019285.1:1920732-2240854 GCF_000226975.2 Halobiforma lacisalsi AJ5 | reverse complement strand
AACGTGGACCTGACGGCGGTCGTCAACGGCCACGCGTTCGACCTGCGCGATCTCGAGGGGGTCGGCGACTGGGAGGCCGACGACGGCGAACCCCAGTGTGGAGACGAGACCGTCACGGCAAGTGCCGAGGGATCCCTCTCCGGTCGCTGGTGGGGCGGGACCGACAGCTACACCTACTCGCTGCGAACCGCCGATCCGTGCTCGGCGACGGTCGCGCTCGACGGTCCCGACGGGGCCGACTTCGACCTCTACGTTACGCTCGATGGGCGCTCCCCCTCGCGGTGGGACTACGACGAGTCGAGCGATGGCTCCGAGAGCGACGAGTCGATCACCGTCGACCTCGAGGGCGACGAGGAACTGCGGTTGCAGGTTCACGCCAACAGTGGGTCCGGTGAGTACGAGGTAACCGTCGAGGAACGAGGGCGATAACCGACCCTCCCCGTGGAGCAGCGGTCCACCCCGCTTCCGGTCCGCGGTTTTCCGATCACCACCGTTTTGACCGCCGCTTCGGCTGAGGGTCCGAAACAACGGTGTTCGAGTTCAATCAGATTACTAGTAGTAACAGCCTATCACAACTTCCAGTGAAAATGTCTGAAAGCTACTTTCCGAAGACACTCACATGATCCTATCAATATCGTATTAAATTTCTCAGCGTTTCACAACGTTTTAATATACATTCGTCGTTCGTGACACTACACCATGACAGGTGATGACAACCCAACGTTCGATCGACGATCAGTACTGAAAGCGACCGGTGCACTGGGTGCGTTCCTCGGGTTCAGCGGCGTCACCGGCGCGACCCCGGGTCGTAAACCGGGCCCGAAGAAAAACGAAATCCTCGTTGGCCTCGACGATTCGGTCTCCGATCTCCGGGGGACGGTCGAGACGAAGATCCCCAGCAACGCAAAGATCGTCCACGAGAACGAAACGCTCGGCTACGTCGCGGTCGAGTTCCCGGAAAAGGCCGCCGACCGGGCGAAAAGGAAATTCAAGGAGAACGTCCTCGAGGATCGCGACGTCGAGTACGCCGAAGACAACGCGACGGTCAAGGCGTTCTACACGCCGAACGATCCCCTCTACGGCGACCAGTACGCCCCCCAGCAGGTCAACTGTGAGGGCGCGTGGGACACCACACTGGGTGACTCCGACGTGACGATTTCGATCGTCGACCAGGGGATCCAGTACGACCACCCCAACCTCGAGGGGAGCATGGACGGCAGCGTCTCGAACTACGGGTACGACTTCGCCGACAGCGACGGCGACCCGTATCCGGTAACCCAGGACGAGAACCACGGGACGCACGTCGGCGGGATCGCTGGCGGCGGGACGGACAACGGGACCGGCCACGCCGGTATCTCGAACTGTTCGTTGCTGAGTGCCCGCGCGCTCGACGAGAGCGGCGGCGGGTCGCTGTCGGACATCGCGGACGCGATCCAGTGGTCGGCCGACCAGGGAGCCGAGGTCATCAACATGTCCCTGGGCGGTGGCGGCTACTCGAGCACGATGGACAACGCCTGCCAGTACGCCTACGACGAGGGGTCGCTGCTGGTCGCGGCGGCCGGCAACGACTACGGGAGCAGCGTCTCGTATCCCGCGGCGTACGACACCGTCGTCGCGGTCTCCTCGCTCGACGAGAACGAGAACCTCTCGAACTTCTCGAACGTCGGACCGGAGATCGAACTCGCCGCTCCGGGTAGTAACGTCCTCTCGACGGTCAACTGGGACGACTACGACGAGTTCTCCGGGACGTCGATGGCGTCACCGGTCGCGGCAGGCGTCGCGGGGCTGACCCTGTCGGCCCACACGAACCTCACGAACGAGCAACTGCGCGACCACCTGCAGAACACCGCCGTCGACGTCGGCCTCTCGTCCGACGAACAGGGGTCCGGTCGCGTGGACGCGAACAACGCGGTCAACACCGATCCGGACGACGGCGACGACGGCGATGACGGCGACGGCGGCGACGACACCGCTACGAGCACTATCACGGACTCGCTCGGCGGCTACTGGGACAGCGACTGCTGGACCTATAGCTGGGAGTTCGACGATCCGCGCCAGATCGTCATCGACCTGCAGGGGCCGAGCGATTCGACGTTCGACCTCTACGCCAACGAGCGCGACCAGTGTCCGACGACCTCCGACTACGACCACATCTCCTACACCTGGGGAAGCGACGAGGAGATCGTCATCGAGAACCCCGACACGTCGACGGACCTCCACGTTCTGGTCGACGCCTACAGCGGCAGCGGGGACTATACCCTGACGTTCACGGAGTACAGTAGCTGAACGGCTCACGACATCGACTGCGCTCGAGCACCCTTCTTTCTTCGACCCACCGGAGACCTCACCCGCCGGAGACCTCACCTGCCGGAGGCGGACGATTCCGTCCCGCAGCACGACTGTCCGAGGGCGATTCGGCCGACGGAAAGACATTACTATCCCCGGAATGTCAGCCTCAAGTATGCCGCTTCAGACGCCGCCGTTACGTGGGATCCACGACGAGCGCGGAGCGAAGTTCACGGAGTTTGGCGGCTGGGACATGCCGGTCGAGTTCGACTCGATCCAGACGGAACACGACGCCGTCCGCGAGGACGCCGGCATCTTCGACGTCTCTCACATGGGTCAGATTCACGTCAGCGGCCCTGACGCAACGACCCTGATGCAGCGGCTCACGACCAACGACGTGAGTCGACTCGACGTCGGCGACTCCCAGTACGCAGCCATCACCGACGAGGACGGAATCATCATCGACGACACCGTCGTCTATCGACTCCCGGACGAGGACGGGGAGCCGACCTACCTCTTCGTTCCCAACGCGGGCACCGACGAGGAGACCCACGAACGCTGGATCAGCTATCGGAACGACCTCGACCTCGAGGCGACCGTCGACAACCGGACCGACGAGTACGCGATGTTCGCGGTCCAGGGGCCGTCGGCCCCCGATCTGGTCGAGGCGGAGACCGACGAGTCGGTCACCGATCTCTCCCGGTTCGAAGCCCAGTACGCGACGATCGACGGCATCGACTGCTGGACGGCTCGCACCGGCTACACCGGCGAGGACGGGTTCGAACTGATCGTTCCCTGGTCCGAGGCCGAGCACATCTGGTCGCTGTTCGACTGCCAGCCCTGCGGGCTCGGCGCCCGGGATACGCTCCGGATCGAGGCCGGTCTCCTGCTTGCCGGACAGGACTTCGATCACGAGGACGACCCGCGGAACCCCTACGAGGCCGGCATCGGCTTCACCGTCGACCTCGAGACAGAGTTCGTCGGCCGCGACGCCCTCGCGGAGATCGAGGAAGAGGGCGTCGAGGAGAAACTGGTCGGCTTCCAGTTGATCGATCGTGGCGTCCCCCGGCACGGTTACGACGTGACGAACACCGAGAGCCGCGTGATCGGCACGGTCACGAGCGGCACGATGAGCCCGACGCTGGAACAGGCGATCGGCTTCGCGTACGTTCCAGTCGAGTACTCGGATCCTGGAACGACCCTGCAGGTCGTCGTCCGCGGCCGGTCGAAAAAGGCAAGAGTTGAAACCACACCCTTCATCGATACTGCATAAGCACAATGAGCTTCGACGTACCCGACGACAGGCGGTACCTGGAATCGCACGAGTGGGCCGAAGAAACCGACGGCATCGTCCGCGTCGGTATCTCCGACTTCGCACAGGACGAACTCGGCGACGTAGTCTTCGTCGAACTCCCCGACGAGGGCGACGACCTCGGTCAGGAAGAAGAGTTCGGCGTCATCGAATCGATCAAGGCGGTGTCGGACCTCTACGCGCCGGTCGGCGGCGAAGTCGTCTCGATCAACGAGGAACTGTTCGACGCGCCCGAACTCGTCAACGAGGACCCGTTCGGCGACGGCTGGATGCTCGAGATCGAGGCCGACGACACGGACGAACTCGAGACCTTGCTGTCCGCCGACGAGTACGAGGACCAGATCGCCTGATCGGGCCGCCGGGCTCGGGCTCCCGTTTACGCCTCCACTTCTTTTCGATGGTAGTTGTAGTTGCATCGACGGCGTCGTCGTTCACTCTCGCAACAGCAACACCAACACCAACAGCAACAGCGGCCGCCACCGACGCGATCACCGGCCTCGATCTCGCCGTGCTGGCGCTTTTGGCACACGTCTGGCTGCTCGTCGTCGGACTGGCCGTCTGGAACGACGACGCCCGGACGGGCCTCGACTGGCTCGACCGGCGGGTCGACCTCGACCCCCGCCTCTACGCGGTCGCGATGGGAGTCGCGACCCTGCTGACGTGGCTCCCTTTCGCTCTCGGGCGATATCCCGTCGGCCCCGGGAACCCGTTCGGACGGAGTCGAATCGTGCTGGGGGTCATCGTCGCCGGCGGGCTCCTCGTCGGGACCGGCTGTTACCTCCTCGCGGGCGCGGCGACCAACGCCCGGTCGTATCTCGCCGTCCGACGGAGCCGGCCGATCGAAGCGGCCGGCGTCGAAGCCGAGTCGGGGCTGATCCGCGTCGACGGGGAAGTCACTCCGATCGAAGGGACTCTCGAGGCCCCGGTGAGCGGGACCGAGGCGGTCCAGTACCGGCTGGACGCGACTCGAGTCGCCGAGGACGAGCGGCTGCCGACGGAGTCGCCGACGGTTGGGGCCGGCCGGGGAACGGAGCCCGGCTTCGCGGGCCTCGGATCGCTGCTCGTCGACCACACCGAGCGCGTCGACGAACGTCGGGTCCCCTTCGCCGTGCGCGACGAGACCGGGCGCATCGCGGTCGATCCCGAAGGAGCAACGGTCCGCCTCGAGCGGTCGGCATCCGTCCCCGTCCCGGCCGATGCGGCCCCGCCGGAGCCGCTCGCGACCCGGCTCCTCGAGACCGACGGCGAGGACCCCGAGGCCGACGCCGCCGTCTACCACGAGTCGGTACTCGAGCCGGGTGACGAGGTGACGGTGGTCGGCGTCGCACGCGACGGGCCCACGATAACGGACGCCCCGTCGATGCCGGAGTTCGTCGTCGTACCGGGGAATGACCGCGCCGTGGACCGTCACTTCCGGCGGACGATAGCCGGCTGTGCCTTCGGAGCCACGGTGACGGGTGCGACCGGACTGTGGCTCCTGCTCGGGCTGGCTGGGCACGGATGGTGGCTGTTCTGAGACGGGTTATCGGCGGTCGGCGTCGGAGGTCGACCGCGACCTCGATTCTGCCTCGGCCCCCGACCCGGAACCCCCGTCGCCGTCACCATCGGTGCTCGGTCCCGACGCTCCTCGAGCGGACGTCGCTTCGGATTCGGCCTCCGTGGACGATCGGTTAGAATGCACCAACACTCCTCCCGCGAAGGCCACGGCGACGGCCGCCCAGAGCAACCAGAGCTTCGAGTCGTCGATCGCATAGACAACGCCCAGCGAGCCCATGTACGCGATGGTCAAAAGAAGCGTGCGCCGCTCGCTCGTCCGCAGTTTCGAGGGGCTCATCGCCGATCACCCACAATCGTTGGCTCCATCGTCGCTCTCATCGTTGGCGATCCCGTGCCCGTCCCATGCCCGAGTTTGTCCGGCGACCCGCCGCTACTCGATCGTGACCAGTCGATCCAGCACGTCCTCGAGCGGCGCGTCGGTCACGGCAAGCGCGTAGCCGTCGATGCGCGCCAGGTCGGCCGCGTGATCCCACAGGTCGTCCTCGTCGATCCCGTGTAACACCACCGCGTTGGGGGTCGGGTTGACGACTCGCAGGGCAACCAGCGGCGACTCCCCGCGAGTCACGCCCGTGAAGACGAGCACACGGTTCGTACTCTGTCCGTAGAGGCGGAAGAACTCCTCGCTGGACAGTCGTGTGATCGCCTCGATGCTGTCGATGACGGTGTGGCCGCTGACGCGATCCGTGTTACCGGCCGTGACCTCCGTCGCCCCGATGTCCTCGTACAGCGACTCGAGGGGGATCGACGTCGCGTACTCCCGCAGGTCGTGAACGACGTCGCTGTCGAACCCCGCGGAGAGAACCCGACCGTACTGTCGGATGCGGTCCCCGCCGCGGCGCTCGTCGATGGCGAGTAGTCCCTCGACGAGACGACCGACGACGCCGATCCCCGGGCTCTCGCGTCGCCCGCTCTCGTAGTCGGAGATGACCGACGAGGAGACGTCCAGCTCCCCGGCCAGGTCGGTCTGGGAAACGTCGAAGTCGGTTCGCCACTTTCGCAAAGTCGCGCCGGGGTCGTCGCTCAGCGTGATCTCCCCGGCGATCTTCTCCGCGAGTTCTCGTTTCGGCCCGCGTCCGCCCATAGTCGTGTCGGTTGCGCGGTCGACTCAAGTAGCTACCGGAGACGCTTCGAGAACTCGGATCGAAAACACGCACGGACGGTCCCGGTATCGCTCCCGTCGTCTCGCCACCTCCCCGCCCGGTCGTCGCCTCGCCGCGATCGTCCGATACGGATCCCTGTCCCGATAGATCGGCGCACCCGCCGCCCTAGTCGCGGTCGCGCCGGAACTGACGGACAGTAAACCGTCCGAGTGGATGGGGGTTCCGATCAGGCGTTGTTCATCCGCTGACTCTCCCTGTTGCCACACCGCTGACATTCCCGAACACGGTATGGTTCACGAGAGTACTGTGCGTTGTCGCCGCTGCCACCTTCGGTTACGAGCTGGACCGAGACCTCGTGCAACGTGTCTGTACCACACACTTCACACGGTTCGGTCATCCCATTTGATACGCCATCAGTCGTTGCCATATCTCGATATCACACCCTTGCATGATATATCGTGGTCAGCGGCTTCGGGACAGGAAAAGCGGTATATATAGGCTTTCTCACGAGCTGAAAACACCCGACTTGATTCTTCTCCGATAGTGTCATAGTATAAATACTATTGCGAGCTGACTGACATGTAAACGCCCTGGACGACTCGGAAAGTTTTTGCTGTGAATGTTTCTAATAACGAGACATGGATGATGAGTCCTCCATCGAAGAAATACTCGATACGATCGGGGACGAACACGCACGCACCGTTCTCGCGTCGATTAGCCGAGAACCCGGCTCGGCAAAAGAACTCGCGGAGCGGCTCGATCTCTCCCAGCCGACGATCTACCGTCGTCTCGACCTGCTCGAGGAGAACGACCTGATCAAGGATCGAACTCTCGTGGCCGACGACGGGAACCACTACAAGGAGTACACCTGTAACTTCAACAGCACGGTCATCTCCCTCGAAGACGACGAGTACGACGTCCGTATCTTCCGCGAGGAGAACCTGCCGGATCGATTCAGCAGACTCTGGGACGACCTGGGCGTGCAATAACGATGGTGGGAAACGATTCCGCCCTCTCCCGACGGGTCCGCCGGGCCGGTGAGCGCCGATGGAGGTAGTCATCGAAGCCCTCCTGATGATGATGCAGATGACGGTGTTCGCCCTGGCGCTCGGGCTGACCCTCATCAGTTTCCAGTCCTATCGTAAACAGCCCTCGAAGCGCCTCGAATCGGCGTTCATCGGGTTCGCGTTCCTCAGTATGGGCGTCGGACTCACGACGATCATCTCGCAACTCCCGTCTCCCTCGACCGTGTTTTACATCGTGGAGACGGTCCCGTTCATCGTCGGGTTCGGCATGCTCTATCTCTCGCTGTATCGCTGACGCACGTCGTTCGTTTCGGTTCGTCCTGCCCTTTCGTCTCGAGGTGTTCGTCGATCAGTCGTCACCGGACGCCACGGCAGCCCGGAGTCGCTCGATCCGTACGGCAAGCGGCGGGGTCGTTCCGAACCAGGTGCGTTTCGGTGACGTCTCGAGATCGAACCCCGACTCGTCGGCGGCCCGCTCGAACGCGTCGGCCAGCGTTCCCGGTCCGACCCGCTCGGCAGCACGTGCGTCCGCGCGCAATCGGAGCCGTCGGGAGACGGCGAACCCGACGAACCCCAGTACTGCCGTCGCTCCGATTCCGGCGGGCAGTTGCAGTTCGCCGGTCAGACCCGCCAACAGTGGCACGGCAGCACACACGAGGACGATCGCGGAGACGAACCGCTCGCAGTGGGCTGCCTGCTCCCGCCGAGCCGCGACGACTCCGGTCAGAGCCTCGTCTTCGAGTCCCGACAGCGCACCTTCACCGACGAAGAGCGTTCGGCCGCCGGGCGCTCCGAGTAGTTCGACGCCAGCGTACCGATCGCCGGCCTCGACGACGCGTACGCGTCGTGGCTCGAGGCTCACCGCCTCGAGGATCCCCTCGAGCCGATCCTGCTCGGGGCCGGTCGGCGGTCGCGTCCCGATCGTTAACTCTCGGAGGAAGGGACTACCGGCCCAGAAGCCAGCGAAAAACAAAAGCAGTACTCCGGCAACTGCGAGCGCCCCGGCTTCGATCGCCGGCTCGAGCAGGGAGGCGAAAAGCAGAGTAACCATAAACAGCCCGGACACGTACCGGAAATAGTGGTTTCGGGCGCAAGACGGATCGTCCATCCCCGGCAGGTCGTACCGGCGTGCAATCCCGGCGACCGTTCCCGCCGCGACACACCCCGCGGCGACGCCGCCGGCGACGGCAGCGAGGACCACGGTGCCGACGCCGTCGCCGCGGAGTAGGTCCCCCACGGTCGCGCCGGCATCGACGACGATCCAGACGGCGATTCCCACGACCGCCGACGGGCCGATCGCCACGACGTTCGCTCCGCGAACGGCCCGTTCGTCGCTCCAGTTGCGAGCCAGACGGCCGTAACCGTAGCCGAGACCGACGCCGAGAACCGAGGCAGTCCCGACGCCGAACGCAAGGAGGAGCCACAGGAAAGACGTGCTCAGGGGGGACATATGCCCAGAGGTTTCAGTCAAATACAATATCCTTTCGGTCGAGCGCCCGATGAATCGCGTGGGCCCACGACCCCCACGAGCACGCGACGGTGCGGTCGGCGAGCGCGAGGAACGACGCTCTGCAACCACTAAACGCGGCTCGCACCAACCACGTGCCAGTGAGCGACTGAACCGAGAAGACGAGAAAATTCGCTGTAGATTCGATGTACTGAGTGTGGCAACTGGTACGCGAACGGGTGGCCGGACTCGATAGCTACTCCCGCTGATGGGTATATCGATGAATTCGGGGAACGTTTTTATTTTCGCCCACCGAACATCGGGGTATGGCAGACGTAGCGCTGGACGACCGCGGTCGTCTCACGCTCCCGAAGGAGATCCGGGAGCGATACGGGGACCGATATCACGTCGTTCAGCTTCCCGGCGGGGTCAAATTGGTTCCAGTCGCCGACGACCCGCTCGAGGCACTCAGGGACGAATTCGCTGACGTCGAGAAGTCGGCCGATGAACTTCGTGAAGACGCTCGTGACGCGGCGCTCGACGAGGCCGGACGATAGATGTATGCGGAAACCGATTTTCTCCTCGCGCTGATCAAGGACGAAGACTGGCTCGGCGAGGCCGCCGAGTCAGTGTACCGAGAACACCGCGACGAGTTGTGGACGTCGCAGTTCACGCTCATCGAACTCCTGCTGGTCGCCTATCGTGAGGAACGCGATACCGAACGCGTCGTTTCGAACGCCGCCAGTCTCGTCGAGATACGCGGTGACGTCGAGACGGTCGTTACGGCGGCGACGTACGTGGAAGACCACGGGTTTACGCCGTTTGACGCACTTCACCTCGTCGAATCGAACGGAGAGACCATCGTCTCGAGCGATGGCACATACGAGGACGTTACGTCTCGTGTCGACCTGAAGTCGGTCGGCGAGCGCGAGGAATGACGCTCCGCAACCACTAAACGCGGCTCGCACCAACCACGTGCCAATGAGCGACTGGACCGAGAAGTACCGCCCGACGACCCTGTCGGAGGTACGCGGAAACAACAAGGCCCGCGACCAACTGAAGGAGTGGGCCGAGACGTGGGACGAGCACCGGGACGCGGTGATCGTCCACGGCAGCCCCGGCGTCGGGAAGACCTCTGCCGCCCACGCGCTGGCCAACGACATGGGCTGGCCGGTCATGGAGCTAAACGCCAGCGACAACCGCCAGGCCGACGTTATCGAGCGCATCGCCGGCGAAGCCTCGAAGAGCGGCACCCTCACGGGCGGCGGTGCGGGCCGCCGACTCGTCGTCCTGGACGAGGCCGACAACTTCCACGGGAACGCCGACTACGGCGGCTCGAGGGAAGTCACGCGGGTCGTCAAGAACGCGAACCAGCCGATCGTCCTCGTGGCCAACGAGTTCTACGACATGAGCCAGTCGCTGCGAAACGCCTGCGAGACGATCGAGTTTCGCGACGTCTCGAAGCGGTCGATCGTTCCGGTCCTTCGGGACATCTGCCGGCGCGAGGGCGTCGAGTTCGAGGAGGAAGCCTTAGAGAAGATCGCCGAATCGACCAGCGGCGACCTGCGCTCGGCGGTCAACGACCTCCAGGCGGTCGCCGAGGAGGCCGAGCGACTGACCGTCGAGGACGTCGTCACGAGCGAGCGCGACACGACCGAAGGCATCTTCGACTTCCTCGATACGCTGATCAAGGAAGAGGACGCCCAGGGGGCGTTGCAGGCCTCCTACGACGTCGACGAGACACCCGACGAGATGTTGAACTGGATCGAGGACAACGTGCCCAAAGACTACGAGGGGGCCGAACTCGCGGACGCCTACGAGTTCCTCTCGAACGCCGACCGATGGCTCGGCCGCGTTCGCGCCACCCAGGACTACTCGTTCTGGCGGTACGCGAGCGACAACATGACCGCGGGCGTCGCCGCCTCCCGCCGGGAACCCAAGGGGGGCTGGACCCGCTACGGGCCACCGAGTTACTGGCGCAAACTCGGCAGCAGCAAGGGCAAGCGCAACACCCGTGACGCCATCGCCGAACGGATCGCCGAGCGCGAGGGAACGAGCGTCGCGACGGCCCGCCGCGAGATCCTGCCGTTCCTCTCGGCCATGACCCACCACTGCAAGAACCGCGATCTGACGGTCCGGATGACCGCGGTCTACGAACTCGACGAGAAGGACGTCTCGTTCGTTACCGGGAGTGGAAAAGACACCAACAAGGTCCAGTCGATCGTCGAAGACGCGGAGGAGATGCGAACCGAAGCGACCGTCGAGCACTCCGGCAGCGCCTTCTTCGGCAGGGGCGAAAGCGAGGACGGCGACGAACCCGACGACACCGACGAGACGCAAACGAAACCGGAACCCGACGACTCGAGCGGCCAGGTAACGCTCGGCGACTCGAGCGACGAGAGCGACGCCGAGACGGAAACCGGATCGGCGTCCGACTCCCCGGACGCTGCCACGAGTGCAGAACAGGACGAGGATCAGTCGGGGCTAAACGACTTCCTCTAAACAAAAAGCAGCGCGAGTTCCCCGCCCTTCCGAAAACCGCAGGTTTTCGGCTTTCGCAAATCTTCGATTTGCGTCAACACCGGGGTCGGGGGTGAAGCGCGTCACTCCGGCGCGTGTTCCGTCTCCTCAATATACCGTTCAACTACTTCTTCCGAGACTGCCCCCGTCGTCCCCACGTAGTACCCAACCTTCCAGAACCCACCTCCCCAGAAATACGACTCCCGAATCTCGGGAGACCGCTCCAGTAAGTGCTTTCCAGAGTACGACTTGAACTGCCGAGCGATGTCTGTCGAACTGTGCTTCGGGTCAGTTTGCACGAACAGGTGAACGTGGTCATCCGCGATCTCCAGCGCCAGAATCTCGTGTCCAAAGTGATCGGCAGTCTCACCAAACAACTCCCGCACGTCGTCCTCCACTACATCGAGAACAGGGTGGCGATATTTCGGGCACCAGACGAAGTGATACTTGCAGGAACTAACCGAATGTGCGTGACTGCGGTACTTCTCCATCCCTAATCCCCACATTTATGATTGGTTAGAATGATTGTCAAAGTATGGGTGAAGAAGCCACGAAGACGATTCAGACGCGCCTTCACGTAGCGTCTGGTGAACGGTCGTGGCTTCGCGACGCCCGCCTCGCTTCACGTGAGATTTTCAACCAAACCATCCGCCTCAAACAACGTGGGTACACCCGGACCGAGATACAAAAAGAAGTTGACCGCGATGACTTCTTGCGAAACAACAAGTGTGCGGTCGTCGGCAAGGCTCTCCAGACGTGGGACTCCTACCAGGCACTCAAAGACTGGTGGGAGAACCAAGACGACCCTGATGGCGGGAAGCCGACGCCACCGAGTACGGGCAAATCTGGCGCGTACCCACTCGTGATGGCTCACACGGAAGGCTATCGCCTCACCGTAGACGACGACACCAATCGTGTCCAGTTCCGCATCAGTCCGAAACCCTACAAGAAGGTGAAGGGCCATCTACGCGGTGAACCGGACGCGATAGACGATCTACGGGACGCTATCACGTCGGACGAGGTAGATGTGGGGCAGGCAGAACTCCTGTACCGCGATGGCGTGTACTACCTACATGTCACGGTCACACGCGAGTTCGACGTGCCCGAACCCAACACCAGCGACACGCTCGTCGGCGTGGACATCAACGAGCGAAACGTCGCGCTCACTGCCCTCGACCGCGAGACGATGCAGACGAAGGGCACGCTCGTCCTCGACTACGGACGAGTCAAACAAGAACGCCAACGCTACCACACCATCACGAAACGCTGTCAGGAACACGGCAAGGCAAGCATCCACTGGAAACTCGGTGACAAAGAAGAACGATTCACCGAATGGGTACTGCATCGGCTTTCCCGTGCTGTCGTGGAGTTCGCGGAGCAGTTCTCGAACCCGGTCATCGTGTTCGAGGACATGAGCGGTATCCGCGACGAAATCAAGTGCGGGACGTATATGAACCGCCGACTGCACAAACTCCCGTTCCACAAGTTCGAGACGTTCGTCTCGTACAAGGCGACGTGGCGGGAGATTCCCACGGACACGGTGAATGCCTACTATAACTCGAAGACGTGTTCGTGTTGTGGTGAGCGTGGTGATCGGAAGGGACGGCGGTTCCGGTGTCCGAACGACGAGTGTGACGTGGTGCAAGATCACGCTGACCGAAATGCGTCGGTGAACATCGCGTGGCGCGAGAAGGCGAAACTCGACGACAACGAATCGAATTACCGGACTCACAAAACCCAACCGCAGGTGAGATTGGTGCGTCTGTCCGGGTCGGGGCGTGTAAGCCGCCCAACCTCATCCCGCTCGCTTGCCGAGCAGGGAGTGCTAGCGCACGGCTGAGGGAATTACAAAAGCCTCGGGCCACCGTGCCCGAGGTTGTTTACGGCGAGCTGTCAGTATTACTACCACCGGTAGTCTTACGTCGGTCACCGTCGTCACTACGCCACGGTGAATGGCGAGATGACCGATCAGCAGCGATGCCCGCTCTGTCCGAACCGGTACGATCAGCGAACGGATCTCCGAGTGCACCTCGAGGTCGAGCACCGGAAATCCGAGATCGTATCGTGGCTGCTCGACCGCGAGTCCCAGGAAGCGGGGAAGGTGCCGTCCCGCGAGGGCGGGGCCGACGAGTCCGCCGTGCTCGAGCGGGATCGAGCGGCGACGTCCGCTTGACTTCTTTCCAGCGCCGAACTGGGGACCGCTCGAGAACCGACCGGGACCACGGACCCGGCTACAGAACCCCGACTTCCTCGCCGGCCGCCTGAATCGCCTCCAGACAGGCGACCACGTCGTCCGGCTCGTGGGTCGCCATCGGCGTGATCCGGAGCCGCCACTGATCGTCCGGAACGCGGATCGGCTCGACCGCCGGAACGACGACGTCCCGTTCCCGAACGCCGTCGGCGACCGCGACCGCGTCCGAGCGGTCTCCGACCGGGACGGTGAGGATCTGCGAGTCCCCGAGCGCCTCGAGGCCCAGCGTCTCGAGGCCATCCCGCAGGTGGGCGACGTTTTCCCAGATCCGTTCGCGAACGCTTCCATAGCGTGCGCGGTGAAGTGCCTCGCTCGCAGCCGCGGCCGCCGTCGGCGCGAGTCCGTACGCGGCGGCGAACGATCGGCAGTCTCGCACCAGACACTCGATCAGGGCGTCGCTCCCGGCGACGTACCCGCCCTGGCTGGCCAGCGCGGTCGAGAGCGACCCCAACTGGACGTGAATTCGATCCTCGAGGCCCTCAGCCTGAACGACCCCGCCGCCGCCGGCGTAGAGGCCGGTGGCGTGAGTCTTGTCGACCGCGATCCAGGCACCGAACTCGTCGGCGAGGTCACAGATCGCCGACAGCGGTGCGACGGTGCCGTCGACGCCGAAGACGGTGCTGGTGACGATCAGCCACGAGTCCTCGACGGCCCCGTCCGCGTCGTCCGAACCGGCTGCTCGCGCCCGCTGCTCGAGTGCTGCCTCCAGACTCCCGGGATCGCAGTGGTCGTAGGTCACCCGCTCCGCGCCCGCGAGCCGGCAGCCGTCGACGAGGCTCGCGTGGATCGCTTCGTCGGCGAAGACGACGTCCGGCTCGAGGGCCGTGATCGTTCCGACCGTGGCGGCATACCGCGAGGAGAACGCGAGCACACGGTCGGTCCCCTCCGTCTCCGCGAGTTGTCGCTCGAGGTCGTGGTGGAGTAACGTGTCCCCGGTTCGGAGGCGGCTCGCGCCGGCCCCGGTGCCGACGGCCGCAGCAGCCTGTCGCACCGCGTTCTGGACCCGCTGGTCGTCCGTCAGCCCCAGATAGTTGTTCGATCCGAACACGAGCGTCTCCTCGGACTCGAGTACCGGAAGATCACCGCCGGCCGGTGGGGCGAAGTAGCCGCGTTCCGCCACCCGGTCTGCAGGTGACAGTGCCCGCCTGTGCTCGTCGCCCTCGAGAGACGCTAGCCGACCCTCGAGGTCGAACCCGCGGTCTTCCATTCGCGTGAACCGAGTCCGCGGGTTGGTTTTACTCTCACGGTTCCGCTCGAGGGTGAGTGTCCGGCACATACCCCTCGTGACGACCGTCGGTTCCGCTGGATCAGTAGAACCGGACGGTGATTAACGTCCGCGGCTCGAGACGGAAAAGTCGGAACGATCGGTGGATCCAGGGTTCGAGAGCGACTCGGATCTTTGTTTATTTTTTGTGCTTTTCGTCCTTTCGGTCTTGTTGACCGAATGGGCCTGCCGGTTCGGATTGGCTCCAGGCGAAGGCATCACCACTGGTAGCGTCGCTCACTGTCTCCGAGTTTTGGACGTTCGTGTTCGACTGGTTGAGATCGACGTTTGTACGAGCATCGCCGGATTCGATGGTTTGGTCGCCGACGTCTACGTCAACGTCGACTAAGTCGTCTTCAGCCTGCGGACCGTCCGGTGGTTCGGGTTCTGGCGGTTCCGGCGGTTCTGGCGGTTCTGGCGGTTCCGGCGGTTCTTCTCCGACGGGAATTACGCAGAATGTGACATTACTGATAGCTGGCGCACCACTGCCACCCTCGTTAAACCGAAACGTCCCGCTAAACCGGTCGGTCCCTGTCGGGAACGTCTCCCGCGTTGTGTTTCCACCAAACACACAGATATAAATTATCTGCCAGGATGTAGAATCGGTTACGCTGTACGAGAATTCGATTGGTTCACACTGGTCCCCGTTCTTGAAGTCAGTGGGTGAGACAGTGACCAAGGGATTGTCTTCCGAATCTAAAACGAAATTACACTGAGAGCTCCAATCGTATTTTACCCTCACGGCGTTTTCGTCGACCGCTTCACAGCTCTGACATGCCCCAGGGGGCTGCGCCGAGACTGCCCCTGTACCGATAGTGCCGACGACACCTGCTACCCCGATGCCTTTCAGTATCTTCCTGCGATTTATTGTCGACTCACCGGACGCATCGTTTCCATCTGGGCCGTTTTCTGTCATAGTCGTGGTTCCGTTGAGTTCCGTCTCTCGTTCGGCCACCTCACCTCCCAGCTCCCTACCTTCTCCGACGGAACACGCTCGAGATGGTGTCTCCGGGCCAAGATGAAGCCGAGTGGTTGTTCGTCACGTATGTTCGATATTACGATGGATTATGGGGGTCGTACGATCACGGCCGATCGACTCGAGATACCAGGCCGGAACCACGCTCCCTGAATCTGCAGAGGGATCGGATCAACACCATCTATCCGGCACCGGAGGTCTGGAAACCGGGCCACAGTTGACTTCGGAGTATCAGAAGACGGTCTTGATCCTTCTCCGTCCGGTGCCGTCCACGATTATTTGTACAGTGAAGCGTTCGGCGTCATATTTGGACGAGTGTCCACACTAAATCGGCGGTGCTGACGAAAACGGCCGACACGCTAATATGTATCTACTCTCGCACACCGGCCGTGCAAAAATTCCAAAAATTAAATAGCTGTGAAAATGTATTTCAACGAAATCGACCTATGACCGACGGCACAATCGAGGACGACGCGGGGAAGCCCGGTGGCGTGGGCGGTGGTGGGATCGAGTTCGCCTCGAGCGCCGACGAACTGTTCGGCGGGATCGCGGACGAGTCTCTCGGCGATCCGTCGATCGACGATCGTTCCGGGGACGGAACGGACGAGGGCGGGGACGATGACGATGCCGACGCCGAAGCCGACGCCGGCGATGGAATCGAAGACCGGACTGCGGCGTCCGTCTTCGGAGAACTCAAGGATACGGTCGGGAACGACGCCGATACCGACGGGTTGCTGGACGGCGAGACCCCGGACGACATCATCGCGAGCGCCGACGAACCGGAGCCGGAGCCAGGGTCGGAGACCGAGGCGGACGAGGACATCCTCGCGGACGAGGGGGAACTCGAGGACCTCCTGTTGACGGGCCGAACCGAGGGCCAGGAGTTCCTCTGGGTCGACCCCCCGGGCGAGGGTGACGACGAGACCGACGGCGAGTCGGCGGTGAAACTCGACTGGGAGGCAAACGTCGAGACGGCGACGGATACGGAAGCCGAACCGACGCCGGTCGAAAGCGACGGCGACAGCGACAGCGACGGCGACGGCAACGGAAGCGCCGACGGAACCGCCGATCGCGACGAGGGGACGGCAGCGAATGAACCATCCTCGAGCGACTCCGATCTCGAGGACACCGCCGAGGAGAGGGCGGAGCCGCTCGAGGACGCCGGAGACGAAACCGCGAGCGCGGAACCGGAGGAGAGTGAAGGAGAGAACGAAAGCGAGAGCGCCGTGACCGACGCAAGCGTCGAGGCTCCTGACGAATCCTCAGCGACGGACGGCGGGGGTGACGGGGAAGACGGGGACCACGCAACTGCCGCAACTGACTCCGTCCCCGGCCCTGACCCCGATTCCGATTCCGACCCCGATCCTGATCCCAATCCCGATTCCGATTCAGCCACCCCCGGGCTCTTCCGCCGATTGCTATCGAAACTCAACCCGTTCTGAGCTCCCCGGACGACGCGCTCAAGGATCGCTCGGGTGCCACCCGAGCCCCGTTCGGCGTACCGTGTACGATCCCGCACCACACTCCGGACAACCGGTCCCGCCCGTATCCGCGCCCGAACGCATCGGGCGGTCCGGGATGGTGTGGGTTGCCCCGCACTGATCGCACTCGAGATGGACGGACATCGTGGTTCGATCTCCGACGGACGGCCGGATAGGGGTACTGCCGGAATCGGCCAGGAACGTGGCGCCAGTACGACCTGTTAGAGGCCACTCGGAGCCACGGCTCGTGGCACGGTCAGGCGCTGTCGTCTTCGTCCACGTTGACCGTAACGACCGGCACCGGCGAGGACCGGACGACCCGTTCCGCGACGCTCCCGATCAACTCCCGGGAGGAACCGGTCCGCCCCGAGGTTGCCATGACCACGAGATCGACGTCGTTCTCGTCGACGTACTCGAGGATCGTTTCGTGGGGAACGCCACGGACGACTGACGTTTCGACCTCGAGGTCGGCCGTCTTCGCCCGGTCGGCGACAGCGGCGACGGCCCGGTCGCCGGCGTCGAACAGCGACCCGTAGATTTCCTCCTCGGTTTCGCTGTCTATGTTGTTGCCGAACGCCGGCGACGACTCGACGACGTACTGGGTGTGCAACGTCGCGTCGTACTGCGTCGCGAGGTCGATCGCGTGCTCGAGGGCGACTTCCGATCGCGCGGAACCGTCTGTCGGCGCGAAGATCGCGTCGTACATAGCCGTGCATTCGGATAAGCGGTTTGAAGGGCTTTCGGCCCCTTTCGCCGACCGATACCGAGGAGTCTCGAACGGACTCGAAAGGGGCAGAACGCGAGCGGAGAACGGAAAACGAGTCGAAAACCGAAACCGCGAACGGGATCGGGGATCGAAGATCGAGGATCGGGCGCTATCGGCGGCGCCGAATCAGGCCAGGAACTCTTCGATGTGGTCGGCGACTTCCTCCGGGGTGTCGCCGACGGGGACGCCCGCGTCGTTCAGCGCCGAAATCTTGCTCTCGGCGGTGCCGGTGCCGGAGCCGGAGACGATGGCGCCGGCGTGGCCCATGCGCTTGCCCGGCGGGGCCGTGCGGCCGGCGATGAACCCGGCGACGGGCGTGTCGACGTGTTCGTCGATGTACGCGGCGGCCTGTTCCTCGTCTTCGCCGCCGATCTCGCCGCACATGACGATCGCGTCGGTCTCGGGGTCGTTCTCGAACAGTTCGAGCGCGTCGATGAAGTTCGTCCCGATGATCGGGTCGCCGCCGATGCCGATGGCGGTGCTCTGGCCGAGGCCGCGCTCGGTGAGGTTGTCGACGACCTGGTAAGTCAGCGTCCCCGAGCGGGAGACCAGACCGACGTTCCCCTCGGCGAAGATGTTACCGGGGAGGATGCCCAGTTTCGCCTCGCCGGGCGTGATGAGACCGGGACAGTTCGGACCGACGAGTCGTGTGTCGGTCTCGGAGAGGCGCTTGTTGACCTTGGCCATGTCCTGGGTCGGGATGCCCTCCGTGATCGCGACGGCCAGATCGAGGTCCGTATCCAGCGCCTCGAAGATGGCGTCGCCCGCGAACGCCGGCGGGACGAAGATGACCGACGTGTCGGCGTTCTCCTCCTCGACGGCCTCGTGGACCGTATCGTAGACGGGGACGCCGGCGGCCTCCTGGCCGCCCTTGCCGGGAACCGCGCCGGCCACGACGTTGGTCCCGTACTCCATCATCTGTTCGGCGTGGAACTTGCCCTCCCCGCCGGTGATACCCTGTACCACGACGCGCGTGTCGTCGTCGACTAGAACGCTCATTGTTCGTTCACCTCCGCGGCGTACTCGACGGTACGCTGGACCGCGTCCTCGAGGGTCTGTTCGACCGTCACGAGGTCCTCGTTCAGAATTTCCATACCTTCCTCCCAGTTGGTGCCCGCCAGTCGGACGACGACGGGCTTGGGAATCTCGTCGAACTGCTCGAGCGCCTCGTTGATACCGCGGGCGACCTCGTCGCCGCGGGTGATGCCGCCGAAGATGTTGAAGACGACGGCGTCGACGTTCTCGTCCGAGAAGACCATATCGAGGGCGTTGGTGATGCGTTCGGCCTTCGCGCCGCCGCCGACGTCCAGGAAGTTGGCGGGTTCGCCGCCGTAGTGGTCGACGAGGTCCAGCGTCGTCATGACGAGGCCCGCGCCGTTACCGATGATGCCGACGTTACCCGAGAGACGGACGTAGTCGAAGTCGTACTCGTCTGCCTTCCGCTCGAGTTCGTCACCGCCCGCGGCTTCCTCTTCCATCTCCTCGAGGTCGGGGTGTCGGAAGAGTGCGTCCTCGTCGACGTTCATCACGGCGTCGGCCGCGATGACCTCGTCGTCGTCGGTGATCATCAGCGGGTTGATCTCGACGTCGGAACCGTCCTTGCTCTCCCAGAGGTCGTACAGCGTCTTCAGGATGCTCGAGACGTCGCGGGCGACCGCCTTGTCGACGCCCGCATCGTAGACGGCCTTGCGGGCCTGGTAGGGGTGCATGCCGAAGGAGGGGTCGATGTGTTCGCGCGCGATCGCGTCGGGGTCCTCCTCGGCGACTTCCTCGATGTTGACCCCGCCTTTGGTCGAGACCATCGCGACGGGCTTGCCCTCGCCGCGGTCCATCGTGATCCCGACGTAGAGTTCGTTCGTGAAGTCGACGGCCTCCTCGACGAGGACCTGATCCACGTGGTAGCCCTTGAGGTCCATCCCCAGAATCGAATCCGCTGCCTCGCGGGCTTCCTCGCTGTTCTCGACGAGTTTGATCCCGCCGGCCTTGCCGCGGCCACCGACGTGTACCTGCGCCTTGACTGCGACTGGATACCCGATCTCGTCGGCCGCGTCAACGACCCCGTCGACGTCGGAGGCGAGTTGTGATGCCGGCGTCGGGATGCCGGCGTCGGCGAAGACCTCCTTCGCCTGATATTCGTGTAGTCTCATATCCATTCGAACGGCCGTTCCGGCCTTGCTTAAATCCTGCCAGTTCCGCTCGGGACGGAGTAGCACCCGGGCCTCGGGAGAGACATCTCGGCGAACGATCTACCGTCTACCGTTCCCGCGACCGAAGCGTTTGACTCGAGCGAGTCCCTAGCACGTCACACGGACGGACCGTCGACCGCCGCGGCGCACGTTCGACGCCACTCACGGGACGACGATTTCGGAGGACCGCGGTTCCACACGTCGATCGGCCACAGTCCGCGCCAGCCACGCCGACCACGCTACACGCCAGGACAACGACCGGTGACCCATCCGACTGTCACGCACCGAACGCGGCGGTTGATCGCCTCCCTCGAGCGCGCACTCCGCGGACTCGTCCACAGTAACCTCTTCATCTCGCTGGCGACGATGAGCGTCGTCGTTACGACGGTCGTCCTCGCCCACCTCCCGCTCGAGCCGTTGCCGCTGTTTATCGTCTTCGCGGCGACGCTGTTCGTCTACACCGTCAACCGGTTCACCGATCTCGAGGAGGACGAGGAGAACGTTCCCGACCGGGCGTCGTTTACCAAACGCTACGGCCGGTACCTGCTCGTACTCGGCATCGGGCTGTACGTCGCCGCCATCGCCGTCGCAGTGGTCCTGGGGCTGCCGGGAGCCGTCTACCTCCTCCTGCCGCTTGCCGTCGCGCTCCTGTACTCCGTCGGCGGAATCAAGCAGGTCTTCCTGGTGAAGAACCTCTTCGTCGGCTTCGCCTGGGGCGTGATCCCCCTCGGGGTCGGCTACTACTACGGCCAGCTCTGGACCCTCGAGATCCTCGTGATCACGGGATACGTGACCGCGATGATCACCGTCGCCGCGGTGATCTTCGACGTCAAGGACATCGAGGGTGACCGCGAAGAAGGGATCGCGACGGTGCCCAACCGCCTCGGGACCGCGGCGACCAGACGGTACACGCAGCTCGCCAACGTCGTGATCGCGGCCGCCGTCGTCGCCATCGTCGTCGGCACGTCGCTGTCGCTCGAGTTCCTCGCTCTCCTCGCGATGAACGGCTACGTCGCCGGCTACATCCCCTTCGCCCACCCGGACCGGACCGTGCTGTACTACGGGTTCATCGTCGACGGCGAACACGTGTTCCTGGCCGTCGTCGTCGTCGGACTCGAGTGGCTCGTCTGGTGACCGCCGCAGTCAGTCCCGGTCGGTCTCGCTCCAGTCGCAGTCCTGGCACTTCCAGCCGGTGACGAACTCGGTGACGGAGGGCATGTAGCCGACTTTCAGGACGTCGCCGCCGCAGTCGGGACAATCCCTGTCGGCTTCCTGGATCGATTCGGCCTCCATGACAGAGTCTCCCTCGACGAGTTCCGCGAGTTTTTCGGCCGTAACCATACGTCCCTGAACGACGCGATTTTGGCTCACGTTCGCGCTCCGTGCGCGATCACCCTAAGCGTTTCCGGGCCAAGCCGCCGTACCGTCGTCCGACCGCGCGACCACGCCCTCCACCGCCTCTGGAACCGGATCGAACGGGGCAACGGAGAAGCGGCCTGTAGCTGCGGGCCCAACGGTATAGGGCGCCCGAAGCCAAGACCGGACCATGGAAACGCGATGGGCGACCGTCGACGGCGTCCGGGTACGCCTCCCCGAGAACGTGACGGCCGATCAGTTACGAGACGCCCTCTACAAACCCGAGGACGCCGTCCTGGTCGGCGTGACGGGCGACCTCGTAACAGTCGTTCACGAGGAGGAGCGGCCGCTGTCGGAGCTGATCGCCGGTTGTGCCGATACCTACTACTTCAGGCGGGACGGCGAACTCGAGCGCACGGACATCCCCGCCATCTCCGAAATCGAAACGGCGACCGACGATCCGACGCAGGACGAGACGACGTTCCAGCGTCCCGACGTCAACCCCTGAACTGGTCGAATCCGTTCCCCCATAGCCGTTCCCCCATAGGCTTCGTAACCGGAGCGATCGACAGTAGCCGGGCCCCAAGCCTCTCCGCTATTCACTCTCGACGGTCACGACCGGTTCGTCGTCGAACTCGACGGTGATCCGATAGCCCGCGTAGGGAAACTCGACCCGTCCCGTCCGGGTCGTCCCGGACTCGGTCGTCGAAAAGACGGCCGTCAGCGCGTCGGGATCGACCGCGTCGAACAGCGGCGGTAACTCGGTGGGATCCGCGTCCTCAAGCGTGGCAACCGCCGTTACGATCCGTTCGCATACCCCGTCGGCATCGCCCTCGAGGCTCTGTCTCATTGCTACGGTTGGCTACGCTCAATCGTTAATATATTCCGGTATCAAAATAACCCAAATTAATTTTCTGTAGTTATAGCTATCCACACTATCCGATTGCTTCCGCCAGTTCTCCACGACATCCTTATAGAGGAAACGCATGTCCAATTGAATTCGGTTTCTGCAGCCTCTAGTAGCCGATCGTTATCGACAGCGGGAAAATATTGAAGTGTCTGCACACCCTTTCGTGGTACACAATACCATGAGTGTAGATATCACTCTCGAGCGAGTCGACGACGTCCCTGCCGAATCCCGGATCTGCCACTACGACGAACTGGGCGAAGCAGCGAAGGAACGCCTTCCAGCGCTGACGGATGATCCGGGCACTGACGTCGACGGGACCGTCGCGGATGGATTCCAGGACTGCGATCTCGTCAAGTTCACCGAGTACTACGAAGTTTCCCTGCACTGACTGCGTTCGATCGAACTCTCGGTTTCATCACCCGCTAGCGACCGCACTACTCCGCTACTTCGCTACTTCGCTACTCCTGAGAAGACGACTCTCACCGGCGTTTACACGGTCGTACCTTTAGTGACCTCGAACGCGTACGTGTAGTCATGACCACGAGCGACTCGCGATCGATCCACAGGGCGTCGCCGACGGCACAGCGCGCAATCGGGCTCGCGGCCGGCATCGGCGCATGGACGGTGTTCTCGGGCGTGTTATTTACCGGCACCGGGTGGATCGTCCCGCACAACCTGCTGATCGGGGTCGCGATCGCGACAACCGCTGCCTTCGCCGCGGCGTTTCCCGGCGGCGGGCCGCTCCCGATCCCCGGCCTCGTCCCGCGGCTCCTGACCGGACTGCTCGGAGGGTGGTTGCTTGCGTCGGCGTTCGTCTTCGGTCTGTCAGGGATTCTGTTCTGGAACAACGTCGTGGTCGGCGCAGTCGTCGCCGTCCTGGGGATCGCGAGCGTCGTCGCGAACCGTAACACGGCGGACGTCTCCGCGACGGCGACCTGATCGGATACCGTCGGACGTCTCGAGAGAGGAACAGACCGAGTCCGGGACAGTACGATATCGACAGCTATCGCTACCGAACGTGAGTACCGAGGCGTGGCCAGTCCGGGATTCGAACCACGCGAAGACGGTCGCCTCGCCGCGCTCGGCACTGCGCCCCCTCTCGTTCAAATCAGAATCGCATTCCTAGCTCACGAAATTGTTTGCGAAGAAGTGCTCCGTCTGGGATTTGAACCCAGGTCATCGGCTCGAAAGGCCGAAATGATTGGCCGGACTACACCAACGGAGCGTTCACGTCTTCACGCACCGCACCGGGCGGCGCGTCCTTCGAACGTATTCCTTCGTTGCTCGGGGCTAGTAAAAAGCGTTCCGTTCCGACGCCGTCGTGGGACAGCCTGACGCACCGTGGTCGCCGGCCGCGAACGACGCCCCCTCCAGCGGGTAGTCGTCTCCCGGTTCCTTGGCCGATCGATCCTCGAGAACTGGCGACGCCATCGGACAGCAGCGACCAGAACCGCCGTCTTCTCAACGTTTTTGACCCGCCAAGACGACCGAACAGCCAGACGATGAAATACGTTCGATTCCGTGATCCGGCCGGCGCCGTCCGGCGCGGCGAGTACGAGAGCGGCCACGTCCACTTCGCGAACGAGAGCTACAGCCTCGAGGGCGACGAGATCGACGTCCTGCCACCCTGTGCTCCCTCGAAGATCGTCTGTGTCGGGCGCAACTACGCGGACCACGCGGACGAGATGGGGTCGGACGTTCCCGACCGACCGCTGCTGTTCCTGAAACCGCCGAACGCCCTCGCCGGCCACGGCGATACCGTCACCACTCCTGCCGGCAAGGACCGCATCGACCACGAGGCGGAACTCGCCGTCGTCATCGGCGAGCAGTGTCGCCACGTCCCCGAGGCCGACGCCATGGACGTCGTCGAGGGCTTTACCTGCATGAACGACGTCTCGAACCGCGACGACCAGCGACAGGAGAAAAACTGGATCCGCGGAAAGGCCTTCGACGGGGCCGCACCGCTCGGGCCAGTACTCGCGACGCCGGACGAGGTACCCGAGGACGCGGCCGTCCGATCGCGGGTCAACGGCGACCTCAAACAGGACGGCTCCCGGGAGCAGTTGATCTTCTCGATCCCCGAACTGATCGCCGAGATCACGACCTACCTCACCCTCGAGCCCGGCGACGTCATCGCGACCGGGACCCCCGAGGGCGTCGGACCGCTCTCCGACGGCGACGAGGTCGAGATCGAGGTCGAGGGCGTCGGGACGCTCGAGCACACGGTTCGAATTCCCTGACCGTCCGCGCTGTGAGATTCTCCGACGATCGATCCCGCTCAGTCAGTGGAGAGCGCTTTCCCGTGTCGTTCTTCCTTCCTGCCCCCCGTACTCGAGATCGAGGGGATCGTCGATTTCGCCCATTACCGCCTCCAGGGCGTCGGTCGCGGTGAGCAAGCCGACGACCTCCGTTCCGGACTCGTCGTACACCAATGCGAGTTCCTGATGGTTCTCCTGAAACCGGTCGACCGCTTCGCTGATGGTCACGTCCTCCCGGATCGTCATCGGCGGGGCGGCGACCGCTTCGAATCCGACCTCGCCCCGCCGGAGGTCATCGAGTCGATCGATAACGGCGGGGACGTAGACGATTCCCCGAAAGTCGGCCGGTTCCTCGCCGATCAGCGGAAACCGCGTGTGGGGACTGTGTCCGATCCGATCGAGGTTCTCCCGGAGGGAGACAGCCGTCGAGAGGAAGACGATATCCCCGCGGTCGGTCATCACGTCGCTGACGGGGATCTCGCCGACAGTGAAGGCGTTGATGATCTCCTCCTTGCGCTCCCTGGAGAGGCCGCCACGGTCGAGTAAGGACCCCAACCGGTGGCGAAGTTCCGCCCGTGACTCGACGCGGTCGGTCTCGGTCTCGAGCCACGCTCCGGTCATCTCGATGCCGAAGCGTCGGAGCGTCCACTTCGCGACGCCGTCGCCGATCAGGATAACAGGATACAGCAGCTTCGCGAACCAGTACAGCGGTGTCGCGCCGTACCGGGCGACGAACTTCGTCCGCTCGACGCCGAGGTACGTCGGCGTCTGCTCGCCGTGGGTCAGGTGCAGCAGGTTGATGATGACGAACGCGACGAGCCCGCCGGCACCGATCGACGCGAGAACCGTGTTCTCGAACACCGGCGCGAGCAGCGACTTCAGCGCCGGTTCGGCGACGATGCCGACGGCGATGCTCGTCGCCGAGATCCCGACCTGACAGCTCGTGAGATAGATCTCGAGGTCCTGGGTCATCTCCCATGCCCGCCGAAGTCCGGGGACGTCGAACTCGGACTGGGGGTACTGTCGAACGCGAGTGAGCGCGAACTCGATCGCGACGAAGAACCCGTTCGCCAGGATGAGCAAGGCCCCCGCGAGCAACCGGACCGACAGTTCTACGGCCTCCATACCTGCACTCTAGTAGCTATCGTTATGAATGTCGGCCGGCGGTCGGGTGCCAGACTCCCGCTGGCAGGTTGGCTCCGCGACCGGAACCCGGGCCCAAAGCACGCGACGATGCCCGACGGTCGACGCCCATCGAACGACTCGAACGACTCAGTCGACGGTGAACAGGTGCCCCTCGGTAGGGACATCGAACAGTCCGACTCGCGCGCCCGCGTCCAGCCACGCGTGCCCGTAGGAAAACGATGCCAGCGCGTTGACCGGATCGTCGTTCTCACGGAAATGTCGCCCGTCCTCGAGATAGGACTCGGCCATCTCGTAACACTCCGCGGCGGCGTCGGCCATCGGCGTCCCCTCCGGCGGGGCGATCGTCGCCTCCGCGAGCGCCTCCGCGAGCAGTTCCCCGTACCGGTCGGTCTTCTCCTCGAGATCGGCGGCCATACCGGATCGTCGGGGCTGACGGCCCTAAACGCGTCGACACGATGCCAGCGGACGGGACGACAAACTGGATGACTACCCCTGGACACGCCCTCTCGCCGATCCCGGGCGACCCTCGCTCACCCGACGACCCTGCAGGGAACGCAACTCGTATACGCCACGTTTCCGTACACGAAGACAGACAAATGAGCGACCAGCCTCGAGTCGAGATCTATACGAAGGAGGACTGTCCCTACTGCGAGAAAGCGAAGGACCTCTTCGACAACAAGGGCGTCGAGTACGAGGAGTACAACGTCACTGGCGACGAGGAACTCTTCGAGGAGATGGTCGAACGCGCAGATGGCCGCAAGACCGCACCCGAGGTCTTCATCGACGACGAACTGATCGGGGGCTGGGACGACACGAGCGCCCTCGACGAGACGGGCGAACTCGACGAAAAGCTCGGACTCGTCACCGACGGCGGCGACGAGATCGTCGAACACCGTCCGCTGCTCATCGCCGGCACGGGAATCGCCGGCCTCACCGCCGCGATCTACGCCGGCCGTGCGAACAACGACCCGCTGGTCATCGAAGGCGACGAACCCGGCGGCCAGCTCACGCTGACCACCGACGTCGCGAACTACCCCGGCTTCCCCGAGGGGATCAGCGGCCCCGAACTCGTGAACAACATGAAAGAACAGGCCCGGAAGTTCGGCGCCGACCTGAAAAACGGCGTCATCGAATCGGTCGAGCGTGTCGAACAAAGTTCGACTGCAAACCAGAACGCGTCGCGTTCCGGTGACGACTCGAGCCGACCGTTCCGCGTCGAACTAACGAACGGGGACGTCTACACCGCCGACGCCGTGATCGCCGCCTCGGGTGCGAGCGCCCGCACGCTCGGAATCCCCGGCGAAGACGAACTGATGGGCTACGGTCTGTCGACGTGTGCGACCTGTGACGGCGCGTTCTTCCGCGGCGAAGACATGCTCGTCGTCGGCGGCGGCGACGCCGCGATGGAAGAAGCAACCTTCCTCACGAAGTTCGCCGATACCGTCTACATCGCCCACCGCCGCGAGGAGTTCCGCGCCGAGGACCACTGGGTCGACCGGGTCCACGAAAAGGTCGAGGACGGCGAGATCGAGATCATGAAAAACACCGAACTCGTCGAGGTCCACGGCTCCCAGGAAGAGGGGGTCGACCACGTGACGCTCGTCGAAAACGAGAAGGGTCACCCCACCGACCGCCTCGACGACCCCGAGACCAACGAGTTCGAGTTCGACGTCGGTGCCGTCTTCCTCGCGATCGGTCACACCCCCAACACCGAATATCTGGAGGACACCGGCGTGAAGATGGACGACGAAGGGTATCTGAAGACACAGGGCGGCGAGGGCGGCGGCCAGACCGAAACGGACGTGCCCGGCATCTTCGGCGCCGGCGACGTCGTCGACTACCACTACCAGCAGGCTGTCACGGCTGCGGGGATGGGGTCGAAGGCCGCGCTCGACGCCGACGAATATCTGGAAGACCTCGAGCGTGCGGAATCGGCGGGTGAAGTCGAAGCGGCTGCGGCGGACGACTGACCGAGACGAACCTACCGATTCGACACGTCTGTTGCGTTCGTAAGACACAATTCTGTAGGGGATCTCTCCACTTTCTCGGAACTACCAGCGGTCTGGTCAGTTTTCTAGCACGGTGGATCCCGTACCGCCCAGCCCAGATCGGACGAAGGCCGACTGTACAACGGTTCAACGTTGTCCACGTTCTCACTGAGCCGTCCCGATGGACTGGCTGTGGTGTTTAGTGCCTACAGACGACGGTTCGTATCGATTTCAGTGGCATCAGTGGTAACTGCCGGCTCCGATCGAAGCCATTCGGACGGAGCTCACGAACGGCTCTCTGGCTGTGAGAAGCCCGAAGCTAACAGTCACGTAGCGTCGAAAAAAGCGGGATGCGGCGGAAACTGCAGGCCGGCGTGAGCCGGTAGTTAGTCGGCGTTAGTTCTGGCGGCGCAGGGCGAGCATGGCGGCGGCGAGCAGCGCGACGACAGCGACAGCGACGCCGAAGCCGGGCGTCCCGTCTTCTTCGCCGTTGTCACCGTTCTCGCCGTTCTCGCCGTTCTCACCGTTCTCGCCGTTCTCACCGTTCTCACCGTTCTCACCGTTCTCACCGTTCTCACCGTTCTCCTTCTTGTCTTCGGAGACGGTCAGGGTGCCGGTGGCTTCCTCGTCGCCAGCGGAGACGCTCCACTCGATGTCACCAGCTTCCGAGGTGTCGAAGTCGAAGCTCTCGCTCCACTCTTCGTCAGGCTCGAGGGTGACGTTGTCTTCGCTGTAGGTGTTCTCGTCGTCGATGACGACGCCGATGTCGATCGTGTCGGCGGCGCCACCGTTGTTCGCGACGGTCACCTCAAGCGAGGCGTCTTCACCGACCTGAGTCTTCTCAGGTGCGGAGGTGTCGAGCTGGATCAGTGGTTCACCAGCGTCGACGAGTTCAGCGCTGAGTTCGTCGGATTCATCACCAGGGCCGTAGGCTTCGAGGTCGACACTGGTGTTGGCTTCGTAGTCGCTGAAGTCGAAGGTACCCAGGAAGGTACGGTCGTCGTCGACGAGCGTGTCGTTGTCGAGGACGAAGTTACCCGAGGAGGCGGCACGGACTTCGACTTCCGAGCCGGGGGCGATCGTCGTGTCGCCCGTGACGGCGGTATCCTCAGCGTTCGGGAGTTCTTCGTTCGCGTCGTCGAGGGTCAGTTCACGCTCGTCGAGCGTGAGGTCGCCTTCGACGTCGATTTCTTCGTCGGAGTCTTCGACGTAGGCGTTGTCCTCGGTGATCTGGATGTTCCAGGTGTAGTCTTCGTCAGCGTCGGCGTCAACCCACTCACCGTCGAAGTTATCGCCGATCTCGTAATCGTTACCGCTGAACTCATTCTCGAGGTCGTCGATCGGGACTTCGAGGATCAGCTGGTCACCTTCGTACTCGTCAGCGTTGACGAAGTTGAAGTCAAGCGGATCTGCATCGACGTCCGAGTCGACGAGAGCGCTGTTGTTCCAGACCTGGTCAGGCGAGTTTGCAGGCACGTCGTCCTGCTCGAGTTCGAAGTAGATATCCTCACTGGCGAGAGTTTCGCCGATGTTGTCACCGGCGTTGAACTGATCGAGCAGGCCAGAGGTGCCGAAGTCGTCGATAGTGACGATGAGGTGGTCGCCTTCGGCAACGGTCTCCGTCGACGTAATAGTGGACTCGTTGAAGTCCTCGAAGCTGCTCATGCTGTCGTCACCAGGCGCAGTGTGCGTGGCGACTTCACTCGCGGGCATCCGCGGCGACAGCACCAGGAAGTCACTGTCGTCGGTATCGTCGATTTCGGGCAGGTCCTGGTCATCGAGCGTCCACTGACCGCCCGTGGTCACTTCGTAGTCGCCCTTAGCAAGCGGATTGCTGAGGCCGTCGTCTTCGATACTGAACGTATCGAGCGTCTCGTAGTTGTCGTCGTCACCAACACCGTTGAAGAGGTCGTTCGTTGCGGGGGTGTTGTCGAGCTCGTCGTTGTAGAAGACAGTGTCGGAGATGTTGAGGTAGGCGAAGTGAATCTCAACGTCGTCCTGCTGGGCCTCGAACACGTCCTCGCTCAGCACGTCGAAGTCCGCATCATCGGAATCGACGTGCCCAGCACCGGCCGTGTGGGTGTTCATCGTGACGTTGATCTCGTCGTAGCCGTCGTCGGAGTTGTCCACGACGATGAGGCCAGCCTCGTAGCTGACGTCCTCGTATTCACCGACCTTAATGGCACTGTAGTCGGTCTCGTAGGGTTCGACGGTGATGTTCGACAGTTCACCGCGATCGACGTTTTCAGCGTTGACGTCACGTTCGACGTCTTCGTCAGTCACCGTAATGGACGCGTTAGCGGACGCGTACGAGTCAGTGACACTGAAGTTGAAGTCGTAGTCACCAGCGTCGATGTTGGTGAAGTCAAGGTCGTAGTCCGTCTGCTCGGTAGTATCCAGCTCGAACGTCAGGACATCTTCATCTTCGTGATAGTCTTTGTCATTGACGCCAGATGCGTCGTCGTTGTCATTGAAGACGTCCACAAGTTCGTCACTGTCGAGGTCTTCCGACGTGACGTTCACCGTCTGCACATCACGGTCGGACTCGAACTCGAGAGTTTCAACGCCGTCCTGAATGACGGTCCCACTACTGAACTCGGCACCGAAGTCCTCACTCTGGACCTGGAACGTTGCCTCTACCGAGCCCTGATAGCTCCCACCGGCGTTCGGATTCCGGATGTGGTACGGCTCATCAGCTTCGAAGTCTTCATCGATTTCGAAGCTAACCGAGCCTTCATCTTCGAAGACGCTTGCAATGACTTCAGCGTCCTCGTCAGGGAAGCCAGCACGGATCTCGGCGTCACTACCGAAGTTTGCAATCGTTACCTCTTGGCCAAGCCAAACCGGATCTTCGTCCGCTAGCTCATCTGCGTCAGTGAACGTAGGTCCGGATTCGTACGTGTCCTCCGTGTTCTGGTTGACCGCTGCCGCCGCGCCCGCAAACGCTGCGGACATGGCGACAACGGAGAGGACCATCATCGCTGCCAGGAACGCTGCACGTCCCTTTTCGCGATATGAAATCTCGCTTGTCATGTTGTGTTGTATTATGTTTCGATTGTCTGCATTGGTTAGCGCGCGATCAGCGGAGGCGACGTCAACGACCACCGTCCGACTGCGTCGGCAGCGCCTACTCGACCTCCGGGTAGGGGTATCAGAGAGATGTTGGCATCGCGTAATAAGTTTTGTGTTCGATTACTACGATTGCGGTACTATCTCAAAGACGTATTAATCGACCGATGGCGCGGACTCGAGCGTGCTATCTATCCGAATAGTAACTATCGGTCTCACCGACGATCGGCGGATTTCTCCTTTGTAATTGGAGAGAATACGTGAGTCACAATCGGTAGTTTCTGTAAGGGCCTCCCGTCGAGAACTCCGTACTGACACCCAGCTATGGCAACAACCGAAACGATTCACACGTCGATCACACGCCGGTCGTTCGATCGGACTGCATTGACTTTCAGTGGCTACGAAACGTGAGAGAGCGCCGATCGAGGTCGGTGAGTATGTCCGTATCGGCCGCTGCATGACTGAACATTCAATCAAAAAGGTTATATTCCTATTAGCCTCGTTAACTATCAATGAGAGATTATCGGAACCGAGAACAGTTTTGCGAAACCAGAGTTCAGCAGTACCGTAGATCTGTACCAAAGGTTTCTGTACCAAAGGTTGGCGCACCCGGGTGGAAAACGACGGACCAAGGCGAAAAATGAGCGGAAGAACCACACTCAAAGGCACGGCTATCGTTTTCTCGGCTATACTGGCCCTCGGAATGACGGTACCGATGCTCGCCGGAGCGGCCGTCGACGGAACCGAGATCGGAAAACCCGATGTCGACGTTCACCTCACGGATAACCAGCTCGAAACGGGAACCCAGGAGACGCTCGAGCTTGACGTGAGCAACGACGGGCGTCTCGATGCCGGTTTCGGAGAGCAAGTTCTCAACGTCCGTGCGGGCACGTTAGAAATTTCTGATTCCGGCCCGTTCGAATCCAAATCCGGGGAAGCCTCACTCGGGACGATTCCCGACGGACAGTCCGTCCCGGCAACACAACGGATCGAAGTCCCGAACGGCATCGAACCCGGTGAATACGAGATTACCGTCGAAGTTGACTACACCTACGTCTATATGGTGAGCGGTTCGACCTACGATCGACGTTCGACTACCGAAAAGGAGACAGTGACTGTCGTCGTGCCGAGCGATCCGCAACTCGCCGTCACTGATCTTATGACCGACGTCGAACCCGGTGGTAGCGGAGAAGCCAGGATAGAGATCGAAAATACCGGACCAGTCACTTCGAACCAGACACGAACGAGCATCACGTCCGGAAACGGCATCACTTTGGACGGTAGCACACCGGAAGCTCCCGCCGAACAGATCATCGGCGACCTCGAGCCGAACGAATCGACGACGATGACCGTCGACGTGGCAATCGACGAGAGCATCAGCGGCGGCGAGCGCCCCCTCGAGATCGACTTTACCTACGAGGACGAGAACGGCATCGAACGAGCGGCCAACAGCGTAACGGCGTCGCTTTCGCCGGCAGCAGAGCAGACGTTCGCCATCGACGACCTCGAGAGTACTCTCGCGGTCGGCTACGACGGAGAAGTGACGGGGACGCTCACCAATGAGGGGCCACGAACCGTCGATGACGCGGTTCTCGACGTCACTCCCCAGAGCGAGTCGCTGTTCATCGAGGATACCCGGTACGCCTTGCCCGAACTCGAGCCGGGCGAATCCACGGAATTCCGCTACCCGACGGACGTCAGCGGACAGGCCGACGCGGGACCGCGCCAGCTCCAATTTACGGTCGAGTACGGCAGCGGTGACCGGACGACGGCCACCGACGGCCCGATTTCGGAACGCGTCGTGATCGACGACAGGTACGAGGAGTTCTCGATCGAGACGGTCGCGGCCGACGTCCGCCAGGGCGAGACGAGCGAGGTCTTGCTCGAGATCACCAACGAGCGGCCGGAGACGCTGTCGAACGTGGACGCGAAGCTCTACGCGGACAGCCCCCTGGATGCGCCCAACAGCGACGCGTTCGTGAACGAACTCGAGCCCGGCGAGTCCGCCGAGATTCGGTTCGAGATCGCGGCCACGGCGGACGCGGCACTCGAGACGCACCCGGTCGAACTCGACTTCGAGTACGACACGGAACGGGGCGACACGGTGGTCTCGGACGTCTACCAGCACCCGATCGACGTCGGCGAGGGCAACGGCGACGACGGCGGAACCACAGTCGGCTCGATCGTGACGGTGATGGCGCTGCTTACGGGTGCGGGGCTCGGAATCGGGCTCTGGTGGCGACGAGCGTGACTGTTCACCGATGAGTGATTTCGACGCGCCGGGTGACGAAGCGGAGAGCGAGGAGTCGAACGGCTCGGACGACGTGTGGGCAGCCGTCGAGGGAGATGGAGAGATCGACGCCGACGGGAACCCGCCTCGAGACGCGAGGAAGACGGAGTCGGAAGCGGGAGCGGAAGCAGGCTCCTCGAGCAGCGACGTGAAAGGGGCTGGCGAACGGGAAGGGAGTTCCACGACTGGTCCCGGAACGGAAACCACGACCACGACCACGAGCGCGAGCGCGACGAAAGCGATCGGAGCGCTCGTCTCACGGCTCGGCTCGCGATTCGGGAGGGGAACCGACGATGCTGGCGCGAACACCGGGCCAGCAGAACGTGACGGGAATCGCGACTTCGGGAGCGGTGGAGCCGCTGGCCTCTCCGATAGTACCTCCAAAGCCGGCTCCGAGTCCAGCCCCGACGGCGGGAGCAAGGACCCGTTCACTCGTCGCATCAACCCTCTGATCACCGAACGGACCTGGACCGTCGTGCTCGTCTTTCTGCTCGTGACGGCCGTCTTCCTCAGTGGGGCGGTGGCCGGCGGCGGCGAACAGCAGGCCGGTACCGACCAGTTTACCGAGGATTCGGAGGCGCAGGAGGCGTTCGATGAAATGCAGGAGAACTTCGACCGCTCCGGTCGGGACGCCGGCGGCACCACCGCCCAGCTGTTCGTCACCGATCGGAACGACGGGAACGTCCTCTCGAAGCCGAACCTGTTGCGAATGCTCGAGTTCCAGGATCGGGTCGAGAACGAGGACGGTCTGCGGGTCGCCTCGACGACGAGTCCGGCGTCGCTGATTGCGACGCAACTCGATCCGGAGGCGACGACGGCCGAACGGCAGTACCGGGCGATCGAGCGAGCATCCCCGCGTCAACTCGAGGACGCGATCGCTCGAGCCGACGAGCGGATGGGGATCCCGGTAAGCACCGACTTCACCCGTGAATCGGCGCGCGCGGACGTCGCACAGGTAGCGATCACCTACGACACGCCGCCGATGTCGGAGACGAGCGATCACGCCCACCTGCAGTTCGAGACCCAGGAGATCGCCGACGAGATCGAGGGCTTCGATACGGACGACAACGTCGTCATTTTCGGCGACGCCGTGATCGAGGAGGAGACCGTCCAGTTGCTGGGGGATACGGCCATCGTCGTCTTCCCGGCGGCGATCGTCCTGATCCTGTTTTTCCTGCTGGTCGCGTACCGCGATCCGGTCGACCTCGCGCTGGGACTGGCGGCGCTGGTGATGACGATGATCTGGACGTTCGGATTCATGGGGTTCGCGAACATCCCGTTCTCGGACTCCCTGATTACCGTCTTCCCGCTGTTGCTCGCGGTCGGGATCGACTTCGGGATCCACATCATCAACCGCTACCGGGAGGAGCGGGGCACCGGAACGTCGATCGGTGACTCGATGGGGATCACGACCGACCAGTTGACGACGGCGCTGCTGATCGTCACCCTGACGACGGTGTTCAGCATTATGGCGAACCTGGTCAGCGACATCACGCGGGATTTCGCCATCGTCGCGTCCGCGGGGATGGTCTTTACGTTCCTCATCTTCAGTGTGTTCCTCCCTGCGGGAAAGGTCGGCTTCGACCGCCTCCGGGAGGGGACGCGGTTCCCGGAGTTCGGTTCCACCCCGCTCGGGCAGGAGAACTCGTGGATGGGCCGTGTGCTGCCGGTCGGCGTTCACATCGCCCGGGCGGTTCCGGTGCTCTTCCTCGTCGCGATGCTCGTACTCGGTGCGGGGGCCACCGCGTACGGGACCGGCGTCGACACCGAGTTCGATCAGGAGGCGTTCTTCCCCGACGAGGACCGGATCGAACAGTATCAGTCGCTTCCCGGCCCGCTCCAGCCCAGCGACTACACCTTCATGACGGTGCTGAACTACCTCGAGGAGGACTTCGATCGGAGCCTCGACGGCTCGGTGACGATATACGTCGCCGACAGCGATCTCAGGTCCGATCGCGGGCTCAGGGAGGTCGACCGCGCGGTCCGGAACCCGCCCGAGGCGTTCAAATCCGACGGCCGGGAGGCCGACGCCGACACCATCCTCGACGTCATCGACTCCCAGGCCGCGACGGATCCGGAGTTCGCCGCGACCGTCGAGCGGTACGACTCGCGCGGCGACGGGATCCCGGATCGTAACGTCGACGCCGTCTACGACGCGCTGTTCGCCTCCGACGGGGCGGACGACGCCGCCGATCGGCTGACGACGGACCGGAGCGCGACCCGGATCGACGTCCAGATCGACGTCGACGCCGACCAGGACGAGGCCGTCGCCGCCGCCAGGAGCGTCGCCGACGGGATGGAACTCGACGCGACGGCGACGGGGCAACTGGTCATCTTCGAGGCCGTGATCGAGAAGACGACCGAATCATCGATCAACAGCCTCGTCGTCGCCTTTCTCCTGACGATGGTCTTCCTCGTGCTTTCCTACTGGTGGCTTGAGGGCCGGGCGATCTACGGCGTCTTGAACCTGGTTCCGGTGTTGCTGGCGGTTGCCCTGCTTGCGGGCTCGATGCGGCTGTTCGACGTGCCGCTAACGCCGATCAACGCGCCGATCCTCTCGGTCTCGATCGGGCTGGGTGTCGACTACACCGTCCACTTCATGCACCGGTTCGTCGACGAGTACGAGAACACGGGCGACGTGCACGAATCGCTGCTCGTGACCGTCCGCGGGACCGGCGGCGCGCTCACCGGGAGCATGCTGACGACCGTCACGGGGCTGGGAGTGCTGTACCTCGCGTTGATCCCCCTGATCATGGAGTTCGGCCTCCTGCTCGCGCTCGGCGTGTTCTACGCGTGGCTGACCTCCATTCTCGTGTTGCCGTCGGTGATCGTCGTCTGGGACCGACTCGAGAGCGGAGACGGCGTTTCCGTCGGAGTTCCGGGTCGCTGATCCCGGCTTCGGGAGTCGAGGCAGTCCCGATCGGCCACTACCCTTACGGGTTCCAGCGGGAGACATACCACAAGACGTACACTGGATGCCACGAGAAACGCGTTCGATGTCCGTCCGATCCGCTATCGTCCTGGCCGCGGGAGAGGGGAAACGGCTCCGGCCGCTGACGCGACACCGGCCGAAGCCCATGCTTCCCGCCGGTACCAAACCGATCCTCGAGCACGTCTTCGACGAGCTCGTCGCGGCCGGAATCGAGGAACTGACAGTCGTCGTCGGCTACGGCCGGTCGGCGGTCCAGTCCCACTTCGGCCCCTCCTACCGGGACGTGCCGATAGAGTACGTCGTACAGGAACACCAGCTGGGCAGCGGTCACGCCCTCGCCGTCGCGGCATCGACGGTCGAGGAGCGGACGCTCGTCGTAAACGGCGACCAGCTGGTCGACCGGAAGATCGTCGGCGACGTGATCTCGACTCATGAGACCGACCCCGACGCGGTCGCGACCCTCGGCGTCATCGGTCACGACGACCTCGCGGAGTACGGCGGCGCCATCGTCGACGCCGATGGAACGGTCTCCGAGATCGTCGAAAACCCGACCGACGACCGAACGTACCGACTCAACGCGGGCGTCTACGCGCTCGAGGCCGAGGCCGTCGAGGCGATGACCGACGTCGAACCCACCGCCGGCGAGTTCTCGCTGGTCGACGGCCTCGAGGCGCTGGTCGACGACCGGACGGTCAGGGCGGCGGCGAGCGAGGGGATCTGGATCGACGCGACCTACCCCTGGGACCTGCTCGAGGTCGCCGAGACCCTCTTCGAGACCGGAACGGTGACCGGATCGGTCGCGTCGTCGGCGCGCGTTCACGGAACGGCGACGATCGTGGAACCGGCGGTCGTCGGCCCGGACTGCGTGATCAACGCCGGTGCCGTCGTCGGGCCGAACGTCTGTCTCGGACAGAACGTGACCGTCGGCTCGAACGCGACGGTCCGGCGCAGCGTCGTCGACGCGGACTCGCGAATCGGGTCGAACGCGACCGCGATCGACTGCGTTACCGGCCGCGGCGTCCGGATCGGTCCCGGATCGGCAGTCGTCGGCGGGCCGGGTGACGTCCGCGTCGACTCGACGGTCCACCGGGACGAACGCCTTGGAGCGTTGATCGCCGATCGGACCCGGGACGAGGGGGGCGTCACCTACGCCCCCGGAACGATCGTCGGCGCGGAGGCGACGATCCACGCCGGAGCGACGGTCCGGGGCTCGGTCGACTCGGAAACGGAGGTCCGGTAAGCGATGTGTGGAATCGTCGGTTACGTCGGCGTCGACGACGGGCCGGACGCCCTCGAGGTCCTGCTGAACGGGCTCTCGACGCTCGAGTATCGTGGGTACGACTCGGCGGGGGTCGCCCTCGCGAACGCGTCGCTTTCGGTCCACAAATCCGAGGGCGAGCTGTCCGAACTCCGGTCGACGCTTCCCGAGGAGTCCCTTCGCGGGGAACGGACCGGTATCGGCCACACCCGCTGGAGCACGCACGGCCCGCCGTCGGACGCGAACGCTCACCCCCACACCGACACCGAGGGTCGCGTCGCGGTCGTTCACAACGGGATCGTCGAGAACTACCAGGAACTGCGGGACGAACTGACCGATGCGGGTGTCTCCTTCGACAGCGAGACGGATACCGAAGTCGTGCCGCACCTGATCGCTTCACACCTCGAGGCCGGCGACGATCCCGAACAGGCCTTTCGGCGGGCGATCGACCGGCTCGAGGGAAGCTACGCGATCGCGGCGGTCGTCGCCGGCGGGGACGAGATCTTCGCCGCGCGAAACGAGTCGCCGCTGGTCGTCGGCGTCGGCGACGATGGCCACTACCTCGCGAGCGACGTGCCAGCGTTTATCGATCACACGGATCGAGTCATCTACGTCGACGACGGCGAGTTCGTCCGGCTCTCGGCGACGGGGCGGCGGATCACCGACGCCGACGGGGAGGTCGTCGAGAAGCCGGTCGAAACCGTCGACTGGGACGCCGAAGACACCGGCAAGAGTGGCTACGACCACTACATGCTCAAGGAGATCCACGAGCAGCCGACCGCGCTCCGCCAGTGTCTCCGCGGACGGGTCGACGAGCTAGCGGGCGAGATCACGCTCGACGACCTCGACGGGCTCGAGCACGACGGCCCGATCCAGTTCGTCGCCTGTGGGACCTCGTATCACGCCGCCGTGCACGCGGCGACGATCTGTCGCGAGCGCGGTATGCGCGCGAACGCGTACGTCGCGAGCGAGTACGCGGCCGATCGAGTTCCGGTCGACGGGGAAACGCTGGTCGTCGGTGTCACCCAGAGCGGCGAGACCGCGGATACCCTGCGGGCGCTCCGGGAAGCGAAGCGCTCGGGGGCCCGGACGCTCGCCGTCACTAACACCGTCGGCAGTTCCGTGACGCGTGTCTGTGACGACACGCTGTATATCCGTGCCGGCCCGGAGATCGGCGTGGCGGCGACGAAGACCTTCGCCAGCCAGCAGATCGCGCTCACCCTGCTGGCCGGGCAGTTGAACGGCGGCCTCTCTTACGACGCGATCGAGGCGCTCCGGTCGGTCCCCGACCAGGTACAGACGGTGCTCGATACCTCGGACGCGAAGACCGTCGCGGAGGAACTGGTCGGCTCCGACGCCTTCCTGTTTATCGGCCGCGGGCTGGCTTACCCGGTCGCCCTCGAGGGTGCGCTGAAGTTCAAGGAGATCACGTACGAACACGCGGAGGGATTCGCTGCCGGCGAACTGAAACACGGTCCGCTCGCGCTGGTGACGGACGAAACGCCCGTGTTCGCGGTCGTGACCGGCGACGGGGAGACCGCACGGAAGACGATCTCGAACATCAAGGAGGTCGAGGCACGCGACGCGCCGGTCGTGGTCGTCACCGACGGACGATCAGAAGCCGAGCGGTACGCCGACTACGTGCTCGAGATTCCGGCGACCGACGACGTCGGTGCGGCCGTCGTCGCGAACGTCCAGTTGCAACTCGTCTCCTACTGGGTCGCCAATCTCATGGGACGGTCGATCGACAAACCACGGAACCTGGCGAAGAGCGTGACAGTCGAGTGAGCAGTGAGCGGGGCGACCGTCTTCGAAGGGGCGTCGGTATATCGAACCACCGTGTCGGACGTCGACGTTCTCCGGTTCCTTTCGACGGACCATGTCCCCACCGGGAAGGCAGTCCGGCCGGATAGCACGGAAACCACCGCCTGAACGATCGCAGTTCGTTCTTTACTAATTCGATAGGAGAAGCCACGACGTACGTGGCGGTCAGGTTCCCGCTCTTCCCACGATCCGTGCGTTGGACGACGACCGGCGTCGTCGCCGCGGCGATCTGTTACTGGTCCCTCGTTACGACGCCGCCCGCGTTCTCCTGGCCCGGAACGGGAGTGTTGCTCCCCGACCCGGCCGTCACCACCAGCGGATTGTACGCGACTGGACTCGAGCGGCTCCCACGCTCCACCCACCAGCACGCGCTGGCGTACGCGACGCTCGCTGTCACCCTCGGTTACACACTGGTTGACGATCGAGGGTTGGAGCCGCGAGAGGGACTGGTCGTGGTGCTCGTCGTGGCTGGGTTCGGCGGGGCACTCGAGGTCGCACAGCTGTCGCATCCGGCCCGTGTCGGTTCCCCGATCGACGCGATCGTCAACGGACTCGGCGCGACTGCCGTGTCGATCTGGTACGGCCTCGAGCGCCGAGTCGAGTTCGTTCCCGTCACCGTCCTGCCCGTCCTCCGGAAACGTTCCGGCGCAGCGGTCCGTTTCCTCGAGCAGTCGCCCGACGACCCCGGATCGGCGGGCAGTGGGGAAACGGAAAACGGAACGGTCAAGTGAGAAATCCGCGAGCACGTAGACGAACGGAATGCGTCTCGCAGTCAGAGCGACCGTCGCCGTCGTCCTGCTCGCCGGGGTGGTGGGGCTGTGCGTTCACTACGGAGCCACCTACGAGGAGAACTGGCCGCACCCGACCGGGGAGCAACTCGACGCGGAGTACGATCGCCACGTCGACGATCAGGTGCTCCTGTTCGGCGAGGTACAGGACGTCAACCCGGACGAGACGATGGAAATTCACGTCACCGACTCCGCGGACGAGGTGGTGGCGGAACTCGAGGTCGACGTCGGGTCCGACCCGAAGGGGACCACCGTCGACTCTCCCGGGACCGATTCGATCCGGGGCAAAGCGACGCCCCTCGATCCATCCGCCGTCGAACCGGGCGGGGTCGTACAGGTCTACGGCGAACTCGAGGCGGATCGTTCGATGACGGCCGACGAGGTAGTCGTGGTCAACCCGGGCCCGGACGCCGCGACGTACAAGCACGGGACGTCCGTCCTCGGAATCCTGCTTGCGGTGGGGTACTTCTTCCGGCACTGGCGGCTAGACGGTCGACGGCTCGGGTTCGAACCGCGGACCGCAGGGAAAACGGAACGTATCGGGGCGGACGTAGAACCTGAGCAGCGACCGAACGGGAGCCGGAACGGGTGAGACTCCGTGGCTGAACTCCTCTCCCACGTTCTCGTGGCCTACGTCTGTTTTACCGTCGCGAGCTGGAAACTCGACTGGCTCACGAAACGGTGGGTCGCCGTCGGAACGATCGGCGCGCTCTTGCCCGATCTCAATCGGATCGGACTGTTCGTCTCCGACGCGTCGCTCGAGGCCGCGTTCGGCGTGCCGTTTCGTATCGGCGCGATTCACACCCTCGGGGGAACGCTCCTGCTGGCGGGTGTCGGAGCGGTCGTCGTCGCCGACGAACACCGGCGGGCGTTCGGCGTGTTGCTCGCCGGGGGTCTCTCGCACCTGTTCGTCGATGCGCTGAAGGTGTATGCGGACGGAGCGGCGGGTGCGTGGCTGTATCCGGTCACCTGGCTTCGGCACCCGACGCCGAACCTCTACGTGTCGTCGGATCCGTGGGTACTCCTGTCGGCAGGAGCGCTCGCGGCCGTCGTGGCCTCCATCGACCGCTATCGAACCCGATGAAAGACCGCCGTGTGACGATCGAACCGTTCGTCGCGGCTGGGGGAGGGATGCGATCGAACTGGTACGCCAAGCAAGAAGACATATGTAACTCCAGTTGGTCGAATCGAATTATGCAAGCTGTCGTACTCGCAGCCGGAAAGGGGACGCGGCTGCGGCCGCTGACCGATGACAAACCGAAGGGAATGGTCGAAGTCGACGGGAAACCCATTCTCACGCACTGTTTCCAGCAAGTCGTCGACCTCGGCGCCGAGGAACTCGTCGTCGTCGTCGGCTACGAAAAGGAGCAAATCATCGAACACTACGGGGACGAGTTCCGGGGCGTGCCGATCACGTACACCCACCAGCGCGAACAGAAGGGACTGGCTCACGCCCTGCTCACCGTCGAGGACCACATCGACGAGGAGTTCGTGCTCATGCTCGGAGACAACATCTTCCAGGCGAACCTCGAGGACGTGGTCAACCGCCAGCGGGAGCAGCGAGCCGACGCGGCGTTCCTCGTCGAAGAAGTGCCCTGGGAGGAGGCCTCCCGATACGGGGTCTGTGACACCAACGAGTACGGCGAGATCACCGACGTCGTCGAGAAACCCGACGATCCACCCTCTAATCTGGTGATGACCGGGTTCTACACGTTCACGCCGGCGATCTTTCACGCCTGTCACCTGGTCCAGCCCAGCGACCGCGGCGAGTACGAACTCAGCGAGGCGATCGACTTGCTGATCCAGTCCGGTCGGACGATCGATGCGATCCGGATGGACGGCTGGCGGATCGACGTCGGCTACCCGGAGGACCGCGAGGAGGCCGAACGTCGGTTGCAAGACGAACGAGACGGGGCCCAGCCTTCGCCCGAGAGCACGTCCGAGGCATCCGAGGGATGAAGGGGAGGGGAATCGAACCCGTCACCGTTGCCGAAATGGGCGCGTTCGTCTCACCCAGTCGTGATGATACAGACGGTACACCTCCCAATATGAACACCGGTGTAGACACGGCTGCAGCCTCGACTCGAGCCGCTTCGATCACGATTCGGAGGAAGCCATGCCATTGATCGACGAAGAGGGGAACCTGTTCGGCGTCGTCAACGTCATCGACGCGCTCGTCGTTTTACTGGTCCTCGCGGTCGTCGTCGCAGGGGTTGCGGTCGTCGGCGTCCTGGGGTCCGACGAAGACCAGGAACCGGACTCCGACGTGGAGCCGGTCGAGCAGCCGGAGACGAAGTACCTCACGCTCGACCTGGGGCACCAGCCCGACTACATCGCCGAACGCGTCGAAGCGGGTGATTCGTTCGCGGTAACCGACGAGGAGTCGAACGTCGACGGGACGTTCTCGATAACGGACGTCCACGTTACCTCCACGGTCGACGACGAGCGGAACGCCCACGTCGTCGTTCGGGCGGAGGTCACGGGCGACTACCCCCGAATCGGGACGGACCTCCGGATCGAGACCGACGAATACGTCGCACAGGGCAAAGTGACTGCCCTCGACGACGACGGAACGTCCCTCGAGACGACGACCACGCCGGTCCTGCTCGAGACGACGGTCTCGGAACGAACGGCTACGGGGATTACCGAGGGCGATACGGTAACGTTTGGAAACCACACCGCGGCAACGGTCACGAACGTCCGACTATACCCGGTCGGGCCGGACCAGTACCGCGTACTCGTCGGCGCCGACCTGCACACCCACTCGAGAGCGTCGGCACCGACCTATGCAGGAGCACCAGTGTCGACCGGGACCCAGTTCACCCTGCCGTTCGACGGCTACGAACTCGTCGCCGAGGTGGTCGACCCGGCGACCGACGAACTTCCGGGTGAGCCGTCGACCGCGACCGCCGACGTCGAACTCGAGGACGTCCCGCCGGAAATCGCGGACGGGCTCGAGGCGGGACTCACCGAATCCATTCGGGGAGAAACGCTCGCAACGGTACAGTCCGTCGACCGCAGGGACGAAGGAAACGTGACGCTGACGGTCGAACTGCAGACACGGGAGACCGAGACCGGGCTGCAGTTCCACGGCGAATCGATCCGTGACGGCGACCGAATTATCCTCGATTTCGAAACGACGCTGATCGAGGGAACCGTGACACGACTCGACTGAGATGCTCGAGAGCGCACGCGAACGATCGACGGCGGTCCGAACGCTCGACGAGGTAGCCGCCCGTGTTCGGACCGCGTGGGAGCAGTCACGAGCGGGATCGATCGTGCGTGGGCGTGGTTTCGGTCACGCGCCACAGTCCGAATCCCACGACTGTGAGTCCGGGCCGTCGGAAAGAGCCGATCGATCGAATCGGTCTCGATCTCTTCCCCACGAGCGACTCGAGGCCGTCCGGTCATCGTCGCGGGTGTGGTCGGTGGGGACGGCGGTGGCGGAGCGGGTACGGACTGCGGGCTCGCAGTCCCGCGTCGCAGCGGCGGGACGGACGTTCCGTCGATACGTGATGGCTTCCTTCCTGTATCGATGGCTCACAGCCGAACCGGACCCGGACGTGATCGTGATCGACCTCCGCGAGACGTGGACGGTCGGTCCCGTCATCGCCGTACTCGATCGCGTGGTGGCAGCCCTCGAGCGGGGCGTTCCGGGGTCCGCCGTCGTCGCCGCAGGAGCGGATGCCGCCGCGGTCGTTCGTGCGCGTCCGGTCGCAGTGCTTTCGATGCTGGTACTTCCGGTCGTCGCACTGTCCGCGGTAACCAGTGCGCTCACCGCGTCACTGACAGCGGGTTCGTTCGCCGCCCATCTCGTCGCTGCCGTGCTCTCGGCGCTGGGAACTCGCTCGAAGCGAGACCTCGAGGAACTTCGGGAGACCCGTCTCGGTCGACTGCTCGTTGCTGCGTTCGAACCGCCGGAACCACCGGCCCCCGCTCGGGAGACCGACGAGCCGACTGCACCCCTGTCGTCGAAGGAGGCGCTGACGAACGGTTCGGAGGAAAACGAGACGACGAACGAATCGACCGACGAACGGCAGTGACGACGCTCCGACCGGTGAGTGACACCCTCTCCCTCAAGACCGTGCGAGTGGGAAATCGATAGGCGGACGCGCAACGTTCCCATCGGTGGGGGAGAGTGGATCTCGTGTGCTTTCGAGTCCAGTGGAGTCGGCTGCGAAACAAGATCCGCGATCAGACCGAACACGCCCAGTACATCCTCGAGACGATCGCAAAACTCGAGCAATGCGGCGAGGTACCGGCTCGACCGAATGAGATCCAGGAGGGGTACGAGCGGGTCGCGGACGCCTATGGGGCGACCCCGTTGACGACCCTGAAGAGCATCCAGGATCACCTCTCGGATCTACAGAGATACGGCGAGAGTGCCTCGGGGCTCGACCCCGAGTACTTCACACATGCTCGGCTTTCCGGTCCGTCACGAACGGAACAAGGGGCTCAGCGGCGGTCAGTACTACGAGTACGAACTGGACCTCGATCCGGCGATCGTCCGCGAGACGAGAGAAGAGATCGTCGAGATCGCCGACTGAAAGCACACGAAATCCACTCTCTCACCTCCATCTAGCGGAGTGACTGCCGTAACCCAGTCGTATCGCCGTTAGTCACGAACTACACGGCACGCTGAGTCCGGAGGTGCCGTGATTCTGGCCGTGCTCCCGGTATCCGCGACCGAACCGACCTACCGCTCGAGAGCACCGGATACGTCGCCCATAATAATGGGTTCGCTCCCCTTTGGCACTGGTATACATGTCACTCCCGCGGGCCGTCCGCCGACGCCTGCGCTGGATCGGGGTTGACGGGAACCGGCCGAAACCGTGGCCGCTCCGCTATGCTCGACCGCAGGGCCGACCCCGCCGCTCGCGATTCACGAACTCGAGTTCCCCCGCGTTCGGGGTCGTGCCGGCCGGCACGATCGGGGGGGTTCAGTGGGGCGAGCGCGGCCTCGAGATGAGTCCAGGGGCCGCTGTCGCGGTCGGCCTCCTGTTGTTCGCGGGCGTGGCCGTCGTAGTCGCGGCGCTCACCGGGGGAAGACCCACGAGTGGAGGCGGGGACTCCGACAGCCGAGAGACAAACAGGAACGATGTCGAACCCGCGGCCGATGCCGACACTGAAACCCTCCGGTCGGCCGATCACCCGCCCATTCCCGACGAGGGCGCACGGGTCGCGCTCTTCCGCGAGGACGGTGACTGGATCTGGCGGGTGTTCCACCTCGAGGCGCTCGGCGAGAGTTCGTCGGGAGCAGCGACCCAGTCGGCGGCTACTGCACGGATCGAGCGGGTGCAGGAAGCCGCCGACGGCGCTCGAGTGCGGGAACTGACCGAGGGCGAGGAGGCCTTCCGCGTATATACGGACGCCGACGGCCGCTGGCAGTGGGACCTGATCCGGACCGACGGGCACCGAGTCGGGACGAACGCCACCGAGTACGACGAGCGGGGTGCTGCGACGGAGGCAGTGGCCGGTCTACAGGATCACGGGCCCGATTCCGATTGCATCGCGGTCGAACGGGCAGCGTTCGCGATCGACGAGCATCACGACGGGTGGTACTGGCGGCTAGTCGACGACGAACGTGAGCCGCTGGCCGAAAGCGCCGACGGCTACGGGAGTCCGGACGAAGCCGAGCGCGCTGCCGAGAGGGTTGCCGAGGAGATGGCGGCGGCGCGGTTCCCGGAACTCGAGGCCGAGACGGACGAACCCGAGGCAGGGATGGACGGTTCGAGAGCAGCGGTCGGTATCGAACTGTACGAGCCAAGCGACGAGGGGACGGACAAAGGCGAGGCCGACAGCGAAGGCGATACGGGCGGCAACTGGTCCTGGCGCGTCGTCGACGACGTCGACGAAGTGGTCGCCGACGGAACGACCGCGTTCGACGGGCGAAAAGCCGCCGAGGACGAGGCGATGGCGGTCCTCGAATCCCTCGAGGAAGCGGCGGTGACCGTTGCCGGACGGCCGGCATACGAACGATACCGGACGGACGCGAGCGACCGCTACCGCTGGCGGTGGCGACTCGTCGACGAAACCGACCGGGTCGTCGCTCGCTCGACGGGAGCCGACTCCGAAACGGGAACGCGACGGGCGGTCGACCGGTTCGCGGAGGCGGCCCCGGACGCACCGATCCGAGCGGTCGACGGTGCGGTCTACGAGGTCCATCCCGCGACCGGCGACGGCGAGACCGACGCCGATCGTGCGGCCGCGGAGGAAGGCTCGAGGAGGCCGTCGGAACACCGCGACTCCGCCCCCGAAGCGGACGGGGAAGCCGTCGCGGATGGTGCCGGACTCGAGGTGGACGACGCGGACTCGGGGGCATCGACGACGGACGGCAGACGGTGGCGCTGGCGTCTCGTGGTCGAGGGTCGGGACGTCGTCGCCGCGAGTCCGCGGGCCTACGACGATCCGGAGACGGCGACGGAGACCATCGACCGAATCCGGGCACAGGCCGCCGACGCCGAGGTCACCGAGTTCGAAAGCGCCGCGTTCCGGGTCTACGAGAGCGCAGCCGGTGAGTGGCGCTGGCGGTTGCTCGACGAGCGGGGGGCGCTCCTGGCCGACAGCACTGCGGAACACGACACCCGGAACGAGGCAGCCGAGGCGATGGTGACGCTCAAGGAGCAAGCGCCCGACGCCGACGTGATCGAGATTGAAACGGCCGCGTTCGAACTGTTCGCCTCGGACGGGGAGTGGTGCTGGCGGCTGATCGACAGCGCCGGACGCTGCGTCGCCGAGGCCCCCTCTACCTATCCCGACCGTGCGGGCGCCCGCGAAGCGCTGGATCGTGTGCGGGACCATCTAGAGGCCGACGCTCGAACGATGGACGGCCCGGTCTTCGAACCGTACGTGGACGGCGACTGGTACTGGCGGTTCGTCCTGCCGACGGGCGAACCGCTCGCGGTTGCCGCCTCGGGGCGTTCGACCCGGGACGACCTCCTCGAGGGCCTCTCGGACCTGCGGGAGACGGCGGCCACCGCCCAGCGCTACTCGACCGGAGCGACGACGGTCCAGCTCTCCTGCAGCGACGGGTGGCGCTGGCGGGTTCTGGATCGCGACCGCGACACCGTCGTCGAATCCGCCGGCGTCTACGCCGACCGCGAGGCGGCGCGGCGGGCCGTCGACGTCCTCGAGCGCACTGGGACGGACGCGCCCGTGTTCACGGCCGCGGAGCCCGTGATCTCCCTCGAGCGGATCGACGGGACCGACAGTAGCGCCGATACTGCTGGCGAAAGCGAGGGAGAAGACCGCCGATGCTGGCGGTGGCGACTCCTCGACGCCGACCGGAACGAGGTCGCGGTCGGAACGGAGTCGCTCGCTCGAGCCACCGTCCCGGATGCGATCGAGGAAATTCGCAGGCTCGCCCCGCAGGCCGAACGGATCGACGTCTCCGGCACGTCGTTCGATCTCGTTGCCGACGACGGGCGCTGGCGGTGGCGATTCCTCGACGAGGGGAACACCCCGATCGCGACCGGGACCGTCCGCTACGAGTCGAAGGGCGCGGCCCGGGCGGCGATCGACGAAGTCCGTGATTCCCTCGAGAGTGCGAACGTGTTCGAACTCGAGGGAGGAACGTTCGAACTCTACGAGGGTGGCGGCGAGTGGGGGTGGCGGCTGGTCGACGGGTGCGGGGAGACGCTGCTCGAAAGCACGGAAACCTACGAGACGCGTGCGGCCGCACACGAGGCGCTTGCGGCAGTACGGACACATACGCCCCACGGCGAGGTAACGGTCGTCGACTGAAACCCAAACGGCGTTCCGGAAGCGGGCGGGCGGCTCAGAACGGGAACAGCGACTCGGCCTCGAGGTCGCGCTCGAGCAGTTCGATCTCGTGGCCGTCCTGGTCCTTCGTGAACGCGTACATGTTATCGTTGCTCTCGGGGTCGCGGTAGTCCGGCGCTTCGCGTTCGACGAGCGTCTCCCAGTCCTCGGCGAGGTCGTCGACGCGGACACAGAGATGCCCCCAGGCGTCGCCCATGTCGTAGGTGCGGCCGTCGTAGTTGTAGGTGAGCTCGACCGACATCGCCTCGTCGGCGGCGTCGCGGGGCTCGACGAAGTAGTTCGCGAAGGTGTCGGCCTCCCAGCGGCCGACCTCGTCGTACTCGAACTTGCGGGTCCAGAAGCCCAGCGCCTCGTCGGCGTCCTCGACGCGGATCATGGTGTGATCGAGCGACCACAGCGCGCCCTCGTCGGGGTCGCGCTGGACGATCTCGATCTCGTGGCCGTCGGGGTCTTTCACGAACGCGTAGCGCCCGCCACAGGACTCGGGGTCCCGGTAGTCCTCGACGCCCTCGTCCATCAGCTGCTCGTAGTACGCTTCGAGTTCGCCCTCGGGGACGCGGACCGCAACGTGCCCCCAGGCGTCGCCGAGTTCGACGTCCTCGCCCTCGTTGTGGGTCAACTCGAGCATCGCGCCCTCCTCGTGCATGTCCTCCGGCCCGAGGTAGACGATGGTGAAGCCGTCGCCCTCGTAGCGGTCCTTTTCCTCGTACTCGAGGTGGGTCCGGTACCAGTCGAGCGACTCCTCGAGGTCCGAGACGCGCAGCATAACGTGGTCGAGCGTTCCGTCCATATCCGTCGAAACGCCCGGAAATAGCAAAAGGGTGGCGGAACCGGCGGATTGCCGGGCATTCACCGGTTGCCGGCTGTCGGTTGCCGGTTGCCGGTTGCCGGTTACTGCTCGCTACCGCCGTCGCGTTCGGGACCGCGGTCGGAGGCGTCGTCCGCTCGAGCGGAACCGGATCGGGGCCCGACTCCGGAGCCGTCCGCCTCGGCTTCGGCTTCGGCTTCGACCCTCCCGAGGTCGACTTCGACCGACGAGGGCTTCGGATCGACGCCCTTCCGGCTGGCGTCGAACTCCGAGAAGGCGTAGACCAGCCCGACCAGCAGAACGACCCCCACCGGGAGGAAGACCGCGGGCGGCACCCCGACGAAACCGTAGAGCGCGTAGCAGACGATCACGACGAGCATGACCGTGCCCGCGTAGTACAACTGCGTGCGGATGTGATCGATGAGGTCGGCCCCGGTGAACGTCGAGGACAGCACCGAGGTGTCCGAGATGGGGGAGGTATGGTCGCCGAAGATCGCGCCGGAGAACACCGCCCCGACCATCACCGGCATGAGTTCGAACGTACCGGTGAGGTCGTAGGCGACGCGGATCGCGATCGGCGTAACGATCCCCATCGTCGCCCACGACGAACCCATGGTGAACGCGACGAACGCGGACACGAGCAGGACGACGATCGGGAGCACTGCCGGCGAGACGACCCCCTCCGCGACCCCGGCGACGTACGTCCCTGTCCCGAGTTCGTCCGCGACAGCGCTGATCGCCCACGCGAGCACGAGGATCGTCACCGCGGTCAGCATGAGGTTGAACCCCTCGAGCACGGTGTCGACGCCGTCACCGAGATCGAAGAGGTCGTAGGCCAGCCCGATGAGAATCAGGGTCGCGACCATCGCGAACGAGCCCCAGACGAGCGCGGCCGCGAAGTCGCCAGCGCCCACGACGTCGACCAGTACCTGTACGGTCCCGTCCTCGCTCATAGCCGCGCCGATCGACGTCGGCGCGTCAGCCTCGGCCTGGTCGGCGGTCCACGACTCGTAGCCCGTCCAGAACGCGCCGGCCAGCGTCACCGCGATCAGCACGACGATCGGCGCGAAGAACGTCCGGAGCATCGGCCGGTCTTCGATCGGCGCCCCGAGGTCCTTCTCGACCTCCTGGAGCGGCTGGGCCTCGTCGCGGTTGACTTTTCCCGTTCGCCAGGATCGGTGCTCGGCGTCGAGCATCTCGCCGTAATCGCGTCGCGTAAGCACGATGAGTCCCACCATGACGATCGCGAGCAGCGAGTAGGTGTTGAACGGGATCGAACTGACGAACGTCTCGAACACCCCCGGTACGTCCGCCTCCGCGACGTTGTAGTCGTCGCTCTCTACGAGCCCGGTGTATCCGTCATCGATCATCGAGAGCTGAAACGCAACCCAACTCGAGAGCCCGATCGTCGCGACTGGCGCGGCCGTCGAGTCGACGATGTAGGAGAGCTTCTCCCGTGACATCCGCATCTGGTCGGAGATCTCCCGCATCGTGGAGCCGACGATGGCCGTGTTGGCGTAGTCGTCGAAGAACAGGAGGATTCCGAGCACCCACGTCGCGAGGCCGGTATTTCGCTGGGTCTCGAGGCGGTCGGTCGCCCAGTTGCGGACGGCGGTCGCGCCGCCGAGCCGCCAGATCAGCGCGACGCCCGACCCCAGTAGCAGGGTAAACACGAGGATGTTTGCGTGGAAGACGTCCCCGATGGACTCGGTGATCCACGCGAACGTCTGACCGATGCCGATACTTCCAGTCGCGATCACCCCACCGGACCAGATCCCGAGGAACAGCGAGAGGATCGGCCGACGTGTAACGATCGCGAGGACGATCGCGAGCAGCGGCGGCACGAGCGATAGTACTCCGAATTCGGCCATACCTGAGTGGATTTTTCCCAGTTTAATAACGTTACTCGTTCTCACGGTAATAGTGGGCACAGTCGCTGCGGTCCGTGAGCGTGAGCAGGCAGGACGGCGTCTCAGTACGATCGGACTACATGCGGCCGAAACCGTCTATCGACGCAGAATCAGCTTGAGGACGTCTTCGTCCTCGAGGACGTGGTCTTCCCCGACCTGCTGTTGGTCGTGGGTCGCGCTGGGGCCGGAGACGCGGGCGAAGCGGAATCGCTCTTCCATTTCGCCGCCGAGTTTCTCGATCGCTTCGCCGACGGTCGTTCCCCTCTCGACCACGAGGGGTTCCTCCCAGTCAATACCCCGGCCGGGTTTGTCCATGTAGACCCGGATGAGGCCCAGGTTCTCCCAGATGCGGTCTTTTAGCGCGTCGAGGCCCTTCTCCTTCTCGGCGCTGATGAACGTCACCTCCTCGGGATCGAGGTCGCGCTCGCGGAGTTCCTCGTCTACCGTCTCCTTGTAGTCGGGCTCGATGAGATCGACCTTGTTGACGCAGGTGATCGAGGGGATGTACTCCCGGTTGTCCATCAGCCCGTCGACCAGTCGGTCGATGTTGACGTTCTCCTGGAGGTTGAGATCGGCGTTGACGTAGCCGTGTTCGCGGAGGACGTCCTTGATCGTCTTCTCGTCTAGGTCCTGGTCGGTGCTCGAGGTGATCTTGATGCCGTCTTTGATCTTCGGCCGGACGGTGACCCGCGGGGGCTCCTGATCGACGCGGATGTTGATGTCGTACAGTTCCTCCCGGAGCCGGTCGTACTGTTCGATCTCGAAGACCGAGAGGACGAAGACGATCAGGTCGGCGTTGCGGACGACCGCCAGCACCTGCTGGCCGTCGCCCTTGCCCGAGGCCGCGCCCTCGATCAGGCCGGGGACGTCGAGCATCTGGATGTTCGCCCCGCGGTGGTTGAGCATCCCGGGGTTGACGTCCAGCGTCGTGAACTCGTAGGAGCCGGTCTCGCTTTCGGCGTTGGTCAACGAGTTCAGCAGCGACGACTTGCCGACGCTCGGGAACCCGACGAGCGCGACCGTCGCGTCGCCGTGTTTCTCGACGGAGTACCCGCCGCCGCCGCCCGACCCCGACTGTTGCTTCTCCAACTTCTCCTTTTTCTCCGCGAGTTTCGACTTGAGCCGGCCGATGTGGGCCTCCGTCGACTTGTTGTAGGGCGTATTGGCGATTTCTTCCTCGATCTCCTCGATCTCCTCCTCGAGCCCCATATGACTGTATCCAACCGTCCGCGCCGAAAAACACTTTCGAGAACGGGGCGGCGAGCGGAAACGGGGGTCGAACGGAAAAGCCGGCTGCGGACGGGTCACCCTCGAGGTCGGCGACTCAGTTCGTCGCTGGCGTTACCAGTCGAAGTCGCGGTGTATGCGCCGCCCTTCCTCGTTCAGTACGGGGCCGACGACGTCGCTGACGCCGTCGAGGATCTCCGCCGATCGGACCGACGGCTCGGTCCCCGTGAACTCCGCGATCTCCTCGCTCGAGACGCTGTAGACGACCCGGCCGAAGCCGGCGCTGACCATCCCACCGGCACACATCGGACACGGTTCCGTACTCGTGTACATGACCGTCTCGGCGCGTTCGTCCGGCTCGAGTTCCCGGCAGGCCCGATACGCGAGGTGCAGTTCGGGGTGCCGACGGACGTCGTCTTCGGTGACGACCCGGTTCGAGTCGGACATGATCTCCGTATCGTCGCGGACGAGCACCGACCCGAACGGTCGGTCGCCGCGGTCGGCTGCCTCGCGAGCGAGTTCGAACGCCCGGCGCATGTGTGCTTCGTGGTCGAAGTCGTCGAAGTCGTCTTCGTCGGAGGTCGGATCGGACACGTCCCCACAGTTAAGCGAGATCCCCAATAAATCGGTAGGCGACGCTTCGGACGGATTCCCGGTGGCCATCAGCACTTCGATCAGTGGTGAGAACCCGTAGATTCCGTCGCCCCACGTTTAATACCCCCTCGTACCACGGCGTGCATTACCGTTGACAACGGAATTTCGACACACATAAACGACGGGCAGATGAACCCCGAAATAGACGAATGCCTGACCCCGCGCGGCTGCGAGACAGTACCCAGATCGTCCTCCGGCAGGAGGCACTCGAGCGACTCGAGCAGCCGTTAGACGACGAGTTCGCCGTGACGGTTTTCGAGGAGGAAGAAAACCGCTACCGGATCATCGGCAGTCCGGTCGAGATCAAGGAAGCCAGCGAGTTTCTCGCCCGCCGGGGCGTCGCCGTCCTCTGATCGGGTTCGCCGTCCAGGTCCCCAGTTCTTGCTCGAGACCGCTCGAGACTCGCCAGAACCCTCTCTCATCGGATCCGCGGCGGAGAGTTAATTCTACCAGGAGAATCGAGTTTGTATATTTATATGTGGGGGGTGAGAACGGTAGCTCGTATGCCCTCTCCAACGGGACGAACGACCGCTATTCACGGGACGAGATCGATGGCACTCGCGCTCGCCGCGCTCGTGTGCCTCTCGATGCTCGCCGTGGGTGGAACGTACAGCGTATCGGCAACTGACGGCGACGAAACGGAGTACGACGTCGAATCGTACGCCGACCTCGAGGAGGCGGACGCGTTAGAGCCCGCCGACGAACTCTATCTCGAGGACGACGGCAGCGGCGTGCTCGTCTACACCGAGGACACCGACGACGAAATCGACGAGATGAAACTCGGTGCCGACGTCGGCGAAGGCCTGGCGCACATCCTCGTCAGCGGCGAACACGACGGCGAGGAGGACGTCGAAGGCGAGATGAGCGCCGTTCTCGAGGACGATCGGTTCACCGCCGACGGCGCCCTGACGATGGAGCAGCCGCCCGAACTCGAGGAACTCGACGTCGAAATCGTCGGCAAGCAGACCGAGGAGACCAGCGAGTTCGATGCGGACGTCTACGCGCTGATCGGCACCGAGGACGGCGGCATCCAGCAGGTGTCGACGGCCGGCACGGGAGCAGTCCAGACACAGACCCAGGCACAACAGCAACGCCTGTTCGAGTCCGCCAGCACCTCCGGTGACATCGAGGTCACCGGGGACACGTTCTCCTCGTCCGGGACCGTCGACGTCGACTTCGGCACCGCGCCGATGAGCGACTCGCCCGACGAGACGTTCGCCTTCGACCTCTCCCAGACCGGGACCGGGTACGAGATCGAGGTCACCGAGCGGGAGACGGTCTTCAACTCGATGTTCGCCGACCCGGTCGAGGAGTGGGAGACCGAGGCGAAAGCGAAGGCCACCCTCGAAGAGCAGTACGCCGGGACTGCCGACGAACTCGGCGGCGAGGTGACCGTCGAGATCGACGACCACGAGTTCAAGGAAATCGATCAGCAGCGTGACACCTACCTGAAGGACGTCGAGTACACGGTCACCTACGAGGGGATCGAGGACGGACTCGAGGACGCCCTCGCCGAGGAACTGGCGGACGATCCCTCGACCGACCTCTCGGACGACGACGCCGAGCGGATCGCGGGCCAGCTCACCGAGATCGAAATCGAGACCGTCGAGTTCGACATGACCACTGGTGACGAGGCGCTCGAGGCCGCCTGGAACGTCGAGATCGCCGAGTACGCCCCGGTCATGGAGGCGATGATGGAAATCAGCGAGGCCACGATCGACGACGAGCAAGAGAACGCGTTCGACGACGAGTTCGAGGACGTCGACGAGATGCTCGCGGCCCAGCAGGCCGCCGACCTCCGGACGACCGTCGAGTGGGACGTCAACGTCGCGTACACCGACGACAACCGGATCGAACTCGAGGCCACAGCCACGGGCGATACCGAAAATTACGACGCGTACACCGACGAACTCGCCGACCGCGGCATCGACGTCGGCGATCAGGAGACGACGTTCGAGTTCAACGCCTACACCGAAGACGGCGAAATCAACGTCGACGGCAACGTCGAAGTCGGTATGGACGACCTCGCTGAAGAGTTCCTGACCTCCGTCACGACTGCCATGCAGGACGAATCCGACGAGCTCGGGAACTTCGCCTCGACGCTCGAGGACAGCGAACTCGAGATCGCCAAAGTCGACGTCGACGTCGACAGCGAGACGGTCGAACTCGAAGCCGGTGCCAAGTTCGAGGACACCGAGTCGCTGATCGAGGACGGCGTCCTCGGCGACAACGTCGCCGTGACCCAGATCGTCGGCGAGAACGACGACGACGCCGAGGAGGTCGCGACCTACGTCTACGTCCAGGACCTCGAGACGGACGAGGAGATGTCCGAGGACGAACTCACGGAACTCGGTCTCGTCGACGACGATACCGAGGTCTACGAACCCGGCGAAGGCGACCGCGACTTCCCCGAGATGGACACCGAGGCCGCCGCGAACTACCTCGGCGTCGATCTCGAGGGCGAGGACGGTATGCCCGGCTTCGGATTCGGCGCTGCGATCGCCGCGCTCGGTGCGGTTCTCGCAGTGCTGATCGCGCGTCGCGCGTAAGAACCGATCACCTGATCGTCTGATCGCCTGATCGGTTCGTAACCCGATACGAACCGTCGGAGAACTGCGGTTCGTTCTTCAGTTCTCGTTCCGACCGTCGACAGCGAGCGCTCCCCGTCTTGCTATCGCTCCGGATGCGTCGGCGCGTCGAACCCGCCCCGAACCAGCGGTTTCGCGACGTGGCGGCGTGCACACGGCGGCACCTCGTACCACCCTTCTTCGAGATCGCGGTCGATCGGAACCTCGCGTTTCGTCGCGGCGGTCGTCTCGCAGTCCCGACAGCGATAGCCCTGGTTCCGGCCGGCGCTTTCCATCGTCCGCTCGCAGTCCGGACAGATCGGCGTCGCGAGTTCCGTCTCCACGAGGTTCCGGACGGCGAACTTCTCGAGTTTGAGGGTGCCGTCTGCGACTTCGCCGCAGACGGTGATCCGGTCCCCAATCCGCAGCGCGCGAACGCGGTCGCGAAAGCGTTTGGTGGGTTCGAAGGCCGCACACTCGAGCCGAGCGGCGTCGTCCGACCCCGTCACCGTCGCGTTCGGATCGACCACCTCGAAGAAGACGTGTCCGCCCCGGCGGGTCTCCGGTTCCGACGCGACGTGGGCCTCGAGGCGATACGCACGACTGTCCCGGACGTCCGCAACCGAGCGGTCGTCCTCGCCGGCGCGAACGTGGGCGTCCGTCCCCTGGTTGGTGACGAACAGCTGGCTCTCGGCGACGGGTTCGGCGTCGATACGGCCGGCGACTGCCCGGACAGTCTCCGGGTCGTCGCCCCGGATCCCGTGGAGGATCGGCCCGGGCGTGTGGGGAACGCAGACGGTTTCGCCCTCTTCGCGGTCGACCGTGTCCCAGGCCTCGGGATAGCCCCAGTCGGCGGCCGCGAAGACGCTCTCGTCGTCGACTTCCCGGGGGGTGCCCCAGCGCTCGGGTTCGCGGTAGGAGATGTACTCGTAGGTCCACTCGTCGAAGGCCGTCCACGCACCGACCGCGGCGAGCGCGCCGATACGGCCGCGACCGTTGCCCGCGTGCCAGGTGCGGAACCCGTGGCGGTCACAGCGGGCCGTCGCGTCGGCGAGCGGCAGTTCCTCTTGGACCGCCCGCCGGGCGAACCCGACGACGTCGTCCGGCACCGCGCCGGAATCGCTGTCGGCCACGACGAGTCCGGGATGGGTCCGCTCGTCGGCGGTCTCGGCGAGCGACTCGAGACACTCCCGGGCGATCTCGAACGCGCGGTCGGGATCGCAGTCGGCGTGGATCGCGAGCGAGGCGTTGCCACGCGTCTTGTATTCGACGGCGGGGTTGAGCCGTACCAGCAGGAGCCGTTCGACCGTCGCTCCCTCGATCTCTCCGCGCAGTCGCTGGGCGACGCGTCTGGCAACGTAGGTCGTACACATACCGCGCTCGCGGGAGTCGGTATCGTCGATCCCGACGACGGTCATCGACCCGAGGTTAGCGCCGCGGCGTGTAACGCCTTTCGGGACGGACGCCAGGAGAGCGATTTCGAGGCCGGCGGATCCCCGACCCCGTAATAAGTATACTGCCGGTACGAAGGGAAACCGCTACAGGGCGACCGGACATCCGGGGAAAGGCTATTATAGGAGGAATAGCTTACATCCCCCTATGTCCCGCTCCGCACTGGTCGGTAACGTGACCGCGATGTTAGAGGACGCGGGATTCGCAGTCAGCGACCGGTGTGCGATCCGGCCGAAGAGTTTCGACGTCGCTGCGCGCCGCGGTAACGATCTGATCCTCGTGAAGATTCTCGGAAACATCGACGCCTTCAACGAGGAGACCGGCCACGAGATGCGCCGTCTCGGGACCTATCTCGAGGCGACGCCGCTCGTCATCGGACTTCGCAGTCGCGACGAGGACCTGAAACCCGACGTCGTCTACTTCCGACACGGCGTCCCGGTACTCAGTCCGGACACCGCGTACAACCTGTTCATCGAGGACGTCCCGCCGCTGATCTACGCCGCTCCGGGCGGGCTCTACGTCAACATCGACGGCGACCTGCTCGCCGACGAGCGCGAGCAGCGCGACCTGAGCCTCGGCCAGCTCGCGAGCGAACTCGGCGTCTCCCGGCGGACGGTCTCGAAGTACGAGGACGGCATGAACGCCTCCGTCGAGGTCGCGATGGAACTACAGGAGATGTTCGACGCGCCGCTGACCAGCCCGGTGGACGTCTTGGATGGGGCGGACGACGTCCACGAGACCGACTCCACCCCGGAGGACCCGGAGGCCGATCCCGACGACGAACAGGTCGTCGCGGTCTTCACCCGGGCCGGCTACAAGGTCCACCCGACGATTCGCTCGCCGTTCAAGGCGGTCAGCCGCGAGACCGAAGAGGGAGACGACGACGGGGAAGAAGACGTGGTCCTGACGGGCCACTCCGAGTTCACCAAGGCCGCCGAGAAGCGGGCCCGCATCATGAGTTCGATCGGTCAGGTCACCCACACCCAGTCGGTGTACGTCGTCGACCGTGCGAAACGCGACTCCGTCGACGGCACCGCCCTGGTCGAACGCAACGAACTCTCGGAGATGCGCAACGCGGAGGAACTCCGGAAAGTAATCCGCGAACGCGCCGAACGAGAGGAAGCGGCCTGATCGTCACGCCGGACTCGATCAGGAGTAGTAAGGGGAAGGTATCCCGCGTCGATGACGTCGTACCGCGCTTATGCGTATCGATCGAGAACCGCGAGCTGTGCCTGTCGTCCGCCAGCGGCTCCGTAGAGGGCCCCGGAGAAACGACTGCCGGACGTAGGTTACGGATCGAACAGGAAAACGAATCGAACGTAATCGACGGCGCAGTTTACGCGTAGGTCTCCTCGAGGTACTCGACGATGTCGTCGCTTTCGTTCATTCCCTCGACGCCCTGGGCCTCGTCGGTGATGACCGGCACGCCGGTCTGTCCGCTTACTTTCTCCACTTCGGTTCGGTCGCCGTGGGACCGTGGCACCTCGATCACGTCGTACTCGAGTTCGAGTTCGTCGAGCTTCGAGTGGACTTTCGCACAGTAAGGACAGCCGGGGAGTTCGTACAGCGTGATGTCGGACATACCCGAGGTAGACGACTATCGCCTAAGAGGCCACCGGTCGACTGTCGCTTTGCCGGAACTCGAGTCGCTACCGACGGCGAACGGGGTCAGAACGTGACGTTGCCGGCCTCGACCGTGAAGTAGATCGCGAAGTAGACCACGAACGCGAGGGCGAGGGCCCACTGGCCGAGCGAGACGTCCCGCGGTTCGCCGGTCGCGGCCTTGACGAGCGGGTAGCTGACGATTCCGGCGGCCAGCCCGTTCGAGATCGACGCGGTCAGCGGCATGACCGTGATCGTCAGTCCGCCGGCGATCGCCCAGGCCGGGTTCTGCCAGTCGATGTCGGCGACGCCACGCAGCATGATGATCCCCACGACGACCAGGGCGACGTAGGTCGCGTACTGTGGGATGGCGCTGATCACCGGAACGATCAACAGCGACAGCAGGAAGAGGGTGCCGACGACGAGGGCGGTGAACCCGGTTCGGCCGCCCTCCTCGACGCCGGTCGAGGATTCGATGTAGGTGGTCACCGTCGAGGTGCCGATCATCGCGCCGACGGTGGTCCCGACGGCGTCGGCCATCAGCGGCTTCTCGATCTCGGGGAGGTCACCCTCCTCGTCCAGGAAGCCGCCGACCTGGGAGACGCCGATGAGCGTCCCGGCGGTGTCGAAGAAGTCCACGAAGAAGAACGTGAAGACGACGATCACGAAGACGAGCGGGTCCTCGGTGATCATCCCGAGGCCGTCGACGAAGCCGGCGACGAGCGGCGTGAAGTCGTACTGGACATTCGCGATCATGTTCGCCAGCCCGTCCTGGGTCACCTGCTCGTAGCTTCCCGGCGGCGTCAGTGTGCCGGGGGACGTAATGCCGAAGAGCGTCAGCAGCCAGCCGGCGGCGGCGGTCGCGAGAATTCCGATGACGATCGATCCCCGAACGCCGCGAGCGTGAAGCATCAGCATCAGCGCCAGGCCGGCCAGCGACAGCGCGGCGACGGGGCTCGTCGCGACGTTCCCCATCGCCACGAGGGTAGCGGGATCGGCGACGACGATCTCCATCTCCTGGAGGCCCAGAAAGAGCAGGAAGAGTCCGATACCGGCTCCGACGGCGAACTTGACCGGCTCGGGGAACAGTTCGATGACGTAGCGACGGGCGCCGACCGCGGTCAGGAGGATGAAGATCACGCCCTCGACGAACACCGCCGCGAGCGCGACCTCCCACGGCACGCCGAGGCCGAGCACGACCGTAAACGCGAAGAAGGCGTTCAATCCCATCCCCGGCGCGAGTCCGAACGGCCTGTTCGCCCAGAACGCCATCACGCCGATGGCGACCACCGACGCGAGAATCGTCGCGACGGCGATCATCTGCTGTACTTCCCCCTGGCTGTAGCCGTCGATCGTTATCGCCTCCCCGAGGATGAGCGGGTTGACGACGATGATGTACGACATCGCCAGAAACGTCGTCAGCCCCGCGATGGTTTCAGTCTCGAGGTCAGTATCGTGTTCGTCGAATCCGAAGTGTCGGTCGAGGATCCCCATCTTGGATAACCGAGCATAGATACAGCTCCCGTTTAAGTTTTCCCGTCTTCTCTCAACCCAGTGTAAGCATGTTCGTGCATATCTAACCTGTACGGTAGCCGGAAGCAACCCGTCCTCGAGGGACCGCTGCCGCTCGCGGTCGGCGACGGCAGTCCCCGCGTGAAGACGGTCAAAGACCGCCCGTCGCAGGTCCCGGGATGGGGCCGTGTTTGCCGGACAAACGTATTTCACCCCGGACCGCATACCTCGAGCCATGCAGTTTGTTATCGTGGGGTACGGACGCGTCGGATCGCGGACGGCACGCATCCTGCGGGAGGAGGGCTACGACATCGTCGTCGTGGACATCGATCCCGACCGGGTCGAGCGCGCCACGAACGACGGGTTCGAGACGGTCACCGGCGACGGGTCCGAGGAGGACGTCCTGCTCGAGGCCGGCATCGACGAGGCCGACGCGATCGGCGCGTTCTCCCCCGACCTGAACGCCAACTTCGCGGCCTGTATGGTCGGCAAACACCACGGCTGTCGAACCGTTCTCCGTATCGACGAGGACTACCGCGAGGACATCTACGAGAAGTACGCCGAGGACGTCGACGAGATCGTTTACCCGGAGCGACTCGGTGCGGCCGGCGCAAAGACGGCCTTGCTCGGGGGCGACTTCAACGTCGTCGCGGACCTGGCCGCGAACCTGCAACTCACCGTCCTCGAGATCGGCGAGGACTCGCCGGCGGTCGGGAAACGGGTGAGCGAACTCGAGTTGCCCGCGTCGGCGCGCGTCTACGCACACGGACGCGAACACGAGTCGCTCTCGATCCCGCTCCCGGGGACCGAACTCGAGGCCGGCGACGAGGTCGCGGTCATCACGGAGACCGACCGTGCGGACGATGTCCGTGCGGTGTTGTCGTCACCGAAAGCCTGAGTCGCCTGTCGGGACCGGAGACTCCGGATCGGTCCGCTGAAGAGGGGGAACTGGAGCGAAAACGAGGGTGAAAGGGGATGACGCGCAACCGATCGTCCGTTGGGGATGGGGGGAGAGGGGATGAGTCGTGCGCGCCGAGTGAGTGATCGAACCGGATGCTCATAAAATCCCGTCAGACGACCGAATGACGACAGTCAGACGGCCCCGGTCGGCCGGTAGCGGCCGTCTGTCGGTCAGTCCTGTTCGTCTTCGGCCTCGCTCTCGCTCTCGCTCTCGAGCCGAAACACGAGCACGTTCTGGTGAACCATCGACGGAACGAACGAGAACGGGTAGCCGTAGACGTGCAGGTCCTTCGTCGGGTCGTACCAGATCAGGTTCGCCGCGAGCGTCAGTGGAGCCGCGGATTCGATCGCCCGCGCGAGGTCGGCCGAGAGGAACTCGTAGGACTGATCGCGGTACATGTCTCCGATGAAGACGACGACGTGGCCCGTCGGATCGACCGCGTCGGCGAACCGGGAGAACTTCTCGCCCATGTCCGCGAGCCACTCGGCTTTCGTTCGCTCTTCGTCGGCGACCGGTTCCCCGTCGTTCGAGTCTCCCCCGTCGTCACCGGTAGCTCCGTCGAACGACCCCAGTTTGCTCTCGCGGGTCCGGCGTTCGTTGCGCGTCTGCTCGAGTTCGTCCATGTGCCAGTAGGGGACGTCAGTCAGCAGCAGGTCGATCGAGTGCTCGGGCACGTCCTCGATCAGGTCGGCACAGTCCCCGTGACGGAGTTCCTGGGGCTCGAGTGGGGGGTCACCGCGGGCGCGTCGCTCCTCGTTTTCCTGCTCGAGGACCGTCTCGTAGACGTCGACCCAGCGCTCGTTGCGCTCGAAACCGATCGCCTCGCGAAGCCCGGTTCCCTCGTGTTCACAGAGGCTCGCCCCAAGCAGCGTGCCGCCGACCCCGGCGAACGGATCGAGTACGGTGTCGCCGGCCTTGCTGAACCGGCCGATCAACTCGGCGCAGAGCCGCGGGGGTTTCTGTCCGCCGTGTTCGCTGCGCAGCTCGTGCTGGAGGTCCGGCGGGTATCCTTCCGCGATCACCGACTTGGTCGCGTACTTCCACTCCTTGCCGGTGAGGTCGTTGACCCGATTGCGCTCGTCGTAGATCCCGCGGCCCTCGACGTAGCGCTGGTGATCCGCGAGTTCGTCGGTGTCGATCAACTCGCCGTCTTCGACCGGCAGCGACTCCTCGCGGGCGCGGTCGGCGTCGAACTCCCCCTCCTCGGTCGTGAACAGTCGGCTCTGGCGGTGACCGTGTCCGTCGTCTCCCATCGGTCTCTATCCCTCGAGTGAGACCGGCGGATCATAAATCCGCGTCCCTCGTCGGCGATCCCGCGTTCGACGTCGCGGCGCTGGGACGGAGAGCCGCCGCTCGAGGTCGTGGCACGAACCGCGAAAAGCCGGCTCCCGATCAGCCGGTGTAGGAACTCTCGCCGACGACCTCGACGAACTCGCCGCGTCCCGTCGCCGAGGTCTCGTCGAACTCGGTGACGCGGACCTTGACGCGTTTCTCGACGGTTTCGGGGCCGGCCCCCTCGACGATCAGGTGCGTGTCGCCGATGTAGGCGTGGCCCTCACGGTTACTGTTCGACTCCGCGATGAAGACGCTCAACTCGTCACCCGTTGACAGCGACGGACTCGAATCGCGGAAGTGCCATCCTTTGAAATACTTGTCAAAGACGCTCATATTCGTGCCACCTCTTCGCTTTCACGGTCGATAACGTATTCGCGTCCGAACCCGGTCAGCGCCGCCACGACGAAGACGGCGACCAGGAGCCAGCCCTGGAAGACGAACGGGACGACGTCGATCGGCGTCACCAGCATCCCGGTTTCGAACCACTCGTATTCCCCGGGCAGAGTCTGCATCGCGGTGAAGCCGGCGAGAACGCCGCCCGACCACGGGAAGATGTATCCCAGCGCGGCCGTCTGGCCGTCCAGGATGTTCGCCCGGCGGTAGCCGTTCAGGTTGAACCGTTCGCCGATCTTCGAGATGTACGGTCCGATCGCGACCTCCGCGGCCGTGTTGATGGTGATGACCGCGTTGATCAGCGCTGCGGAGCCGACCATCGTCAACTCGGCGTTGCGAACGTTCGTCGCGAGGTTCTCGATCGACCAGTCGAGGATCACCTGGAAGGCCCCGCCGCGGATCATGATCTGTGCGGCCGCGATGATCAGCAGGACGAGGATCGCGAGCTCGAAGAAGCCCGCGGCCCCGTTTATCAGACTGCCGCCGACGCCGACCGCGTTCGCGTCCTCGACGACCGTGAGCACGGGGAGGAACTCGAGCGGTTCGGCCAGCGGCGCGTCCGACGGCGCGTTGAACATGACGATGTCGCCGAGCGACGTCAGGCCGAGGATCAGGCTGAACCCGGCCGCGAAGACGATCCCCCACGAGATCGCCTCGACGATGTGACGGCCGGCGACCGCGGTCCCGATCACGACGCCCATCGAGATGAGATGGACGAGGCCGACCGGTTCGCTCTGGGCGACCAGGACCTCCTGGGCGTCGCCCGCGATTTCGAGGCCGCTCATGAACTGACCGGCGAAGACGTAGCCGACGAACGCCACGACGGCCGCGATGATCACGTATTTGAATCGAGAGGCGACGACGCCGCCGATGTCGGAGTCCTGCGTGACGGCGCTTACGATCGTGGTGTCGCTGACGGGCGCGAGGTTGTCGCCGAAGATCGCGCCCGAGAGGATCGCGCCGAACAGCAGGATGGGGTTCGCTCCCAGCAGGATCCCCGCAGGGAAGAACAGGGTGACGAACGCGATGGTCGCGCCGTACCCCGTCCCGATCCCAGTGGTGAAAAGCGCCGCGAGGACGAACGTGATCGCGGGGAACAGCGCCGCGCCGATACCGGCGACGTCGGCCAGCCAGACCAGGCCGTCGACGAAGCCGCCGTCCTGGAGCAACTCGGCGAACATCCCCGCCCAGATCCAGGCGACGATCGCCGTCACTGCGACGGGCTGGGTCATCCCTTCGAAGATCGTGTTCGCGTACGTCTTCCAGTCGCCACGGACGAAGAACATCCCGACGATCAGCCCGACGAGGATCCCGACGATCAACCCGGCGGTGTCGGAGATTCGCCAGAGTGCAGTCTGTGCAACCGCCCAGAGGATAAAAAACGCGATCGGAAACGCGCTCATCCCCCGGCCGCCGTAGAACGTTATTTTCGGCCCATCATCCCCAGTTTCCTGGGTGAATGAGTCGGCCGGATCCGAGCCGGCCGAGTCATCACTGCCATCACTCATCTTGATACACGATATCAACACTCCCTCAGTGGGTGATAAATCTTGCCGATACTCCCGGCGCGAACCCCTGACTGGGGGCCTTCGTGGCCGAACACCTCGACCGTCGTCGCCCAGTTACACGAGCGGTAGCGAGCCGCTATGGGAATCGAGCCGGTAGCAAAGGTATGAACGTCGTGTCGGTCGGCGTGGGGATACTCGCCCTGTGGCTCGGTGCGCGCTGGCTGGTGGACGGAGCCGCGAACATCGCCGGGGACGTCGGCGTTTCGCCGCTCGTCGTCGGGCTTACCGTCGTCGCTTTCGGCACGTCTTCGCCCGAACTGGTCGTGTCGGCGAGCGCGGCGTTCTCCGGGGGCGGGGACGTCGCGGTGGGGAACGTTATCGGCTCGAACGTGTTCAACGTCGCGATCATCCTCGGCGTCGTCGCCGTTCTCTCTCCGTTTCGTGTCACGGAAACGCTGCTCCGTCGGGACGTCCTTGCGATGGTCGCAACGACGGCGATCGCGACCGTCGTTCTCGTCGACCTCTCCGTGACCCGCCTCGAGGGCGGAGTCCTCGCCGCGTTGCTGGCGAGTTACGTCGCGGCGCTCTGGATCTCGGTCCGCGGGAGCGACGGGCCGGCCAGTGACCAGCCGTTCGTTGAGGGGGCGTCCACCGAATCGAAGTCCGTCGGGGCAATCGATGGAACGGATCCTGACACCGTTCGAATCGACCGCTGGCGCGACGGCGGCCGTCTTCTCGTCGGGCTTATCTCCGTCGTCGTCGGCGGCCGGCTGCTGGTGGAGTCCGCAACCGCGGTAGCGCTGTCGCTTGGCGTCTCGCAGTGGCTTATCGGCGTGACCGTCGTTGCTGCCGGGACCTCGCTGCCGGAACTCGTCACGTCGGTCGTGGCGACGCGACGCGGAGACGTCGCGATCGCGGCCGGCAACGTCGTCGGCTCGAACGTCTTCAACTTCCTCGGCGTGCTCGGCGTCGCTGCGCTCGTCCGACCCCTGACCGTCGACGGCGCCGTACTCGGCGGACTGCTCTGGGTCGGCGCGCTCACCCTGGGCGCGGCGACCGTCCTCGCCACCGGCCGGCAACTGACGCGTCTGGAGGGCGTCGCACTTCTGCTCGCCGGAATCGGCTACTGGATCGCGAGCGCGCTCTGATACGGGTTACTGTCCGGCAGTTCCAGCGCAACCGCCACCCGGGTCGCGGTTGCGCTGGTAGATCGGTACAGGGATCCGTGTGAGTGGATCCGACACCGATCCCGCCGCCGACGCGAGCAGTTACGGCCGGGTGACCGGCCTCCTCGAGTCCCCGGTGACACGAGGGTTAGCGAGCGCCTTTGTATCTGCCACCGACTAGGACTGGTATGAACAAACTCGTCGACGGCGAGTGGCGAACGGACGCATACGAGACGACCAACGAGGAAGGCGAGTTCGAGCGCCAGGAGACGACGTTTCGCGACCGGATCCGCGACGATCCCGACGCTCGGTTCCAGCCGGAAGCGGGTCGGTACCACCTCTACGTCTCCTACGCCTGTCCGTGGGCCCATCGGACCCTCGTGATGCGGGCGTTGAAAGGCCTCGAGGACGCCATCTCCGTGTCGGTCGTCGACCCCTACCGCGACGACGACGGCTGGCAGTTCACGCCCGAGAAGGACGGCTGTACGCGCGATCACGTCCACGACGTCGACTACCTCCGGGAGCTGTACGTGAAGGCCGATCCCGACGCGACCTGTCGGGTGACGGTCCCGGTCCTGTGGGACACGCAGGAGGACACCATCGTCAACAACGAGTCCGAGGAGATCATGCGGATGTTAGACACCGAGTTCGACGAGTACGCGACTCGAGACGCGGACCTCTACCCCGAGGGCTACCGAGACGAGGTCGACCGGATCATCGACGAGATCTACGAACCGATCAACAACGGCGTGTACCGGGCTGGCTTCGCGACCGACCAGGGGCCCTACGACGAGGCCGTCGACGACCTCTTTTCCGCGCTGGACCACTGGGACGAGGTCCTGGCGGACCAGCGATACCTCGCCGGCGACCGGCTCACGGAGGCCGACGTCGCGATGTTCACGACCCTGGTCCGGTTCGACAACGTCTATCACACACACTTCATGTGTAACGTCCAGTACATCCGCGAGTACGAGAACCTGTGGCCGTACCTCCGGGACCTCTATCAGACGGGCGTCGCCGACCGTCGGGAGGGGACGTCGAACGAACGAGCGGAGAGCGAAGCGACCCGCGAGACCTCCGGCGTGGCCGACACCGTCCGGATGGACCACATCAAGGAACACTACTACACGACCCACCCGGACGTGAACCCTCACCGGATCGTCGCGCACGGCCCGGACCTCGAGTTCGAGGCCCCTCATGACCGCGACGAACTCCCGGGCAACCCGCCAACGGATCTCGTGGCGGCGGCCGACGACTGAGACGGTCTGCTATACCGAGTTCCCGGCCGACCGCCGGAGTTCGCGGTTGGGCCGGCAACGACTACGCTAGTCCGTACGAGGGTCGCGGTCTCGAGCGGCGACTCGAGAGTCGACCGAAAACGAACGTAGAGGAAGGGACGAAATCGGGGAGGAAGAGCGAACCGGAACGAACCGGAACGAAACAAACCGGGACGGGACACAGACGACGCAGGACCGAGCGTCGTTTTAGGCCTCGGCTTCCGCCTTCTCCTCGGCCTCCTCGGCTTCCGCTTCCTGTTCCTCCTCGTCAAGGCCGGCGACCGATCGCGCCCAGTCGGTGTTGGCTTGCTCCCGCCAGGTCTCGTAGCTCGGTTCCGCCGGTTCCTCCGCGATGAAGGCCCGCCAGACGATCCAGGCCAGCGCGATGATCGGAAGGACGGGCAGCATGACGATAACGAGGATCGCCGCCATGACGTACCCGAACGCGGACATCTGTACGTTCGGGACGTACCCCGTCGACTCGGATACTTTCGTGGACATGTGTTGCGCTACGAACGTCCCGATATTCGGTCTTTCGATCCCGAGACCGGCGTACCCGGCTGATTGTCAGCCCATCTCGAGGCCGGCACGCCCCTCTCCGTCGTCGTCCAGGACGTCCTCCGCGTCGTCCTGCGGTCGGTAGCCGAGTTCGAGCATCGTCTCCGACAGCGAGAGGAACCGCTGGGAGTTGTTCGAGATACCATGCACGGTCAGGGGGGTGGTCGAAAGTGGCTTCGTGGCGGCCGCCTCGATGACGCGCCGACAGTCTCCCGGGCTGAGCCACATCGCCCTGGCGTAGCGCTCGCCAGCCCCGTCGCGGTCCGCGACCTCGGACCGCAGTTCGTCGCGGGTGAGCAGCCAGCCGATCCGGAGGTTGATCACGTCCAGCCCGTGACGCTTGGCGTAGTAGGATCCCATCGCTTCCCCGAAGACCTTGGTGACGCCGTAGTAGGTGTCGGGATCCCCGGGCTCGCCAGGTCGGACGACGTCGGGGTCGCCCACCGTCGACTCCGGACGGATCGGCGAGACGGTGTTGTCCATGTTGACGGCGTGGTTCGAACTCGCGAAGACGACCCGCTCGAGGTCGTTCTCGACGGCCGCCTCGTAGGCGTTGTACAGGCCCTCGACGTTCGGTCCCGAGAGCGCGTCCCACTCCGCGCGCGGGTCGGGGTTTGCGGCCAGGTGGATCAACACGTCCTGGCCCTCGAGGACGTCGACGAACGTCTCCCGATCGGCGACGTCGATCGGCGTCGTCTCGAGGTCTTCGGTCTCGCTGTGGGAGAACAGCGTCAGCGAGGCCTCGCGGTCGGCGAACGCCTCGATCGCCTCCCGTCCCACGTTGCCGGACGCGCCGGTGATCGCGATGTCGGTCTCGGCCATGGGGGCGTCCACATCGACCGCGGTGAAATAGCTCGGGCCGGCGCGTTCCGGCCGATTCTCCGGTTGGTCGCCGATCGGAGCAGATGACTGCTCACGAGACCGTGTCGTCGCCGCGGTTCGGTCAGCCGATGCGTCCGGGCGATTACGCGGTTGTAGCGGGGCCGCCCATCAAGAATCGGACAGTGTACAGGATAGGTAGTTCTAAGTGAGATGGTATCCAACCACGAATCGCACCGGACAGTGTCGGACGTGGACACGCACCACCTACCCCACCAAACCACACGTTGCATCCCTACGTCCGACGGCCAGCGATCCGGTGCCCATCGATTTTCCCGCGCGATCTCCCGGTAGCGCTCGGTCTCCATCCACTCGAGCGAACCCAGGGCGGCTACCGGTGTGACAGCAGTGCCGGTAGCCGTTTCAGGAAAGCGTCGGAGTCGGCGTCACGCCGCTTCTACGGGGGCGACGACCGAACTACGCTCGCGGGCGTACGCGAGGAATTCGTCGAGCACGTCGGCCTCGGAGACGGTGTCCGTCCGCTTCACCGGCGAACGCCCCGACGACGTCGTCGGGTCCCTCATCCGCGGGACCGCGAACCAGCACCGTCGGCATACTCGCGCGACGGTAGGAGGCTGGACTCCGTAGGTTCAACGGTTCAGGACGACACCATCGGCCGACGGCTGCCCGCAGCAGGCTTTTCGGTCGTCGCTTCCGACCCACACACGATTCGTGACAGGCTCGACGTCGACCACCTGGACTGTCGAACTCCGTGTCCCCGAGGACGCCGACCTCGAGGCAGCCGGCGAGAGCCGGAGCATCGAGGTCCGGGAGAACCAGTCGATCCTCTCGGCGGCCCGCGGGGCCGGCCTCTGGCTCTCCGCGGACTGCCAGCAGGGGTGGTGTATCACCTGCGGCGCGCGGCTCCTCGAGGGGGAGGTCGACCACGCCAACGCCAAGCGGTACTACCCCGAGGACGAGGCGGCGGGGTTCGTCCTCACCTGCGTCGCCCAACCCCGCTCCGACTGCGTCCTCGAGGTCGAACGGTACGACGAACTGCTGGAGCACCGGGCGGAGCACGACCGGCCGCCGGGGCGGTCGAAACTCGGGTGACCGGCACGGACATTGATAGCCCGCGGCGTCGAAGGGGAGTCTACCGCGGCTCCGAGCTACCCGTCAGTATGACCGACACGAACGAGTTCACCGGCATCCTCGTCTACGACGGCGACTGCCCGTTCTGTTCGGCCGCCTCGACCGCCATGCGTCAACTCGAGGACGTCGGCGTCGTCCCCTGGGACGACCCGAGCGCGCAGGCCTTCCTCGAGGCACAGTTCGACGAAGCGCCGTTCGCGCTGTTCTTCGCCGACCGCGAGGCCGGGCGGATCTGGGCCGGTCGCGCCGCGGCGAGCGAACTGTGTCACCGCGCGGGGATGCCGGTCCTGATCCAGGACGTCGTCGACGAGAACTACGAGCGGCTGGCCGACGCGATCCGGTTCGTCTCGGGAGTCGACCGCGAGATCGATCCCTACCACGGCGAGTACCCGCTCGCCGACGGGGCAGTCGAACGGTTCGACGAGGTGGCGGCCAACGCGGCCGCCACGCACGTGCCGACGGACTGACGCCGGATCCGTATCAGACGTCCATCCGCTCCTCGAGCGTCCGGCGCAGGCCCTCCGTTTCGGCCTCGAGCGCGTCGCTGATTCGTACCTCGTAGGGCTCGGGGTCCTCGATCCGCCGGTGTTCGACCGGGAGCCGCCGCCGGAGGTCGGCCGCGCGCTCGCGGATCGTCTCGAGGTCGGGGAGGTCGACGACCCGCTCGCCGTCCTCGACGACGGTCTCGAGCAGTTCCTCGCCGGGGAGGTCGTCGCTCTCCTCGCGCAGGCCGACGACGTCGCCGGCGTACTCGCCGCCCTCGGTCGTCCGGCGGACGCTCTTGGCGCCGGGGTAGGTGACCTTCCCCTTGGAGAGCTTCATCGTCGGTTGCATCTCGCCGTCCCGTTCGACCGCCACGAGTTTGTAGACGCCTTCGACCTTGGGCGAGTCGGTGCTCGTCACCAGCGCCGTTCCGGGCCCGAAGCCGGCTGCGATCCCGTCCCTGTCGAAGAACTCCCGGATCGCGTACTCGTCGATCCCCGACGAGATGAACTCGTCGACCTCGGGGAACACCTCGTCGACGGCCTTCGAGAGCGCGGGCAGATCCCCCGAATCGAGTCGAACGCCGCGCAGGTCGACGTCGTTCTCCTCGGCGACCGCCTTTGCCGTCTCGGCCCCGGCGACCGTGTCGTAGGTGTCGATCAGCAGGACGCTGTCCTCGCCGTACTCGTCGACGAACGTCTCGAAGGAATCGCGCTCGTGCTCGAAGCTCTGGACCCAGGAGTGGGCCATCGTCCCGAAGACGGGGACGTCGAAGGCCTCCCCCGCGGCGACGTTCGACGTCCCGTCGAAGCCGCCGACGTAGGCCGCCCGCGCGGCCTTGATCCCCGCGTCGGTACCGTGGGAGCGCCGCGAGCCGAAATCGACGAGCCGCTGGCCGTCACCCTCCCGATCGATCACGTCCCGCATCCGGGCGGCCTTCGTCGCGATCAGCGTCTGGAACCCGATCTGGTTGATGACCGCCGTCTCGAACAGTTGTGCCTGCGAGATGGGGGCCGTCACTTCGAGCAGCGGCTCGTTTTCGAAGACCGGCGTCCCCTCCGGCAGCGCGCGGATCTCGCCGGTAAACTCGAACGACTCGAGGTAGTCCAGAAACGCCGGGTCGAACTCGAGTTCGGTCAGGTACTCGATCGCTCGGTCGCCGAACTCGAGGCCCTCGACGTAGTGTAGGGCCTGCTCGAGGCCCGCCGCGATCATGTATCCGCGATTTGCCGGCAACTCGCGGGTGAAGAGGCTGAACGTCGCCGTCGGGTCGTGTCCCTGATTGCGGTACGCCTGCAGCATCCGCAACTCGTACAGGTCGGTGAACAGGGGGAGGGTCTCCGGGGTCAGGTAGCCGAAGCTAGGCTGGGACATGTCAACGAACACTACGACGTTCTCCGGCAAAGGTGTTGCATCAAATATCGCATGCATTCAAGAGCGAACGGCACCGATCGCTCGCGCCGACGGTCTGGAAATCGTGTAAACGCCAAGCACTATACGTGGAGTTATGGCAGTCCACTGGTGCATGTCCGACGAGAAACCACACGCGTCAGGAGACATCGAGACAGGTGACACGAGCGAGCGAGTCGGGATGGCCGTCCTCCGCGAACGCGGTCTCGACCCCGAAGACCTCCGGGAGAAACTCATCGACGCCGTCGGCGCCGAGTTTACGACGTACTACTACTACACCAACCTCCGGATGCACCTCGCCGGCCACGAGGACTACAAGGAGATCACCGAGGACGCCCGCCTCGAGGACCGGGCCCACTTCGAACTGGTCGCGCCGCGAGTGTACGAACTCGGCGGCGCGTTGCCGAACGACATCCGGGCGTTCGCGGACCGCGCGTCCTGCCCGGACGCCGAGGTACCGACGCCGATGGGCGACGAGGGCGGGTTCGACACCGGGCAGTTGTCGGCGGAAGCGATCCTCGAGGTACTGCTCGAGGCCGAGCGGTGTGCCATCCGGACGTGGTCGGAGATCTGTGACATGACTCACGGCGTCGACCCGCGGACCTACGACATGGCCCAGCGCATCCTTCAGGAGGAGGTCGAACACGAGGCCTGGTTCGTCGAACTGCTCTCGATGGAGCGCGACGGCGAGATCAACCCGGCCGGCCACTTCGTTCGGGGCGAACCCGGCGACGCGCCGTACTCGACGAACCGTCGGTTCAACGACAGCGCCTGATCCCTCGGGTAGCGTCACGAAGGCACTACACGTCGACCCCTCTCGCGGGCCGCCGTTCTCACCACTCGCCCGAAACGACCCGTACGACCCACCGACACAGGCATAACCGACCACCTCGTTAGTCGTTACCATGGAAAAGATCGAAACCTTCGAGGAGATCGACGCCCCGCCCGACGTCGTCTGGGACGTGTTGCTCGAGTTCGACAGCTACCCCGAATGGAACCCGTTCATCCGGGCGATCGAGGGCGACCCCTCGAGGGGAGAACGGTTACGGGTCCGCATCGAACCGCCGGAGTCCCGCGGGATGACGTTCCGACCGACGGTCATCGCCGTCGAGCCGGAACGTCGCCTGGCCTGGCGGGGTCGGCTGATCGTCCCCTTCGTCTTCGACGGCGACCACGAGTTCCACCTCGAGCCGATCGACGACGACCGTACCCGGCTGCTTCACCGGGAGACGTTCCGGGGCGTACTCGTGCCGGTGTTGCTCGACCACGACCGGGTCGAACGCGGCTTCGAGGCGATGAACGAGGCGGTCAAGGAACGGGCCGAGCGACGGGCGGCAACCGAGACGCCGGTCTCGAGCTAGAGGATCCGCTCGAGGGCGGTCAGCGACTCGATCTCGTAGTCGGGGTCGATCGGTAGCTCGTAGCCCCGGCGGTGGTCCCGGCGCAGGAACGCCGCGTCGATCCCCGCGGCCTCCGCCGCCTGGACGTCGACGCGGCTGTCGCCGACGTACAGCGGGTTCGACGCCGCGAGGTCGTCGATCGCCGACTCGAGATAGTAGGGGGTCGGCTTCTTTCGCTCGACGCCCCGGATCGTGGGCTCGCGACCGTACCACGTCTCGAACCCGTACTCCGTCAGTTCGCACTCCTCGAGAACGTTCTCGATCGTGCGGTGCTGGTTGTTGCTGACGATCGCGGTCGGTGCCTCGAGGTTCCGCAGGGCGGCGACGTCGTCGTACGGTCGCTTTCGGCCGGCGCGCATCTCCTCGAGTTGAACGGCGATCGCGGCTTCCTCGCGTGCTGTCCACAGGTCCGTCGGCTCGAGGCCGTGCTCCCCCGCGACGCGGCGCAGCGAGTCGACGGTCGGGCCGAGCAGCGTCTCGACGTGGTCCGTCGGCGGGTCGCTCACGCCACAGTCCGCGAACGCGTCGCGGATGGCCTCGACGAGGACGTCACGATCCGTCGGGGTCGTCAACACGCCGTCGTTGTCGAAGAGGACGGCGTCGTACTCCGTTGCCATTCGAGTTCGGAGAACGGTAGGAGTCGCGGGGTTTTCGTCGTTGCGTTCCGTCGGGCTCGAGTCCGTCGTCCCGTCTCCGTGGGTTCAAGTACGGACACGGGGCCAAGCCCGGCGATGGCTTGCCACTGCTGTCACTACTACCACCACCCTATCCCCGACCCACATCACCGTTACCGCCGTCGCGGCACGAGCGACATCGGCGTCCGAACTCCCGTCCTCGACCGGGACGACGCCAGCGGGGGGACGGATGGGACATAGAGCGCTCGTCGGCTACCGTCGGCCTGACCGGCTCTACGACCTGCGGTACAGCCACTGGGGCGGGGACGACCTCTCGCTCGCGGAAGCGATCGACGACGGGTCGCCCCTCGCCGACGGCGCCGTCGACGCCGACCTGCTCGCGGACTCGGTCGCACGCGAGCGGATCCTCACCGACTACCTCGACCCGTGCATTTACGAGGCACTGTACCTCGTCGATCCGGGACGGGACTACGCCGTCGACGCCTACCGGGTCTGCTGGCTCGAGTGGGGCGACGGCCGCGACGGCGGCCGCGGAGCCATCGTGGCCGCGGATCCCTCGGCGGACGAGCCCCCGACCCGGATCCGGACCTGGTTCCGCGCGACCAAGACGACACTCGGCGACGCGGTCGAAATGGGCGCGCTCTCGAGGCGGGCCGCACAGGCGTACCTCGAGGCCCGCGTCTGCGAGGACGAGGACGGGACGGTGTACACGTACACGGGTCGCGGGACGGAAGACGGGACCCGCGACGGGTCGGCCGGCAACGGGGACGCGTACGAACCGACGCCCGACCGATGGCTCGAGCGCGATCACGGCCAAGAAGTCGACATCGATGGGGAGTTCGACGACCCCGACTCGGACGGAGACTGGGACGACCGTGACCGCGACGGCATCGGCTGAGTGCCGCGGTGTCGCGGTAGTCGACGGTCCTCAGTCGGTGCCCGCGTTGCCCTCGCCGGACCAGCGCGCGTCGGCGAGCGTCCGCTGGACCACGTCGTTGCCCACGGCCTCGCCCAGCGTCTCGAACCCCGCGCGTTCGCGCCGGTCCGAGGCGTTCGCGACGAGTCGGGAGACGATAAACTCCGGCGTCGACCGGCCAACGGTGTCGAACCGGGGCTGGTAGTCGACGCGCAACTCGAGGTCGGGATCGAGCCCTTCCGCGAAGATGCCGTCGACGCGAGCCTCGGGCGGCAGGGGCTCGAGGTCGTCCGCGAGGTGGGTGACGAACACGCCCATCGCGTCCCGGTCGACGGTCAGGGTGACCAGCCCGTGCAGCAGGTCCGCCGCGCTGCCCGGTTCGGTGATCGCCTCGAACTCGTCGACCAGCATCAGCGTCCGCCCGTCGGAGGTCAGCGGCGGCACGATCGAGCGCAGCGTCGACTCGAGGACGCCGGCGTTGAAACTCGCGTGCCGGCGGTGGAAGACCAGCGAGTCGACGGGCGTGACCTCGGCCCGCTCGGCGGGGACGGGTAGCCCCATCGACGCCAGCAGGACGACCTGGCACAGCGTCTCGAGCAGCGTCGTTTTCCCGCCGCTGTTGGCGCCGGTGAGGACGGCGACCTGCTCCCGATCGGGAGCCTCGAGGTCGGAATCGGCGTCGTCCGGAACCGACGTCACCCCGTGATCGCCCAGCGCGTAGGTCACCGGCTGGACGGACTCGTCGTCGCGGGCCGCGAGCGTGAGGTTCCGCGCGTCGACGACCGAGACGGCGGCCTCCCCGCCATCGGGCGCTACGAACTCCGGGCGCGTGCAGTCGTACTCGAGGGCAAAGCGCGCGAGCGACAGCTGGAGGGCGATGTCGTCGACGGCCTCGACGGCCCGGTCGACGGCCGTTCGGGCGTCCGCGAGGGTTTCCTGAAACGCCTCGGCGACGGTCTCCTCCCGCTCGTCGATCGCTTCGGTCAGGTCGGACCTGAGCGCCCGGAGGGTGCCGCCGACGAAGTCGGTCGCGTCGGTGGCGTTCTCCGGCATCGCGGCGCGCACCCGGTCGATCGTCACGTCGGTCTCCGAGAGCAGGCGATCCTCGAAGGCCTGCCGGAACGCCGTCACGTCGCGAACGCCGTCGTCGCGCAGGTCCTCGATCACCTCGAGCGCGTTGGCGTCCATGTCCTCGACCGCGCCGAGCGTCCCCCGCAGGCGGTCGAGTTCCTCGTCTGCGCCCTCGCGGACGCGAACCCGGGAGCCGCTTTCGTACCCGTCGAGGGCCGCGAGCGCCTCCGCGGCCGCCTCGAGGCGCTCGCGCTCGAGGTCGGCGATCGCGGCGAACGGGCCGGAGTCGACCCCGGCCTCGAGCAGTGCGAGCGCGGCGTTGACGGCCGCGCGTTCGCTGCCCTCGCGCTCGTCGTAGCGCTCGTAGGCCGCGAGCACGGCTTCGCGATCGTCCGCGGACAGCCCGGCCCAGGCGTCCCGGGCCGCGAGCACGTCGTCGAGCCGTTCCTCCATCGCCTCGCGGGTCGACAGGGGCGTCAGCACACGGATGCGGTCGGCCGCTCGCTGCGTGACCGCGTGGTCGCTCGCCAGCTCGAGCAGGTCCTTGTACGCCGAGCGAGCGTCGCTCGTCGCCAGCGTGTCGATGCCGTCGCCGCCGGTCGCGCGACGGAGGATGCGCGTCGCGCGGCCGCGGGCCAGCCCCGCGTCCGCGAGCGCCCGGACGTTTCCGTTCTCGATGGCCCGGATCGCCGCCTCGCGCCCGAGTTCGTCGACCAGCGTCTCCCGTGTCTTCGGACCGACCCCCCAGTACTCCTCGAGTCGCATATCCAAGGGGTTCGAGCCGACGTTCTTCAAGACTTCGTCGTGCAGTTCTACCCACCGTCCCGAGAAGAGAGAGCGCATCTGTGAATTCGTCGGTAGAATTATGCGGGAACGTGTGACGATATAACGTATGGCAGGATACGATCAGACGCTCCGACCGTTCCTCTGGCGCGCGGAACGGCTCCACCCGGACCGGGAAGTCGTCTCTCGAACACACGAGGGAATCGTCCGCAACACCTACGAGGAGTACGCCGATCGGACGCGACAACTGGCGAACGCGCTCGAGGACGCCGGAATCGGTGATGGCGACCGCGTCGGGACGTTCTGCTGGAATCACCACCGGCACGCCGAGGTCTACTTCGCAGCGCCGAACGTTGGGGGCCAACTCCACACGATCAACCCGCTGCTGCCGGCCGAACACATCCAGTACATCGTCGAGAACGCTGCGGACCGACTGCTGTTCGTCGACCAGTCGCTGCTCGAGGCGCTCGAGGGGGCTCACGACGCGGCGGCCTTCGAATCCGTCGAGCAGTACGTCGTCATGGGCTCGGAGGTACCGGAGACCGACCTCGAGTCGGTTACCGACTACGAGTCGTTCATCGACGCTCACGGGACGGAGTACGACTGGCCGGAACTCGACGAGGACCAGCCCGCGGGGATGTGTTACACCTCGGGGACGACGGGGAAGCCGAAAGGGGTCGAGTACACCCAGCAGATGCTGTGGTCGCACACGATGGCGAGCCTGACTCCCCAGGCGCTCGAGATCGACGAGGACGACGTCGTCATGCCGGTCGTCCCGATGTTCCACGTCAACGCCTGGGGGATGCCGTTCGCGACGACCGCCGCCGGCGCGAAACACGTCTATCCCGGCCCCTCGCCCGAGCCCGAGGACCTGGTTCGACTCATCCAGGAGGAGGGGGTTACCCTCACGGCCGGCGTCCCGACCGTCTGGCTCGGCGTCCTCGAGTACGTCCAGGAACACGACGTGGACCTCGACTCGCTCGAGCGGGTCGTTATCGGCGGAAGCGCCGCTCCCGAGAGCCTGATCCGCCAGTACGACGACCTCGGCGTCGAGGTCGTCCACGCCTGGGGGATGACCGAACTGTCGCCGCTGGGGACCGTCGCCCACCTCAAGAGCGACCTCGAGGACCGCTCGCCCGAACAGCAGTACGCGAAGCAGGCCAAGCAAGGGCTGATCGTTCCGGGCCTCGAGTTCAAAGTCGTCGACGACGACGGCGAGGAGGTCCCGTGGAACGGCGAGGACTTCGGCGAACTGTGGGTCCGTGGCCCCTGGGTCACGGACTCGTACTTCGAGCGGCCCCAGGCCAACGAAGTCGACTTCGAGGGGTCGTGGCTCAAGACCGGCGACATCGTCACCGTCGACGAGGACGGCTACATCCAGATCGTCGACCGGACGAAGGACGTGATCAAGAGCGGCGGCGAGTGGATCTCCTCCGTCGAACTCGAGAACAAGATTATGGCCCACGAGGCGGTCAGCGAGGCCACCGTCGTCGGCGCGCCCCACGAGAAGTGGCAGGAACGGCCGGTCGCGTTCGTCGTCCCGACCGACGACGCCGGGATGGACGAAGACGAGTTCCTGGCCGAACTCGAGGCGTTCATCGCGGAGGACTATCCCGACTGGTGGACGCCCGACGCCGTCGTCCACATCGACGAGGTGCCCAAGACCGCGACGGGTAAGTTCGACAAGAAGACGCTCCGCGAGGAGTACGCCGACGAGGACCTGCTGGTCACGGAGGAGTCGGACGACTGACCGAGCGGAGACTGCAAGAGACCCGCCTCCGTCTCACTCGAGTCGCGACAGCGCCCGCTCTTTCGCGGTGTCGTCCCCGCCGAAGGGATCGTCGCCGATCTCGATCGCCGACACCCACTTGATGCTCTCCCAGCAGTCGTCGTCATCGTCCAGCGGGACGAGACGGGCCGGGCCGCCGTGCTCGAGCGGGAGCGGTTCGCCGTCGAGTTCGAGGGCGAGCAGCGCCGTCGACAGGCGCTCGAGCGGGAACGAACACGCGTAGTCCCCGTCGAGCGCGCGAACGAGCGCGTGCGGTTCGTCGGCGACGGGGCCGGCCCGCTCGAGCACCCGTTCGACCCGGACCCCGCGCCACGCGAGGTCGTCGGCCCGCCACCCCTCCACGCAGTCGAAGTCCTCCGTCGCCGTCTCGAACGGGAACGACTCGAGGTCCCGCCGGGAGAGAGACAGTGGGTCCGTGACAGCACCCGAGACCTCGAGGTTCCACCCGTCGGAATCGACGGTGTAGGGATCGAACGCGCCCGGATCGTCCTCGAGTCCGAGCGCCTCGAGGACCGCGTCGGGCACCGCGTGGGGTTCGAGGTCGCTCATCGCCGTCCGTACGACGCGACCGGCTGAAACCGTTCGGCCGAACGTGTGCGGCGATCGTGCGGTTTCGCTGGAACGAACACCTATATCCCGCCCGCCGGCCACGGCACTCCCATGGCACGGCTCGAGCGCATCCGAACCTACCCCGTGAAGTCCCTCGACGGCGTCGACCGCGAGGAAGCAACGATCCGCGAGAACGGCACGCTCGCCGGCGACCGGGCGTTCGCCATCTTCGACGCCGACGGCGAGGTCGTCGAGGGTCCACGGACCGATCGCGTACACGATATAACGACCGAGTACGATCCCGAAACGGGAGCGTTGACCGTCGACGTGACGGGGAGCGACGCGGACGGCCCGCGCCAGTTCGACCTCGAGAGCGAAGTGGGCCGCGAGCGCGCGGCCGCGTGGTTCTCGGACGTCTTCGACCTCGGCGAGCTCGCGCTCGAACGCGACGACGAGCGCGGTTACGTCGCCCGGAACGGTATGGGAACGTCCGTGATCAGCACCGCGACCCTGGAGACGGTCGCCGACTGGTTCGACGACCTCACCGTCGACGGCGTTCGCCGGCGGATGCGGGCGAACCTCGAGGTTTCGGGCGTCGAACCGTTCTGGGAGGATCGGTTCGTCGGCGCGGACGCGCCGGCTTTCACCGTCGGCGACGTGCGACTCGAGGGAGTCACGCCCTGTGCGCGCTGTGTCGTCCCGGAGCGGGATCCGGACACGGGCGAGGCTCTCCCCGAGTTCCGCGAACGATTCGTCGAGAAGCGCCGGGAGACGTTCCCCGAGTGGGCCGACGAGGCGGCCTTCGACCACTACTACACGCTGATGCTCATCGCCGACGTCGTCGACGCGGATCGGGGGAAGACGGTCGCCGTCGGCGATCCCGTGGAACCGCTCGACTGACGGACTCGGCGCTCGAGGCGTCGGAAACGGAGAGAGAATCGAACGGGCGAGTCGCTCGCGTCAGGCTTGCGCTTCCGATTCGTCGGTCTCGGATTCCGTGCCCGTCTCGAGTTCGTACTCCCACTCCCGGTAGCCGCCCTCCATGCTCGCGACGGCGTCGCTGTCGGCGTCCTCGTAGCTGCCGATCAGCCGGGCCGCCTGGATCGAACTCTGGCCGATCGGGCAGGCGACGACCACGTCGTCGCCCCAGTCGTACTCGTCGATCCGGGCGGGTAGTTCGCTCATCGGGATGTTGATCGCGCCGGGGATGTGGCCCTGTTCGTACTCCGATTCCGGCCGGATGTCGACGACCTGTACGTCGTCGTCCTCGAGCTTTTCTTTGACTTCGTCGGGGGTGACTTCGTCGACCATGGATGTGGATTACTTCTTGGAGAGGAAAATACGGTACAGTCCCGACCCGCTCTTCCAGACCTTCGCGTCGGCGAGGTCCTCGACTGCCTTCGGGACGTTTTCGGTACTCGGTACGTGGTCGGTCTCCTGGACGAGCAGGTCGCCCGACCCGAGCCCCTGGATCGCCTTCTTGGCCTCGAGTTGCGGGTACGGACAGACCTCGCCCGTCATGTCCTGGCGTTCGTCGGCCTCCTCGTAGAGCTGTTCGGCCGTCTCGTCGTCGAGTTCGTCCGGGAGGTCGACGACGTCGTCCCAGGTCGGCTTGCTCATATGGTTTCGCTTCGAGTTGGTGTCGGAGTCCGTTAACTCCTTTCGGTCGGGTCAGTTCTCTCTCGTATCTGCGACGCCAGGCAAGCCCCCGTCGGCCGACCGGTAAACCGGACTCGAGACCCGCGAACGGCCGTCGAGCGGCCGCTCCACTCGAGCACCCGGGACGAGGTCGGAACCGAGATGTCCGCGGAGACGGCCGGTTCCGTCGGACCCATATTCGGCCCGTGGAAAGGACCGCTATGACCGACCAGCGGACGCCGGACGAGTCGGCCGGCGGGACCGAATCCGGGACCACCGGAACCGGGACCGGGACCGGAATCGGAACCGGGATCGACGAGTCCACGATCTTCGAGACCCCGCTACTCGAGCTCGAGGTCGACGTCCCCGGCACCGTCTACGGCAAGGCGGAGTGGTTCAACCTGCCGGAGGCCCCACACGGCGGCGGCTCCATCAAGTCACGCATCGCGAAGGGGATGCTCGACGGGGCCGAACAGCGGGGCGAACTCGAGCCCGACGCGACGATCATCGAACCCACATCGGGCAACACGGGCAGCGAGATCGCTCGACTCGCCACGGCGCGAGGGTACGACGTCGAGATCGTGATGCCGGACAACGCAAGCGGCGGCAAGATCGAGGCGGTCCGGGACGCCGGCGCCGAGATCCACTTCGTCGACGCCGACCTCGGCTACGACGCCGTCATCGAGCGCTGCGAGGAACTGATCGCCGCAAACCCCGAAGACTACTACCGCCCGAACCAGTACGAGAACCCCGACAACCCCGGCACCCACGAGCGGACGACGGCCCGGGAGATTCTGGAGCAGACCGACGGAGCGGTCACCCACTTCGTCGCGGGGGCCGGAACCGGCGGCACCGTCACGGGGACGGGCCGGGGGCTCCACGACCGCGGCGACGACGTCACCGTCGTCGGCTTCGAGCCAAAGGAGGCGCTGCACGCCATCGACGGCCTGAAATTCCTCCGGACGGGCGACCACTACCACCCCGAGACGTACGACGAGTCCGTCCTCGACCGCAAGGAGTACGTCTCGACGGGCGACGCCTACGACCGCGCCCGGGACCTCCGGGATCGCTACCAGGACGCGGCGGTCGACGTCCACGATCCGGGCCAGCACGACCCAGAAACCGTCGAGGACTACCTCCGGGTCGACGGCCAGTTCGTCGTCGGCACCTCGAGCGGGGCCGGGATCCAGGCCGTCCACCAGTTAGCCGAGGACGGGGCGCTCGACGAGGACTCGGTGACGGTCGTGATGCTCTGCGACCGCGGCGACAAGTACGCCGACATTCCGCTGTGGGAGGAGTACCTCTGACCGCCGTCACTCCCGGACGACCTGTCCCTCGAGGTAGTTTTTCGTCTTGTCGTTGGTCGACTGCGTTCGCTTGCAGAACGTGACGACGCGGTCGCCGTCCTCCCGCTCGTCCGACTCGATCTCGATCCGCAACCCCTGTCCCCGGAGGTGCTCGAGCAGGGCGTCGACGGCCTCGGGGCTGGCCCGGACGGTGTGGCGCTCGCCGACGCTCTCCCCCTCGGCGACGGTCTCTATGGTGTCCCGCATCGACAGCAGGATCGCCTCTCCGAGGTCGTGGGTGCGCTCGCGGGCCTCCTCGTCGGATTCGTCCCACTCGACGGACTGGAACGCCTCGCGGATGAGCCGCCGGAACATGAACGCCTGGCCGTAGTCGAACGGCAACGAGAACGCGTAGGCGAGGTCCCCGACGTTGGCGGCCGACGTCGTGTACTTGAGTTGCTCCCGGCCGTCGAGGGACTTCATCACGACGCCCTCGCGGCCCCGTTCGTCCAGGCGCTCGATGATCCGTCGCACTTCGTCGGCGGCGGTCGGCTTCCCTTTCGGCGAGTCGCCGCCGTCCTCGCGTCCCGAACCGTCCGTGGTCGGCGATCGGCCGCTCTCCGCGACGTCGTAGATGCCGAACAGCCGCGTCTGGGGGACGTCGAACCGCTCGTATCGCTCCCGTCGTTCCCGCACGGGGAGGGGGTCGCCGGACTCGCGGTCCCGCCAGTCGAACGCGCGGAACGCGAGCGAGTCGACGTCCGCGTACTCGTGGGCCGTGTAGGGGTTCTCCGGCCCGATCATCTCCCCACACACCATCGCATCGGGGAAGGCGTCGAACAGCGGCTCGAGCTCGACCAGTCGCTCCAGTACCCGGGTCGTGAACGGGCAGATCAGGCCGCTTCGGGTGAACGCGAGCAGGTCGCCGTCGTCGCCGTCGTCGCTGCCGATCCGCGCCACACGGACGTTGTAGCCGTTGAGCTTCTCCTCGACCGCGACGGCGTCGTGATCGGGGAACCCCTCGGGGACGCCGGTCTCGAGGACGAGCGTCCGGGGAACCTTCGGAAACCCGCGGACGACCGTTCCGCCGATCAGGACCGTCCCGCGTTCGATTCCCCGGCGGTAGTCCGAGACGTGCCAGTAGGGCCGCCCCTCGTACTCCCGTCGCTCGAGGTACTCCGCGAGCTGGCGGAACGCGGATTCCCCGATCCCGAGTCGCCTGTGGTACCCTTCTGCCAGCAGGGCGTCGGGATCGGGCGGCGCTCCGTCGGCCGGCCGGTTGCCGTCGGCCATACGGGCTCGTACGATATCGGGGGCAAAGAAACCGCACGGGCGGGACGGAAGGCAACGGCGATGGGACGGCAGGTCGGGAAACGGAATTCTCATCGGCCTCGAGCGACAACGGACGTCCAATGCGACTCGAACTCCGCGTCTGCCAGCACTGTCTCGACGGCGATCACCCGGGCCACGAGGACAAGACCGCTTTGCTCCAGGACATGGTCGCCTGCGCCGAGCGGATCGAGGAGTACAAGGAGGTGCTCGACCTCGATGCGGTCCACATCCGCAAGGTCCGCGACGACGAACCCGGCAAGCCGGCGGCGCTGCCGGTCGTCTCGGCGACCATCCAGAACGATCAGGTCGTGTTGAACGACACCCAACTCGTCGCCGAAGGGCAGGACGGGACGATGCTGCTGTACGCGAACCCGGACGACATCCTGACGGTGCTCGCCGGGAACGTCGACGAGATCAGCAAGGCCGTCCCCGAGGACGTCACCGTCGACCTCTCGGAGCCGGGCGCACAGATCGTCTCGGAGGCGGACCTCGGGGCCGACCCGGACCGACAGCCCGACCAGTAACCAGTAACGTCGTTCCGTCCCGTCTTTTCCCCCGGCGTCGGGTCGCCGGCTTTGTCGGCTCGTTCTCTCGAGCCGACCTGAGCGCAGCCGCGAGAGTCGGACGCACTGATAAACTGATACTTTTAACCACGGCGGCAGTGCCCGCACTACTACCGACGCCGTCTCACTCGAGCAATGATTGACTCCGATACACCGCCGCGAGAACCGCTCCGCGTGGATCTCTACCTCCGCGGGCGGGCACCGGCCGAAGCCGTGGACCGACTCCTCGCTGTGGTCGAGAGGGCACGCAGGCTGGAGGAGATCGATCGCGTCTCGGACGTAACGGTGACGACGTGGAGTTCGGTCCGACCCGTGCTCGAAACGATCGCCGACGGCCCCGCGTCGGTGACTGCGACCGTTGCGGCCTTCCGGTCGTGGGCCGACAGCGAGGGGTACAGCCTCGAGCCGGCGTTCAGGCGTCGCGAGGTATCGTCGATGCTCGAGGCGGGGACAGGGACGGAAAGTCACCCGTTCCCAGGCTCAAACTCTGCCTCCGATCCCGACACCGACGCCTTTCGAGAGCTTTGCGTTCCGACCGTCTGTGCCGCTATTTACGCCGGCGAGACGCTCGAGTGCGTCGTCCCCTGTTCGGACGATGAACGCACGTACTCCGTCGAGGAGTGTTTGCAAGCGCTCGAGACGGGGGTCCTCGAACACCTCCCTGGACCGATGACGCACCGGGAGTGGGCACGAGGGGCGACCCCCGACGCCTCGCGGGACGACTCCGACGTCGGTTCCCGCGAAGACACCGAGACGTCCACGTCCGACGGGTAAGTCCCCGGCGGACGGCCCACTTATTTCTCCGTCCGCCCCCAATCTCGCACCATGTCCACGGAGACGTTCAAACAGCGGTTCGTCCTCGACACCTCGCTGTTCGTCACCGAGGAGATCCGCCGTGAGGACGAGTCGCTCGAGGAGGCCGTCCTGCGACTCCTCGACCTGATCGCCCACGCGCGGCTCAACCTCGGCATCTCCTGTTACGTCCCGCCGACGATCCACGACGAACTCACGACGATGCTCGAGGCCCGCGGGGTCGCCGAGGAGGTCTACGCGAAGCTCAACACCTGGGTCGTCCGCAAACACCCCGACCGGTACGGGCTCGAGATCCCGGCCAACGTCGTCTACAGCTTCGTCGACGAGATGAGCGACCGGGTCGACCGCGGGCTCCGGGTCTCCGAGGAGGCCGTCCGCCGGGCCGAGCGGGCGTCGGACGAACCGCTCGAGGACCACGAGCACAAGACGGAGGTCGACGCGGTGATCTCCGACCTGCGCGACAAGTACCGCGGCGCGATGCGGACCGGGGTGCTCGACTCGCGGGAGGACTTCGACCTCCTGATCCTCGCCCGCGAACTCGACGCGGGGGTCGTCACCGAAGATCGGGGGATCATCGACTGGACCGAGGACTTCGGCCTGCGGTACATCCGCGGGCGGGAGTTCCCGGACCTGCTCGAGCAGTACCTCGCGACGGTCGATCCCGAGGAGAAGCGAACGATCGATTGATCCCCCGGCCGTCACTATTGCGCCGAACCGCCTTCGATCCCTGTCAGGAATCCGCCCGCCAGACGCCGCCGATCTCCTCGCGCTCGAAATCGACGTAGTCGCCGTCCTGGAAGATCGAGACGCGGCCGCTCTCCTCGCTGAGCGTTACGGTGGCGACCACCTCCTCCCGCGCGGAGGTGTCCATCGCGCTCATGTGGCGTGCTCCCATCCACTCGGCGTAGGAGTGATCCGCACTCACGGGCAGTGCCTCGAGTTCGTCCGCCGAGAGGTCCTTGAGCCGAACCATCTGCTCGTGGATCGTCCCGTCGACCGTGACGACGACCGCGCCGTCGCGCTCGAGCGCGACCGACCGGGCGACGTCGTAGAAAGACTCCAGCCGTCCGCTGACCGATGGACACTCGTCGGTCGGCCACCGGTTCTCGCCCATCGGGTCGGCGTACTCCTCGATCGACGTTCCGGCGACGACCACGAAGTACAGACCCGGCCCCTGCACGTAGGGTTCGTCCCACCGATCGAACGAGAGACTGATCCCTTCGACACAGTACGTGATGACGTCGATGAGTTCCGTGACGGCTTCGTGGTCGATGTAGTCGATCGAGAGCGTCTCGTCGCTCGCCATACACCCCCGTTCGTCGCCACTCACAAAGGCCTTCAGTCACCCGGTCGACCCCGGAGGATCCAGCGAGTCGAGCGTACCGACCGCCGTCCGGCAGAGCACGCTCGAGACGCGTCGCTTCGCGGTTCGACTCCGAAAAACCGCAAGTCGCGACCGCGAGTGGGTTCAGATACGGCCGACGTTATCGACGTCGACGCTCTCGACGCCCTCGACGTCCGCGAAGTTCTCCTCGACCGTCTCCGTGCCGCCCGCACCGTCCGGGACGATCACGGTCGGGTAGAGCGCGGTGAGGCCGAACGCGACTTCCTCGCGCTCGACGCCGTTGATCTTCGCACCCTCGGGGAGCGCGCTCTCGAGGCGCTCCTGGAGCGCGTCGAGGTCCATCTCGGGGCTGTCCGGCATGACCTTGATCTTGGCTGCTACTTTTCCCATGGTGTATCAGGGTCCGGTGAATCCGCAGTCCGGGCACTCGTAGAGGTTGCTCTGCTTGCGACACTTGGCACAGCGGTAGATCTGCTGGCCACAGTCGGGGCACTTGAACGACGCGGCGTTCGTTCCCGCGATGTTGAGCCCACAGGAGACGCACGAGCGCGTCTCTCGGTCGTTCGTCGTACTCATACACCTCCCTTCCCGCCCGGCGTTTTTAACGGTTGTCTTTCGCCTGCTCGCCAGGGGCCAGGAAGCCGGGAAGCCAGGGTGCCAGGGGGTCCTCGCGCGAGTCGATGCACATGTGGGCGTTTTCTCGTTCGGAAAACACCCTGACGGCTATTTTACTCCCCCCGGGGTATAGACGAGTGCGGCCCACCGTCGAGTTCGACGGAGTGCCTGACGCCGGTGGGGCCGTGCCTCTGACAACAGTACGGACAGCCGCGGACGCCGTGCCGGCGTCCGCCAGTCCGTCCGCTCGGCCGATTCTTGCCACGAACTCGAGACGCGAGCGTCCAGTCCGACGGTCCCGTTCGGCGGCCGACCGCGAGTGTTCGACTCGCCAGCCGTCAGTCGTGCGGGTGGAACCGCCGAACCGCGTCACGGACCGCCTCCTCGCGGCCGAGGAACGTCACCTTGTCCTCCTCCTCGAGAACCGTATCGGCCCCGGGAACGTGAGTCTCGCCGTCGCGAGCGATAACCCCAACGATGACGCCGTCCGGGATCTCCGCGTCGAGTTCGGCGATCGTCGAGCCGACCAGATCGGTCGCGGTGACCGTGATCTCCTGGGCGTCGTGGCCTTCGCCGAGTTCGTTCATCCAGTGGGCGAGCGCGGGTCGTTCGATCTCGTTGTCGAGCGACCAGGCAGTCGCGCTCGCGACGTCGATCGCCTGCACGTCGAGTGCCTTGAAGGAGTCGACGTTGTCCGGCTGGTTGACCCTGGCGACGACCGTCTCGACCCCGAACTTGGTCCGTGCGAGCTGGGAGACGAGCAGGTTGGTATCGTCGTCGGCCGTCGTCGCAGCCACGATGCAGGCTCGTTCGATGTCGGCTTCCTCGAGCGTATTGGCGTCCGTTCCGTCCCCTTCGACGACGGTGTACCCGTCCTGGCGCAACCGCTCGACTTCGTCCGCGGATTCGTCGATGATGACGACGTTTTCGCCCCGGTTCTCCAGTCGCGTGGCGAGAGCACGTCCGACGCGGCCCCCGCCGACGATGATCGTTGGCATTGGTATCACTCCGAAGTATTCGGCGATCTGGCGGGCGAATCCCGCCTGAATGACGACGGTGATGAAGATCACCAGGAAGACGGTCCCCGCGAGCGTCTGGGCGGCCTCGAACTGTCCCGCGGCCTCCAGTTCGATCGCGAACAGGGTCGCCACGGAGGCCGGGATGATGCCGCGGGGGCCGACGAACGAGAGGAAGAGCCGCTCCTCGCGGCTGAAGTGGGGGTCGGTCGTCGAGAGCGCAACGAGGATCGGGCGGACGAACAGCGTGACCGCGACGACGACGGCGATACCGCCGGTACCCAGCCCGATCAGCGAATCGAAGTCGATCAGCGCCGCGAGCGAGATGAACACGAACGCGAGAACGACCAGCGTCAGGTCGCGGTTGAACGCGAGAATCTCGTCTCTGTGTGGGAGGTCGACGTTGCCGAGGATGAGCCCGCTGGTCGCCACCGCGGCGACCCCCGTCTCTGGAAAGATCGACTCCGCGAGGCCGAACGCGACAAGCGCCCCCGTCAGCGTTACCAGCCGCGCCATCTGCGGGGCGTCGCCCGCCGGCGGCCTGACCCGCACCAGGAGGAACCAGACGACGGCCGCGACGACGACGCCGATCCCGATCCCGGAGATCAGCCGCTGGAGGAACTCCACGGGCACCGACTCGGGGGAGTTCCCGACGACGACGGCCTCGAAGATAACGATCGCCAGCACGGCCGCGGTCACGTCGTTGATGATCCCTTCCGCCTCGAGCGCGGTCTCGACGTGTTTTCGGACCGTGATCACCTCGAGGATGGGGGTGACGACGGTCGGCCCGGTCGCCACGAGCAACGCGCCCACGAGGAAGGCGATGTCCCACTCGGTGCCGAGAAACACCCGGACGGCGACGGCCGTCCCGACGAACGCCAGCGCCGCGCCGACCGTCGTCAACCGCCCGACCGATCGAAACGCCGTCTCGAGTTCGTCCCGGCGGAGGTGGAATGCCCCGTCGAAGATGATGATGGCGACGCTGACGCCGACGATCGTCTCGAGTCCGTCGCCGAACATCTCGATCGTCACGAAACCCAGCCCCTCCGGACCGACGATGACGCCGATGATGATGAGAAAGAGAACGCTGGGGACCCTGAGCCGCTTCGCGACTATCTGCACTCCGATTCCCAGCGCGAGAATCCCGATGACGACTAGCAGAACGTCCACAGTTATAGTTTGAGCGGAATGACCTATAAGTAACGCCTCCGTCACTCGTTTTCTGGACTGAAGCTCAAGATTCAAGCCCGCGCGATCCATACGACCGGTGAATGCGCCTCGACGAGTACATCGAGGATCTCGAGCCCGACGAGGAGGCCGAACGTCGCCGCCTCGCCAAGGAGAAGTCCTACGAGATCACGGACCACCTCGAGGAATTCGAGCGCCGGTTCGACGACGCGCTCTCCGGGGATACCCTCGTGGGCTCGACCTCGCCCTCGATCTTCGTCGGGCGGTCGAACTATCCGGATATCCCCGTCGGCCTGCTCTCGCCCGTCGGGGACGAGGACGACGCCGAGGAGTACGTCACCGACGGCGACTGGTATCGGCAGGGGTACGCGATCGACGACGTGCTCCAGCGTCGGACGGGCCTGCTGAACTCGAACAAACGCGCGAACGTCGACTCGCCGTCGATCGCGAGCCGGTTGACGCCGTCGGTACACGACGCCTGGGAGGGGTTCGTCGGCGTCCAGCGCGAGGTCGCCATCGCGGATCGGCCGGTCGACCTCGAGATCGGGCTCGACGACACGCCGGATCTCGGGATCGACCCCGGAACCGACGTCGCGACCCCACGGGGGCCGCGGGCCAACGCCCGCAACGCCGAACTGCGGGAGAACCCCTACGTCCCGAAGCCGGTCAAGAAGACCCTCGAGGACGACGACTGGCAGGCACAGGGAGCGATGACGTACCTCTATCGTCGCGGGTTCGACGTCTACGACATCAACTCCATCCTCTCGGCCGGTGCGCTGGGTGAGACCGAACAGCGCCGGCTCGTTCCGACTCGATGGTCGATCACGGCCGTCGACGACACGATCGGCCAGTTCCTTCGGGGTCGCATCCGGAACGAGCCGAGCGTCGACGAGGTCCAGGTCTGGGTCAACGAGTACATGGGCAACCGCTACTGGGTGATCCTCGCGCCCGGCAGCTGGGAGTTCGAACTCGTCGAGATGAAAGCGCCCGGCAGCATCTGGAACCCCAATCCCGAGGACGACGTCTGGCTCCAGAGCGCGAGCGAGGGCTACGACGGGCGCTCGAGCTACGTCGACGAAACCGCAGGCGCGTATTACGCCGCCCGCCTGGGCGTCCTGGAACACCTCGAGTCGATCGGCAGGCAGGCGAAGTGTCTCGTCCTGCGGGAGGTGAGCGACGACTACTGGGCACCGGTCGGAGTCTGGCAGGTCCGCGAGAGCGTCCGTAACGCCTTCGACGGCGTTCCCGGAAACGCTGGCGACCGGGAATCGCTCGCCGGCGAGTACGGCGAGGCCGAGACGTTCCACGGGGCGGTCGCACAGGTCGCGAAGCAGCTCCCGGTTTCCTACGAACGGCTGCAGCGAAAGTCCGAACTCGCGGCGGGGTTGCAGTCGAATCTCGACGCGTTTTCCCGGTCGAACTGAGCCGGTGAGCGTCGTTAGCGATGGCTGTTCGGGGAGCCGTGTCCACGTGCTGACGGACTGATGTCGCGACGGTCGCGTTCGCGACGATAATTTTCAGCGCCGCCGACTCCGTACTGGCACTCGAGTAATCCATCGGCTCCGATCGTATGGCTCGTGAGGCCATGGTTCTCGGTATCAGGTTGCATGTTCTGTAGTAATGAAACGCCAATCTTTTATTCCCTATGTGCATAACCCGGAGTGATGACACTGGACTTTACACCGACGACGATCGACGACCTCGATCCGGACCGGCGCCCCTCGTTCCGTCTCGCGCTCGTTCCGGTGCTCGCGGTCGTCCTCTTTCTCGGGATCGGGTCCGCACTCCTCGGGCTCGATCCCCACGTACCGCTGCTGTGGAGCATTATCGTAACCGGTGCGTTCGGTCGGTATCTCGGCTACACATGGAACGACCTCTCACAGGGGATCACGAACGGGCTCCTGATGGGGATGCAGGCCCTGCTGATCCTCTTTACGATCTACGCCCTGATCGCGACCTGGGTCGATGCCGGCACCATCCCGGCGATGATGTACTACGGCCTCGAGTTGCTCTCACCGCAGGTGTTCCTGCCCGCGGCGGCGATCCTGGCGGCCGTCGTCGCGTTCTCGATCGGCTCCTCGTGGACGACGGTCGGGACGCTCGGCGTCGCGTTCGTCGGGATCGGCGCGGGGCTCAACATCGACCCGGCGATGACCGTCGGTGCGGTCATCTCCGGCGCGTACGCGGGGGACAAGCAGTCGCCGCTCTCGGATACCACGAACCTCGCTGCCGGCGTAACGAACACGCCGCTGTACGAACACATCTACCGCATGCGAACCGGGACTGCCGTCGCCTTCGGCCTCTCGGTGCTCGGCTTCGCCGCGCTCGGGCTCCGGGCCAGCGGCGCCGTCCCGGCCGGGCAGGTCGCGGAGATCCAGACCGCACTCGCAGGGACGTACTCGCTGTCCCTGCTCGCGTTCCTGCCGCTCGTGGTCACGTTCGGCCTCGCGCTTCGCGGCTATCCCGCTCTGCCGACGCTGGTCGCCGGCATCCTCGCCGGCGTCGTCACGTCGATCGTCGTCCAGGGAACGGGCTTCGTCCCGGCCTGGGAGGTCTTCATGTACGGCACCGCGCCGGAGACGGGTTCGGAACTCGTGAACGATCTCCTCGGCACTGGCGGTCTCACGGGCTCGGCCTGGACGATTACCGTCGTCGTCGCGGCGCTCGCCCTCGGCGGCCTGCTCGAGAAGACGGGCGTGCTCGCCGTGCTCGCTCACCGCCTCTCCCAGGGCGTCAGTAGCTCCGGGAGCCTGATCGCCGGCACCGGCGTCTCTGCGATCGTCATCAACGCGCTCACCGCTCAGCAGTACATGAGCATCGTCCTGCCGGGCATGACGTTGCGCAATCTCTACGACGAGTTCGGTCTGAGCAGCGACGAACTCTCGCGTGCGGTCGAGGCGGCCGGTACGCCGACCGGCGCGCTCCTCCCGTGGCACGCCGGCGGCGTCTTCATGGCGTCGGCGACCGGCGTACCGACGCTCTCGTACGCCCCGTTCTATCTGTTCGGCTTCCTCTCGCCGCTCGTGCTGTTCGCCATGGCGAGCAGCGGTCGCGGGATTCCGACGACCACGCGTGCCGAGCGTGCACAGCATGCCGACTGACGTGTCCGACGTTCCCGTCGGGCAGTAGCCGCCTCACCTATTCTCCGGCGCTCGCCCCTGTCCCGGACCCAGTTCCAGCCCCGGTTCCGGCCCCGCTCTCGCCTTCCGCCGTCCCGTCGAGACGGCGACCGCCGTGTCGCGACCCCGGGCCTCCGGTCGGATCCTCGCCGTACCCGTTTACCCGGCTGAAGACGGTCACGCCCGCCTTGAACACCGCGAGCAGGACCGGGCCGAGGAACAGCCCCATGATGCCGAGCAGGTAGATTCCGCCGATAACGCCCACGAGGACGACCGCGGGATGGAGTCCCGATCCCCGGTCGACGAAGATCGCCCGCAGGTAGTTGTCGATAAGCGAGAGCGCGGTGATCCCGTACAGGAACAACACCGCGGCCTCGAGCGGGGTCCCTGTCGTCGCAAGGTAGAGAACCGCCGGCCCCCAGATGAGCCAGACGCCGACGGCGGGCAGGAACGAGGCGACGACCATTACGACCGTCCAGAACGCCACGTTCGGGAGTCCGAGCAGGTAGAACCCGAGCCCGCCGAGCAACCCTTCGACGAGCGCGACGAGGACGTGACTCCGGATCACCGCCCAGGTGACGACCTCGATCTCCGCGAAGAGTTCGTCGCGCACCTCGTCGGAAATCGGCACGACGGCCTCGATCCAGTCGATAAACGCGTCCCCGTCGACGAGCATGTAGTAGAGGACGAACACGAGGACCAGCAGACCGACGCTCATCCGGATGCTCGCGTTCAACAGCCGTACCAGTTCCATGAGGACGAGTTCGACGGCGTTACCGAGCGTATTTTCGATCTCCGCGAGGAGTTCGGCCTCGAGCGAGGCGAGGACGTCCTCCTCGATCCCGGCCTCGAACGCCACCTCGCGGAGCGCCTCGATCGCGGCCAGTTCGTCGAAGGAATCGAGATATCCGAAGACCGACTGGAGGATGACGACCGAGAAGTAGAGGGTCGGGACGACCGCGCCCGCGACGGCGAGGGCGGTGAGCACGATCGCGGCGAGTCGTTCGGGGACGCGTTCCTCGAGTCGCACCTGTGCGGGGTAGAGGACGAACGCGAGCAGCCCGGCCGCCAGCACGTACTGTAACAGCGGCGCGACGAGCAGGGCGGCGATCGTACCCAGGGCGACGAGCAACAACCCGAAGAACGCGGTGCGGACGTCCATGGCCCGATGTAATCCGTCCAATACGTAAGTATTGACATTTCCCGCCGTCGGCCGTGCCGCCGCGTTCGATCGGTTGCCGATGGCCGAGACGCTACCGGGAGGAAATCGCGGCGAGAACGGAACCTCGAGCGCCACGACCGCGAACCGACGGCGAAACGGGGACGGGGCGCGACTCGAGTCGACGGTCAGTCCGTGATCTCAGTCTCGACCGAGTCGAAGCGTTCGAACGCCTCCTCGACGTAGTCGCCCGTCTCGTCGATGATCCCGGCCCACGCCTCGTTGTCCGGGGCCGTTCCGAGCAGGCGGGCGATCTTCATGATGGAGACGTGGTAGACGCGCTGCCGACCCGGTTCTTCTTCCCAGACGATCATGTTACAGGGGAAGAGACCGCCGATCTTCGGCGTTTCTTCGAGGGCCTGGTCCGCGATTTCGGGGTTGCACGCGCCCAGCACGTAGTACGGGTCCCGATCGGCGTCGACTTTCTCGTTGAGCAGTTCCGAGGGCGAGAACTCGACCGGGATGCCGAACCCGACGTCCGTACACACCTCGCGGACGTGTTCGATCGCCTCCTCGTGCTCCATCTCGAGGACGGCCTGCTTTTCGCCGTACTCCTCCGGGTCGATCGTCGCGGGGTCGATCGGGAGACTCATGGGCTACCGTTCGTCGCCGGGACTCTTAGTCTGTCCGCTGTCGCCTGCGGCGGTCGTTCGCGGACCCGTTCGAGCCGCGAAAACGAGCGAAAACCGCCGCCAAATCGACTCAAACCGGCGATACGGACACCCCGATTGAATACCGTGACTGTCACAGTGACTGATGCAATGGTTCGACGCACACTGCTCGTCGTGGCGATGGCAGCGGTCGTATCGATCGGCGCAACCGGCGCTGTAGCCGCGGTCCCTGGACAAGGAGGGGGAGAGGGACAGGGAGGCGGTCCCCCGGCGGACCTTCCCGATCAGGTTCCGGACTTCGTAACGGACGTCCACGAGGCGATCAACTCCTTCGTGGACGACGTGGCTGAGACGTCTACGTCGCTGGGCGACACGGTCAGCGACCTCACGCCCGACGACGACCCCGATCCCAACGAATCGAACGGCGGGGACGAAGACGATAGCGGTACCGACTCCCGGGCCAGTCTCGGTGTCCGGTAACGACAGGACAGTCAGTCGATGAACACTTTCCGTTTCGCACGTTTTATGCGCCCGAAGTCTCTGGAACCAGTATGAATTTCCGGGTCGTCTCTCTGGCCGTGCTCGTGCTGACGGCGACGCTTGCGGGCGCTGCGGTCCCAGTCCCGGGCGCGGGCGCGAGCGGGGCGGACGGTGACGGGGTCGAGACGGAGCCCCTGTCGGCCCAGTTCGACGACGCCGACGCCGACGACGTTCACCTCGAGGTCGCGCTCCAGCCGGACGGGTCGGCCGAATGGACCGTCGAGTTCTGGATCCGTCTCGACGACGACGAGAGCGTCGAGGCGTTCGACACGCTCGAAGCCGACATCGAGTCGGATCCGGACAACTACACCGCGGAGTTCGCCGGTCGCATGGAGGAGACGGCGGCCGCAGCGAGCGACGCGACCGGGCGAGAGATGGCCGTCGACGAGTTCCGGGTCGACACCGAGCGCCAGACGCTCGATCCGGAGTACGGCGTCGTCAGGTACGAGTTCCGGTGGGACGGGTTCGCCGCGGTCGACGGCGACGAACTCCGTGCCGGCGACGCGATTTCGGGGCTGTACCTCGACGATCGGACCCAACTGCTGATTAGCTGGCCCGAGGAGTACGAACTCGCTTCCGTCTCACCCGAGCCCGACGACGAGCGCGACCGGACCGTCATCTGGCAGGGTACCGACACCGACTTCCTCGCCGACGAACCCCGCGTCACCGTCTCGAGCGGCGGTATCGGCGGCACCTCGACCCTCGGCGCGGTCGCGGGAGCGATCGCCGTCGCGACGCTCGGTCTCGGTGCAGCGTGGTGGGTTCGTCGAGGCCGAAACGGTTCCGACGACGCACCGGCTGGAAGCCCCGGCGCCGGCCCCGACGTGACTACGGAGGCGGATGCCGCCGACGCGACGGGAGCCGGAGCGGGAGAGGACGACGACGACGACTCCGACCGACCGGATCCGCGCGACGAACTGCTGAGCAACGAGGAACAGGTGTTGCTCCTGCTCGAGGAGTACGACGGCCGGATGAAACAACAGACCGTCGTCGAAGAACTCGACTGGACCGACGCCAAGACGAGCAAGGTCGTCAGCGGCCTCCGCGAGGAGGGGAAACTCGAGTCGTTCCGGCTGGGCCGGGAGAACGTGCTCTCGCTGCCGGACGAGGACCCACCGTCCGAGTCGGGCACTCTCGGCGACAAACCGGACGACGGCGACGATTCCGAGGAGTAGGCCCTCGTTCGGCCCGATTCGGACGTGACCGACGGTGGTGACTCCGCAGTTCCGCTTCTTCCCTCTCGACTCGTAACCCGCTAGTCGCCCGGCTGGTTCGCCGGAAGCAGCCCCGGCGTCTCCGTCGGGCTAGCGGCGAGTCGGCCCAGTTTCCGTTTTGTCCCCGAAACCGCCCGAGGGAACCGGGACGAAAATCGCGTAAACTATCGTTGATAGTCGTTGAACCGGGGCTATCGTCTCGAGCGTATATGTGCCCGGAACCCTAGAACTCAGGTGAGATGAAACGAAACACGACGATCGCGCTGGTCGGCGTACTGGTCGTCGCCCTCGCGGCGATGCCGCTCGGTGCGGCCAGCGTGGGTACGGCCCTCCAGGACGAAACGGACGATACCGACAGCGACGAGATCGCCCCCGGCGAACGTCTCTCCGGCGTCGTTGCGGTCCAGGACGCCGAGCTTGCGGGCGAGGTGAGCGAGCGGACCTACGGCGTGAAACTGGCTCAGGCCGAGACCGACGAGGCGAAAGCTGCCGTCGTAGACGAACAGGTCGAGGACGTCGACGAGCGGCTGACGGCCATCGAGCAGCGCCTTGAGGAACTCGAGGCGGCCCGCGAGGCCGGCGAGATCAGCCACGGACAGTACCGCGCCGAGGTGGCCCAGCTCGCTGCGGAACGTGCGACGGCCGAACGGCTCGCCGAGGGCGCGAACGCGACGGCGAGCCAGCTGCCTGCCGACCTCCTCGAGGAACGCGGCGTCGACGCCGAGGCGATCGGCGAACTCCGGCAGCGAGCCGACGAACTGAACGGCTCCGAGGTGTCCGAAATCGCCCGATCGATCGCCGGCGACCGCGTCGGACAGCCCCCGGTCGCCGATCGCGAGCCGGGCGCGCCGCTCGAGACTCCCGGACAGAGCGGAGACGAGACGCCCGGTGACGGCCCGGCGGCATCCGGCAACGAGTCCGACGATCGGCCCGGGGCTGGCGGTCCGGCGGACGCGCCGGGTAACGGCTCCGACGGCTCGTCCGGTCACGGCGGTCCGGACGGTGATTCCGACTCCGGCCCCGATGTTGACGACTCCGATGCTAACGACTCCGATGCTAACGACTCCGAAAACGCCGGCGCTGAAGACATCGAGAACGACTCCGCCGGGGAAGGCGAGGAACCCGAGGAATCCGGGGAGCGCGAGGAATAGTCCACTCGTCCGCTAATTCTCACTCGAACGTCGATTCCGGGGACAGGACGCTCTTTCTCGTCTCGAGGGAAAAGCCCGGCCGCAGGCACAGTAACCCACTCCGGTCGACTTCCGGTCACCTGCACTGAACCCCGTCAGATCGGGATCGGCAGCCACTCGAGGAGCGCCAGGAACGGCGTCGGATCGAACAGCGGGTCGTGGAGGACGAGCCAGTCCAGCAGGACGAGTCCGGCCCCATGAGCGATCACCGACGGCAGGATCGACCCGGACTCGTAGTCGACCGCGCCGAAGAGGACGTCCGTCGGCCCGGACAGCAGGAACTCGACGGGCGGCTTCGTGGAGTGGTGGAGCATGTAGACGACCGGGCTGATGAACACGGCCTTGAAGCCGATCTCCCGGACGCCGACACAGAGCAGCCCGCGGTAGTAGGTCTCCGCGGCCAGCGCGAGGGTAAACAACTTCAGCGCGTGCGGGACGAACTCGCCGGGGGCCGCCGTGGTCTCCCACATCGGATAGAACGCCCGGATCGTCGGCAGGGTCGACCCGACCAGGTAGAACGGCAGAACGAAAAGCGCGAGTAACACGGCGTTACGGACGGCAGTGCGGTTGATCGTCCACCCGATCCGTCTGCCGTGGGAAAACCCGAGCGCGAGCGGCCCGCCGATCAGGACGACGGCGTCGACGATCGCCCGTCCAAGCAGGTTCCCGGGGACGAACCGCATCCACACGAGCGTCAGGACGGCCCCGGTCAGCAGCGACTTCTGGACCCAGGACAGCCGGTCGAACTGGCCGCGGAGCCAGCCGCGAGGGGTACGTTCGGTGTGGCTCTCCTCGGTTGCCACAGGTAGTTACTCGTCGGCGGTCGGGATCGGTCCGGTACCGATGACCTCGCGAACGTGTGTTTCGAACTCCTGGCGCCGCTGGAAGTAGGTCTCGTCGACCTCCTCGAGGACGGCCGACAGTTCCCGCGGGCCGTCGGGCGTGCGGATGGTGCTGTCGCCCTCGAGGCGATCGACCTCGCTTTTCTCCTTGGGCCAGGTCAGCCTGGACGTGACCCGGGCAAGCGGTGCGCCCTCGACGGGGGTTCGGTCACCGAGCGTGACGGCGGGTTCCTCCTCGTCCTCGTCGCTCATGGACGGGAGTTGGCCGGCCCGTCGATTCAAGGTTTCGTTTGGGCGGTGGGTGGTCGGTGATCGTGTCTCACCACCAGCGGTTCTCGATCAGTCGATCGACGGCCTCCCGGATCGTCGACTCGCTGCGCGAGAAGGTAAACCGGACCCAGTCGGCATCGGCGTCCGGATACGTGTAAAAGCTGCTGCCCGGGACGGCAGCGACGCCGGCCTCCCGGATCAGCCGGTAGCAGAACTCGAGGTCGTCCTCGTCGGTCGGATACCGGGTCATCACGTAGTAGGCCCCGTCGGGCTCGACGGGATCGAGGCCTGCCTCGCGCAGCCCTTCGACGAGGACGTCCCGGCGGCGCTCGTAGGAGTCGGAGAGGTCCTCGTAGTACTCGTCGGGCAGGGACAGCGCCTCGACGCCGGCCCGCTGGAACGGCGTCGGCGCGCAGATGCTCGTGTAGTCGTGGACCTTCCGTAACTCCTTGGCGAGGTACTCCGGCGCGAGACAGAAGCCGATCCGCCAGCCAGTGACGCTGAAGGTCTTGGACATCCCCGTACAGACGACGGTCCGTTCCGCGAGATCGCCCACTTCGACCGGGCTGACGTAATCGTCCGTGTAGACGATGTGCTCGTAGATCTCGTCGGTCAGCACGATCAGGTCGTGCTCGAAGACGATCTCCTCGATGCGCTCGAGTTCCGTCCGAGTGAACACCTTCCCGGTCGGGTTCATCGGCGTGTTGAGCACGATGATCCGGGCGCTTTCGGCGGCCGCCTCGAGGGCCTCGTAGTCGGGCTCGAGGCCCTCCGTCATGTCCAGCGGGACGGCCTCGGCCCCGGCGAACTGGCTCGCGGGGATGTAGCTCTCGTAGACGGGTTCGAAGTAGATCACCTCGTCGCCGGGGCCGGCGAGCGAGAGCATCGTCGACATGATCGCCTCGCTGGTGCCGCTGGTGATCGTCACCTCACGCTCGGGGTCGTACTCGATCCCCTTCCACTCGGCGTACCGTTCGGAGACGGCCTCGCGCAGTTCGGGCAGCCCCCAGGTGATGGTGTACTGGCTGTCGGTGTCGATCGCCTCCTTCGCGGCGCGTTTGATCTCGGGCGGGGTCTCGTCCTCGTCGGGGATCCCCTGCGAGAGGTTGATTGCCCCCTGATCGATCGCCTCGCGGGTCATCTCCCTGATGACCGACTCGGCGACGCCGTCGGTGCGTCCGGTCCCGACCGCGCCGTCCGGCAGCGGTCTGTTGCTCGTGTGTTTCATAGTAGTTACTCCGCGAACGCTCGTTCCAGCAGCGTGACCAGCAGGTACGCCGCGAGTCGCTGTGTCCCCTCCGTCGAGTCGTACCGCGGCGCGACCTCCATCAGGTCCGCCGCGCCGACGGCCTCGTGGGCGCCGAGTACCTCCATGATCTCTAGCGCCTGGTGGGCCGACAGTCCGCCGGGCGTCGGCGTCCCGGTGCCGGGTGCGACGCTCGGATCGACGCCGTCGATGTCGAAACTGACGTACACCGCGTCGGTGTCCTCGGCGGCCGCGGCCACGGCGTCCTCGATCACTGGACGGACGCCGCGTTCCTCGATCTCCCGCATCGTATAGAGGTTCAGCCCCGTCTCGTCGGCGAACTCGAAGAATTCGGGCGACTCGTAGCCGCGGATGCCGACCTGGCTCACGGAGTCGTAGTCGACGTACGGCGAGTCGGCGATCCGTGCCGTACTCGAGCCGTGGAACTCCGAGCCGAACACCGGACTTTCGGAGACCGTATCGGTGTGGGCGTCGATCTGGACGAATCCGACGCTGTCGTGACCCGCACCCTCCGCGAATCCGCGGACGGCGGGGAACGTACAGTAGTGATCGCCGCCCAGTAACACGGGGAACGTCTGGGCGGCGACCGCGGCCAGGTGGGCCGTGATGCTCTCGGCGGTCGTCTCGCGGTCCATCGGGAAGACGGGGACGTCGCCGCAGTCGGCGACCGAGAGGTCGTCGAAGTCGACGGTCTTCCCGGTCTGCATGTTCGTGAGTCCGCCCTTGTAGTCCGAGAGGTAGGCCCACCAGCCGCTGGCGTGGCGGATCGCCTCGGGGCCGTACCGCGCGCCGGGCCTGTTCGAGACCGCGCCGTCGTATGGGACGCCGACCACCGCCGCATCGACGTCGTCCACGTCGTCGACGTCGCGCCGGTCGCCCTTCATAAAAGTCTTGATTCCCGCGTACGCGAGTTCGACGTTCGCGCCGGTCACCGACTCGCGAAAGGCGGCCGCACGGTCACGCTCCCGTTCGGGGTCAGGGCCGGAGCCGTGACCGCTCATCGCCTTACCACCTCCTGCGCCGGCGAGACGCGCTCGCTGTGGGGCTCAACTCCCAGGTCCTCGATCCGTGTCGTGTGGAATGCCATACAGTAACAATCCGGCAATCTATTGCCACCTGTTCGGTTGACGGACGGAGCACAAAAGCGTATCTCCGACCCCCGACCGCGCGGCCCGATCGTCGATCCTGACTTCGATCCCTCGAGCGGCCCAAACGTTACCGTTACACCCGTCCGCTCCTAATCGGCGGTCGAATGCCACCGGACCTCGATCGGCGGATGTACGACATCCTCCGGCTGGTCGACCACCACGGCCCGATCGGGAGCATCCAGCTGGTCGAACTGCTGCAACTTCACGGGTACGACATCAAGGATCGGACGATCAGGCTGGCGCTCTCCGAACTCGACGAACTCGGGCTCACCGAGAAGGTTCCCGGCCAGGGCCGCCGACTCACCGAGCGCGGCCGGCGCGAACTCGAGCAGGGCGACGTCAACGCTCGCCTCGAGCGCATTCGGGCCCGCATCGCGACCCTCTCGAGCCGCGTGACCTACGACCCGGGCGAGGACGGGGGTGACGTCATCGCCTCCTGTGTGTTCCTCGAGGAGGAGATCGTCGACGACGCGCTCGACCTCGTCGCCCGGCTCGACGCGCTCCCGCTGGGCCCCATCCCGATCAGGCTCGAGGAGAGCAACGCCGAGGAGCCCGGCGACCGCCGGCTGCTTGCCCCCTCGAGCATCACGCTCGACGGCGTGTTGCTCACCCGCGGGATCGACGCACGCCTGACGAACGCCGCGGTCCTCGAGTACGAGCCGGTCGAGAGCCGGTCCGATCCGGGCGGCCCCGCGGATGCGCTCGAACCGGACGCGAACCCGCCGTCCAGCGCCGGTGGTCGTATTCTCCGGCACGTCGACGTCATCGACGGCGAGGGGTCGTCGATCGACGTCGTCACCCTGTTGATCGAGGCCGGACGGAACGACGTCGCGGGGATTCTCGAGGCCGACGGGGCGGACGGAGAAGCCGACTCCGACTCCGACCGACCACGCGGAACCGGCCTCCTCGTCGGCGACGACCGGGAGTTCCCGATCAACCGGCTCGAGGAAGCCCGGGATCTGACGATCGCGACACGAGACGCGCTGGGGGGTGTCGTCGACTTCCAGCGCCCGCGGGAACGCGACCGGCTGCCCGGCGGCGATCCGACCTGGGCCTTCGGCTCGGTCACCCACGTCGGCAGCGGCGAACTGTTGCTCGCTGCGCTGGACGAGTACGGGCTCTCGACCTCGTGGGAGACGCTGTACGGAACGGTGCCGCGGCGAGAATTCGAGTCGGTGACGCGGGTGACGACGGAAACGGCCGACGACTAAGGCTGCGGTTCCGTTTCTCCGAGGTCGTAGACATCGGGCCGACGATCCGCGAGCGCGTCGTCCCGCGGGGTCAGTGACTTGTCCCGCGCTCGAGCGAGGTCGCAGTCGACCGCGAGGACGCGCTCCCCGGCGGCCGGCGCGGGACCGGCGGCCGGCACGCCGTCGGGCGCGACGACGACGCTCCCCCCTTCGAACGTCGTTCCGCGCTCGGTGCCGGCGCGGTCCGCGCAGGCGATCCACACGCGGTTCGCGTCGGCGTGGGCGATGGCCTGGTGGACGCCGGCCGTCCAGCCGCCCGGCCGCCCGTCGCCGTCGGGGTTCGAGTTCGGGCTCAGGTTCGGGTTCGGAACCCAGTTGGTCGGAACGGCGATCAGGTCGGCCCCGGCCCGGGCCTGCGTGACCGTCGACTCGGGGAACCACTGGTCGTTACAGATCTGGACACCGAGGCGGCCGAACGGCGTCTCGAAGACCGGCAGGTCCGATCCCGCCGCGAACCAGCGTTTCTCCTCGTTCCAGGGGTGGACCTTCCGGTAGACACCCTCGAGGCCGTCCGGGGAGACGACGAGAGCGCTGTTGTAGTAGCTCGTCCCGGCGCGCTCCGCGACCCCGCCGACGATCCAGGTTCCCGTTTCGGCCGCGACCTCGGCCCACGCGGTCGCCGTTTCGCCGTCGCGAGGTTCCGCGAGGTCCGCGAGTTCGGCTTCGGACTCGAAGACGTACCCCGTCGTCGCGAGTTCCGGCAGCACGACGAGGTCGGCGTCGGCGTTTTCCCGGACGATCTCGAGGGTTCGTCGCCGGTTCCGGTCGACGGCTCCGAACTCGGGGATGGTCTGGGCGACGGCGACGCGGACGCGGACGCGCTCGCCGGTCACTCCCAGATCCCCCCGGACATGCGGTCGATCGAGGTCATCACGATGACGGTCAACGCGATGAAGACCACGCTCGCGGCCGCGATCGTCGGCGAGTAACCGTACCGCAGCGAGTTGAAGATCTGGATCGGGATCGTCTCGACTAAGAACAGCGACAGGAGCCACGCGATGATGTACTCGTTCAGCGAGAGGATGAACGCGAACAGGGCCCCGGAGACGACGTTTGCCCGCAACAGCGGGTACGTGACCGTCCGGATCGTCCGGCGGGGCGACGCACCCAGGTTCATCGCGGCCTCCTCGTAACTCCGGTCGATCTCGCCGAGCCCCTGTGAGATCAGGATGAACGGGAACGGTGCGTAGAAGATCCCGTGGGCGACGATGATACTCAACCGGGAGCCAGCGAGCCCGAGTTCCAGGAAGAACACGAGGAACGCGACCCCGACGATCACCGGCGGCACGAGGATCGGCAGGACGCCGAACGTGCCGAAGATCGCTCCCAGCCGGTAGTCGAAGCGGTCGAGCGCGAACGCCAGGCTGCCACCGATCGTCGTGCTCAGCAGCGCGACGGCGGCGGCGATCCCGAGGCTGTTGACGAGCGCCAGCACCCAGTCGGGATCGGTGAAGAACTCGACGTACCATTGCAGCGAGAACCCGCCGGGCGGGAACGTGAGGAACTGCTCGGGGGTGATCGAGACCGCGACGATGATGGCAAGCGGCGCGGCGATGAACACCATCACTGCCGTCGCGTAGGCCTTGCTAACGACCGAGAGGACTCGTTCCCGGGTCCGCGGGTCGACCACGTCGACGGCCGAGCCGATCCCAGCGGCGGCGCGAGTCAGGCCGAGGATCCCGGCGAGCGAGCCGAGCCCGTTCCGGAGTCGGCCGAAGACGCCGCTCGAGGGGGCCGTCGCGGTCGTCGTTCCGCCGTCGGTCGCGGCCGGTTCCGAGCCGCCGAGGCTCGCCGTCGTGAGGTTCGTAAACTGGACCAACACCCACAGGAAGGCGACGACGACGACGATCAGGCCGATGCTCATGGCGGCGCCGAAGGGGTAGTTCGCCTCGGCCATGATCTGTTGTTCGATCAGCACGGGCAGGGTCCGTTCGGCGGAACTCCCGAGCAGCCGCGGCAGGACGTACGAGCCAAGCGCCAGGATGAACACGAGCGACGAGCCGCTCATGATTCCGTTTTTCGACAGCGGGAGCGTCACGCGGCGAAACGTCCTGGTCGGGCCCGCACCGAGGTTCTTCGAAGCCTCGAGCAACTCGCCGTCGATGTTGCGGATGCTACTGTAGAGGGTGAGGATCATGAACGGCAGGAAGACGTACACCATGCCGACGATCAGCCCCCAGTAGCCGGGGTAGAACGACTGGGGTTCGGACAGAAGTCCCAGTGAGACCCCGATCGAACTCAGGATACCGCCCGAGGCGAGGATCACCTGCCACGCGTAGGCGCGAATGACGTACGTCACCCACAGCGAGGAGATGATCGTGATCAACAGCACGCTGCGCAGCCACGCCCGCTTCATCTGCGCGAGGTAGTACGCGATGGGATACCCGAGCAGCAAGGACAGCGCCGCCGTGACCAGCGAGATCTCGATCGTCAGCCACAGCTGGCGGAGGTAGAGTCGGGTAGTCAGGAACCGGACGTAGTTCTCGAGCGTGAGGCCGGCCTCGTACCGGCCACCGGGGATGTTCACGTAGAAACTGAACACGAACAGCATCCCCAGCGGGACGAGGAAGATCAGCCCCAGCCAGAACATCGGGTACGAGACGATGTACCACTTCGCGTTGGCCTTCAGGCCGGCGCGGCCGGACTCGCCGGCCGCCGACTCCGGCCCCTCGGAGCCGCCCGCACCCGTGCCCGCGCTATCGGCGTCCGTCGGTGGTGTTTCCGTCGCCATCTATGCCTCCACGATCCGGCAGTCGTCGGCCTCGACCCGGACCGACACGCGTTCGCCGGCCGTTCGTTCGTCGTGGCCGCTCCGCCGGACGACCACGAGTTCCCGTCCCTCGAGCGTCTCGAGGTGGTACTCGATGCTGCTGCCGAGGTGCCGCCGGAAGGTGATCTCGCCCTCGAAAACGTTGAGGTCGGCACCATCCGCCTCGGCGGTCGTCCCGCCGTCGGTCGTCGCGGTCGAGAGTTCGAACCGCTCGGGCCGGATCACGACGGAGACGTCGTCGCCCGTCTTGACGCCGCTCGTGGCTCGTGTCCGGAGCGTTACGTCGTCACACTCGACGGTCGCGCGGCCGTTCTCGACGGCGCGGACGGAGCCGTCAAAGATGTTGGCCGTGCCGAGGAAGTCCGCGACGAACCGGGTCTTGGGCTCGTCGTAGACCTCGCCCGGCGGGCCGACCTGTTCGAAGCGGCCGTCATTCATCACGGCGATCCGGTCGGACATCGTCAGCGCCTCCTCCTGGTTGTGCGTGACGAAGACGGTCGTGATGCCGACCTCCTGCTGGATCCGCCGGAGTTCGACCTGCATCTGCTCGCGGAGCTTCTTGTCGAGGCTCGCGAGCGGTTCGTCGAGCAACAGCGCCTGCGGCTTCGGCGCGAGCGCCCGTGCCAGCGCCACGCGCTGTTGCTGGCCGCCTGACAGCTGGTCCGGCGTCCGGTCGCCCATCTCCGGCAGTTCGACGAGTTCGAGCATCTCCGCCACGCGGGCGTCGATCTCCTCGTCGGTGTAGCCGCCGTCGGCCTCCATTCCGTAGGCGACGTTCTCGTGGATGGTCATATGCGGGAACAGCGCGAAGTCCTGGAAGACCATCCCCGTGTCGCGTTCGTACGGCGGCAGGTCGGTAACCTCCTCGTCGGCGATCGACACCGTGCCGTCGGTCGGCCGCTCGAAGCCGGCGATCGTCCGCAGCGTCGTCGTCTTCCCACAGCCCGAGGGACCGACGAGCGTAACGAACTCGCCGCTCTCGATGTCGATATCGACGCCCTTGACCGCGAGTACGCCGCCCGGATACCGCTTCCTGACGCCGTCGAGTGTGATAGCGCTCATCGATTAGCCGATGATGAACTCTTCCCAGCGTTCGTTCACCCACTCTTCCTCCTCGAGGTAGAGTTCGTAGTGGGGGACGATCGCTTCCTCGGGGCCCGGACCGGCGATCTCCTCGTAGGTCTCGTCGTCGATTTCGGAGTGCTCGCGGTCGATCGTCGGCGCCGTATAGAGGCTCTCGGCAACGCGGTCCTGGACCTCGGGTCGGCTGGCGTAGTCGATGAACTGGCGGGCTTCCTCGGTCAACTCTGTGGTTTCGAGTGCCACCCACGAGCCGGAGTCGAGTACCGACCCCTCCTCGACGAAGTTCGACTGAACGGGTGCGCCGTCGTCCTGCATCACCTTCGTGATGTCACTGTAGAGCATCCCGGCCGGCACCTCGCCGTCCCGGAGCCGTTGCTGGAACTCCGCCTCGTTCTCGTACCAGAAGTTCGCCTGGTCGGTGACCCCCTCGAGTTGCTCGAAGACCTCCTCGACGCCTTCCCGATCCTGCAGGGTCTCCTGGCCGTCGAAGTAGACTTCGGCGGTGATATCCAGCAGGAACGAGTTCGACGCGAGTCCGAGCAGCCCGAAGGTGTCCTCGTACTCCTCGTCCCAGAGAGCCTCCCAGCTATCCAGCGACTCCTCGATGACCTCGGTGTTCTGGACGAGGTTGATGTACCACGAGAGCGCGCCGACGCTGGCGATGCCGCCGTCGGCCTCCTCGATCAGGTCGTCGCTGATGTACTGGAGGTTCTCGAACTCGTCTTCGCTCTCCCAGATGTGCCACAGATCGGAATTGAGTCCCCGCAGGACGCCGACCGTGGACATGATCGCGACGTCGACCGGCGCTTCGCCCGCGTCGACGGCGCTCTCGTACTGGGCCAGCGCCTCCTCGGCAGTCGGCTGTTCCTGGGAGGTCGCCTCGAAGTCGACCTCTTCGTTGAACGGTTCGAACAGTTCGTCGTCCAGTACGTCCTGGAAAACGCCGCCGTAGACGGCGACGGTCAGGCTCTGGTCCTCGAGGAATCCCGTACAGCCTGCGATCCCCCCGAGCGTCGCCGCGGTCCCGGTCGCCGCGGCAGTCCTCAGGAACGCACGTCGGTTCTGTCTCGATTGTCCTGGCATGGCATTGCCACCTACGCCTCATTATCCATGTGACCAGTATAAACCTTCGCACACTGTTCCCACACCGGATGACAACAGCCCCCGTCGAGGGCCGCGCGATTCGGGCGTCCGCTCCGGACGGTCCACCGACCGGCAGTCGCTCTCGAGCCCACGTCACCTCTCCGACTCTCGAGGTGTGTCTGACGTACCGTTTTGTGACGGGAGGTCGAACGGACCGGGTATGACAAGCCTGACGGAGGTCTACGAGGGGACCGAACGAGAGGTGACGAGCCTCCGGCGGCTGTACGCGGGCACGGCGCTCGTTCTGCTGGGGGCGGCGCTTGCGATCGTCGCCGTCCTCGTGGCGACGACCGATCTGTTCGCCGGCCTCGCGATCGGCGTCGTCGACTGGGGGATAGCCGACCAGTTCGTCGTCGTCCAGGTCGCCGGCGTCCTGGCTGGGCTGGGCGTCCCGGCCGCGCTCGTCGGCGTCTTCATCGTCCTGCCGGCCGGCCCGCGGGTCCGGGCCGCGGCCGCGATCAGCGCCAGCCTCTGCCTGCTCGGGGTCAGCCTCTTCTGGTACGCCTACCCCGAAAACTGGCGCTACGGCAGCGACCAGCTCACGCTCGAGGTCTCGGCGATCTACCTTCTCGGACTCTTTACGGCCGTCTGGTGTCTGTTCACCGCCGTCGTCAACTTCAAGACGCGCAACGATCCCGGCGGGATGCTCGAGATGAACGTCACCCGGAAGAACAAGACGGTCCTCGAGGTCGAGGACAGCGACGACTCGACCGGCGGCCTCGGCGGGATCGGGTTCCTCGGGTCGACGCCGGACGGCGACGTCGAGACGCAGACGAACACGGACGCCGAGTCCGGAGACGCCGGTTCGGTCGGTGCGGCTTCCGGAGCCGGGACCAGTTCCGGGGGACCGATCGCCGACGCCGCCGGCCCGGCCACGAGCGACGGGGGATCGGCCGCCGCCGATATCACCTCGCCGCTCGACGGCGGCGCGGACGGCGCGGAAATCGTCGGCTCCCCCGGTTCCGCATCGGAGGCCGAACCGGCCGACCGCTACTGCGGTAACTGCCGCCACTTCGAGTACGCACGGTCCTCCTCCGGCATGGTGCCGTACTGTACCCGCCACGAGACCGCGATGGACGACATGGACGCCTGCGACGAGTGGGTTCCGAACCGGAACCGCGACTAGCCTGACGGCGAATTACGGGCGGCTTTTTGTTCCCCGCTTCGTACCCGCCCGCATGTCCCGCGGTATCGGCGGAGTCGAGGTAGTCCAGCAGTACCTCCCCGAGTGGGGAGCCGTTGTCCTCGCGTTACTCACGCAACTGGGCGATATTTGGTTTCTCGCAACGGTCTTCGCCGCCCTCTACTGGTTCGGCGTGCCGAACCGCGACGACGTCGCCACGCTCGCGGGCGTCTGGCTCTCCGGTATCGGCCTCTACAACGGGCTCAAGGAACTGTTCGGGTTCCCGCGACCGGACCGGCCGCTGCTCGAGACCGAACTCCTGCCGCCGGTCGTCCAGCCGCTGTACGAGGCGACCGCCTTCGCGACCGGCTACGGCTTCCCGAGCGGGCACGCCGTCAACGTAACGATCGTCTACGTCGGCCTGGCGGCGCTCCTGCCGGTCGGGACGGCCCGAACGCGGTTCGGCGCGGCCGCGGCGGTCGTCGCGACGGTCTCGTTCACCCGCGTCGCCCTCGGCGTCCACTACGTGATCGACGTCGTCGTCGGCGTCGCCGTCGGCCTGACTCTGCTCGCGGGAACGTGGCACCTCGTGCGCCGCCTGCCGGTCGACGGCGCGACAGTCTCGTTCGGCCTGGCCGTCGTCTTCGGAGGATTCTTCCTCGCGACCCTCGGCACCGACGCCGCGATCGAGGGCTTTGCCGTGCTGGGGGCCGCCCTCGGCGCGTTCGGCGGGTGGCAACTCGTCGCGCTCGAGCGCCACCTGGGCGCGGAGCCGCGTTCGACCCGTCGATCGGCGCTGAGATCCCGGCCCGCCGCCGTCAGAGGAGGGCTCGCCGCGCTGGCATTGCTCCCGCTGCTCACGGCGCTCGCGCTGGTCGTGCTCTCGTCGGCGTACGCCGCGGGCGGCGCCGCCGGCCTCGCGACGGCCGCGGCCGTCTTCGTCCCGACCCGCTTCTCGAGTCGGCGATGACGGACCTTCGCCGCGCTCCGCGGGAGCCTCGCTGGACATCCCGGCAAGATCGGTCCCACTCCCTCGAGATCGCTTCGAGAACGCGGCCCCGGATCGAGAAACGAGCGTCGACCCGACGCTACAGTCCGACGGACTGCCGAGCCACCTGGACCCCGTACTGCGGGACGTCGTAGACGACGAGCGCGGCGATGCCGAGTTCGAGCGCCGTCACGAACACGGTCATCAGGTCCGCGCGACTGCTGCTGACCGGGACGCCCAGCGGCAGCCCGAACTCCTTCTTCCAGACCGGGTAGAACAGCGCGATGCCGCGTTTGCTCCCCGCGACGTCGAGGACGTAGTGGGTGAGCACGCCGATCCAGACGTACTCGAGGTTGCCGAACAGTTCCGGGAACGCGACGAAGCCGACCAGCAGCGGGAGGTTGTGCAGGGTCTTGCGGTGCTTGCCGAAGGCGGTGTCGACGTCGGGAACCAGCGCTCCGAGCGTGACGGGCACCCCGATGGTGACGATCGTTCGGAAGGTCTCGAGGTTCCCGGCGGGCTCGAAGAGATACCCCAGCCCGAGGCTGAGTAGCATGGCGTTGAGAACGTGTCCTCGCTTGTTCATTATCCGCTACTGGAGAGTCGAGTTCCGAATAGTTTTCCTCTCGAGGGAACGTCGGGCGAGGGTGAGGATGAGGTCTCGGGTACCTGTCGGCCTCGAGTACTCGACGGTCTCGACAGTCTCGACGGAACGTCCCGACCCCGTAGCGCCCAGCGTCAGTCGTCCGCCCCGTCTGCCTCCGTCGATCGAACCCGCTCGAGCTCCGCGAGCAGGTCCTCGAGCGCACGGTCGACGGTCTTCGCGCGGACCGCGGCGCGGTCGCCGTCGAACTCGTAGCGGGAGACGGTCGCGTAGGAGGACTCGCTTCCCCACGGGCCGGCGTAGGCGACGCCGATGTAGACTGTGCCGACGGGGTTCTCCTCGGTGCCGCCCGTCGGGCCGGCAATCCCCGTAGTGGAGACGCCCCAGGTAACGTCCGCGACGTCGCGGACCCCGCGAGCCATCTGGCGCGCGACGGGTTCGGAGACGGCCCCGTGTTCGTCCAGCGCCTCGCGGCTGACGCCCAGCCGGCGACGTTTGGCGTCGTAGGCGTAGGTGGTCGACCCCGAGTGGAAGTAGTCGCTCGCGCCGGGGATGGCGGTGAGGGCCGCGCCGATCAGTCCACCCGTACAGGATTCGGCCACGGCGACCGTTCCGTCCGTCTCTCGGAGGGCGTCCGCGACGTCCATCGGGAGTTCTCGATCGATGTCGTCGTTCATACGCGAGCGGACGGGCCGGATCGTTGTCAAAGCGTGGACTGCAGGGGAGACCGCGAACTCGAGCCGACGGGAGCGGTATCGGGAACGGGAACGGGAACGGAAAGACCGACGTAGGACCGGCCCCCAGACACCCCCATGGAATACGAGACGCCGCTTTTCTTCCGCGTGATGGAGTACGCCTCGCAGGCGGAGGGAGACGTCATCGACATGGTCAGCGGAAACCCCGACTGGGAGCCGCCCGAAGCGCTCCGGGACGCGCTCCACGAGTACGCCGACCTCGAGCCGGACGCGTTCCAGTACCCGCCCAGCCCGGGACTGCACGAACTCCGCGAGGAGATCGCCGCCCGACGGGGCGTAGACGCCGAACAGGTCGTCGTCACGAACGGGGCCGGCGAGGCCAACTACCTCGCGATGGCCCGCGCGCTAGAGCGCGACCGCGGCGACGAGATCGTCCTCGCCGACCCCGTCTACCCTTACTATCCCGGAAAGACGACGATGCTCGGGGGCACCCAGACCTACGTGTCGACCGACGAGACCGGTCAGCTCGATCCCGCGGCCGTCCGCGAGGCCGCAAGCGAGGACACCGCCGCGATCGTCGCCAACTCGCCGAACAACCCGACCGGTGCGGTCTACCCCGAGGAGACGGTCCGGGAACTCGTCGCGATCGCCGAGGAGTACGACGCCGTCCTGGTGAGCGACGAGGTGTACGACCACTTCGACCTCGCCGGGAACTTCTCGAGCGCGCTCGAGGTCGAGTCGGATCACCGGATCGTCACCAACGCCTTTTCGAAGTCGCTGGCGATCACCGGATTCCGTGTCGGCTACGCGATCTTCCCGCCGGAACTGGTCGAGAACGCCAAGAGCCGGCACATGCTCGTCAACGTGGCCGGCAGCCGCCCCTCCCAGTACGCCGTCCTGCAGGCGCTGCGCGAGACCGACCCCGACTACTACGAGCGAAACCGCGACCTGCTGCGCGAGCGGGTCGACGCCTTTACTGACGCCCTGGATGCCGCGGGAGCGTCCTACACCGAGCCCGAGGGTGCGTTCTACGTGATGGCCCGCTTCGAGGAGTACCCCGGGACGCTCGAGAACGTCTTCGAGTTGATCGACGAGGCGGGCGTCGCGGGGATGCCGGGGACCGCGTTCGGCGACTCCCGGTCCGACTGGATCCGGTTTGCCCTGGTCACTCCGCGGGTCGAGGAGGCGGCCGACCGGCTGGCAACGTACTTCGAGTGAGCGGATCCGGGCGGGTCGCTACCCGCCCCACTCGCCCTCCATGTCCTCGCGAACCCGCTCGAGCCAGTCCCGGAAGCGTTCGTCACAGACCGGCGTCTCGTCGACGTGGTCCATAAATCCGCCGCCGCCGTCGGGGAGTGTCGCCCCGCAGAACGGACAGCAGTCGGGAGTGTCCCAGTCGGCCGAGTCCCGCGGTGGGTGGGAGTCCGTCGTCATGTCTCCGTCCCGATCCACGTCGGCGACCGGCGTATACGTTCGGAGGGGTCGGATCCCGTGAACGTTCGGGGCGTCGTCCCTCTCTCTCTTCGCGAGTGACTCGAGACCGACGAATACTCGTGTACGGCCGGAAAACGGGGTGGTATGAGCGGAATCGACGTCGAGCCGGTCGACGAGGAGGCGGATACCGGAACCGATGTGGACGCTGACGGCGACAACACCATCGAAGTGACGCCGACCGAGTCGGTCGGCGACGAGCGGGACACGATCGACGTCGAGCCCTCCGACGAGCCGATCGACGGCCCCGACTACGTCCTCTACGGCGGCAAAGGCGGCGTCGGGAAGACGACGATGGCGGCCGCGACGGCGCTCGACAGCGCCCGCTCGGGCGTTCGCACCCTCGTCGTCTCGACGGACCCCGCACACTCCCTGTCTGACACGTTCGAGACCGACGTCCCCGCCGAACCCGCGCGGCTCCGCGAGGACGTGCCGCTCTACGGGGCCGAGATCGACCCCGAAGCGGCGATCGAGCGCGGCGAGGCGGCGTTCGTGGGCGGCGACGGAGCGGGAACGGGACCGGGAGCCGGCGGCCCCCTCGGCGGCCTCGGCGAGATGTTCGGCGACGACTCCCCGATGGACGCGCTGTTCGGCGGCTCCATGCCCGGTGCGGACGAAGCCGCCGCGATGCAACTGCTGCTCGAGTACATGGACGACGAACGGTTCGACCGGGTCGTCGTCGACACGGCCCCGACCGGTCACACCCTCCGCCTGCTCGAGTTGCCCGAGATCATGGATACGATGGTCGGCCGCATCCTCCAGTTCCGCCAGCGAATCGGGGGCATGTTCGAGAACATGAAGGGGATGTTCGGCGGTGAGGAGCCGGAACCCGAGGAGTCGGCCGACCTCGAGGACCTGCAGGTCCTCCGCGAGCGGATCGAACGGCTCCGCGCGGCGCTGCAGGACCCGGCACGGACGGACTTCCGGATCGTCCTGATCCCCGAGGAGATGAGCGTCTTCGAGTCCAAACGGCTGCGCGAGCAACTCGAGGAGTTCTCGATCCCGGTCGGAACCGTCGTCGTCAACCGGGTGATGGAACCGCTGTCGGACGTCACCGACGACGTGGAGGGCGCCGAGTTCCTCCAGCCCAACCTGGACGACTGCGAGTTCTGCCAGCGACGCTGGGACGTCCAGCAGTCCGCGCTGGCCGAAGCACAGGACCTGTTCCGGGGCACCGACGTCAAACGCGTCCCCCTGTTCGCCGAGGAGGTCCGCGGCGAGGACATGCTCGAGGTCGTGGCGGCCTGTCTCCGGTAGTCGCGGCCGGTCGTCACCTCCGGCCCGGCTCGAGGGACCTTCGTTTCGAAAGAGCTTTACCGCCCGTAACTGACTACTTAGTCAGCAGGCGCGACCGGTCCCCGATAGGACGCAATTGCTGGCAGTGATCGTTCGTGCCACGGATTTCCTGTCGGCGGACGTCATCGGACCGACGCCGTAGAGTGAGAGATGAGTCCAGAGCAACCACCCTCCGGCCCCGACGAGGACCCCCTCGCGGACGACGAGTCCGCCGAGGAGGGGACGCCCAGCGACGGCGCTCCCGACGAAGGTTCGAAAGCGAATCCCGACATGAAGTCGGTTCCCGGCGGGAGTTCGATCACCCGCGGGAGCCTCGTGAAGCCGCTCTTTCACCTGGCCTGGCCGATCGTCGTCATCCAGTTACTCCAGGTCACCTACAACGTCGTCGACACGCTGTATCTGGGGCGGCTCTCGGCGGAGGCCGTCGGGGCGATCAGCCTCGCGTTCCCGCTGATCTTTCTGCTGATCGCCGTCGCCGGCGGGTTCACTACCGCCGGAGCGATCCTCGTCGCCCAGTATACCGGCGCGACCGGCGACCGCTCGGCAGGGCTGGTCGCCGGCCAGACCGTCTCGTTCGTCGGCGGCCTCTCGATTCTGCTCGGCATCGCCGGCTACTTCTACACGCGGCCGGCGCTCGAACTCCTGCCCAGCGATCCGGAGACTTCCGCGAGCGTCATCCCACTGGCGGCGGACTACATGGAGGTCATCTTCCTCGGCCTCCCGCTGATGTTCGGGTTCTTCATCTTCTCGTCGCTGATGCGGGGCTACGGCGACACTCGGACGCCGATGCTGGTGATGGTCGTCTCCGTCGCCGTCAACGTCGTTCTCGACCCGATATTCATCTTCGGGTTCCAGGACAACCCCCTGTTCGCGTGGCTCGGGTTGACCGCCCTCGAGGAGAGTCTGTTCGCCGCAGTTGGCTTTACGGGACTGGGAATCGAGGGCGCCGCCCTCGCGACAGTCCTCGCTCGCGGAGTCGGGACCGGAATCGGCCTCTGGCTGCTGTTCGGGACCGGACTGGGCCCCACGGTCGACCTCGCGCACCTCCGGCCCGACTTCGGGTTCATCGAGGACATCGTCCGGCTGGGAACGCCGAGCATGGTCGAACAGAGCACGAGCGCCCTGGCGATGATCGCCCTGACCGCGATCGTCGTCACGTTCTCGCCCCCGGTCGTCTCGGCCTACGGGCTGGGCAACCGGCTGATCTCGTTGGTCTTCCTGCCGGCGATGGGGTTGGGGCGCGCGATCGACACGATGGTGGGGCAGAACCTCGGGGCGGATCGGGCGGATCGCGCATCGCGCTCGGCGTGGCTCGCCGCCTCGACGGGTGCCGGCGTCATGCTGCTGGTCGCCGTGATCGCCGTGGCGTTCACGGAACCGATCGTCAGCGTGTTCCTCGGGGACGTCCCCGATGCCCCCGAGACGATCGCCCTCGGGGTCGAGTACGTCCGGATTCGGTCGGTCGAGTTCGCCTTCATCGGCGTCTCGCAGGTGATGCTTGGGGCGTTCCGCGGGGCCGGCAACACGAAGACCGCGATGGTCATCTCGATCATCACGCTGTGGGTCGGGCGCGTCGGTACCGTCTTCACCCTCGTATTCATCCTGGGCTGGGGCGAAACCGGGATCTGGGTCGGCATGGCCGTCGGTAACGTCCTCGGGGCGATCGTCGGCGTGGCCTGGTTCGCCCGGGGGACCTGGAAGGAGAAGTACATCGACGAGGATCGCGTCGACGAACAGGAGCCGGTTTCTGACAGCGCGGCGGGATAGCGACCTCGCTCCGTTCCCGGTCTCTCGGCCGCCGCACCCGTATATTACACCGTCGTTCGACCCACCAACCGTATGGCCACCGGAGAACGGCACCACCACTCCCAGCAACTGAGAATGGCGACGCCGATTGATACCGGAACACGCGAATACGTCACACACCTGATGGCGACCGACGACCACCCCACGAAACCGGAGCCGGAACCGAACCGGTCCAGTCCGGACGACAGGACGCTTCTGGAGACGATCGCGGACACCGAGCCGACGACGATCCCCGAACTCGCCGACGGACTCGGCGTCCACCCGGCGACGATCGAACGGCGGTGTCTCGAGTTGCAGCGACGCGGGCTGGTTCGGCAGTGTACCGGCGGCCATCTGACCGTCGCCGATTCGACGGCGGACGAACGTTCGAACGCGAACGCGAACGCGACCCTCAGCCCCGACGGCGGCTCGAGCGAGCCTGTCGCCGGCGACTGACGGCGCGTCGCCGCACGTGACCGGTTCGTCTACGGCATCGATTTCCTGTCCGTCGCTGTCGGAATCACTGGCTCTAATGAAGTTCTCGAGTACGGACGGGGTTCGGTGTCGTACTGAATAGAGAGCGGCTATACAGCGGATACTCTCTGTCCTCTATGATGTTTTCTTCGACTGTTTTCGCGAGCGAGAAGGGAATCCCGTACCGATGTCCGAAGGGGTAGGTTTGAGAACCTGCCAGACGATGCCGGGCCGCAGGAGCGTGGTTGGGGGCACCTCCATCGTGATGACGCGGTAGAAGGCTTCCCGCAACTCGGCGTCGGTGTGTGCTTTGCTGGTTAGCCGGGACAGATATCGGTTGAAGAAATCGGTGCCCCGGGGTTTCGGCCCCGTGGTTTGCGGAAACCCGAAGTCGGACCCGACGGCCATATTCCACGCGATGTCGATGACTTCTTCGGCCTGTTCGAAGAAGGAGAGTGCGATATTCGTACGGTCGCCTGCCGCCAGCACGTGGTGGAGTACGAGGGCCTCTAGGGCGGCGACCGACATACCCTGGCCGTAGATCGGGTTGAAGCTGGTGATTGCGTCGCCGATGACGACCAGCCCGCTCGGAAACCGATCGAGTTCCGCGTAGCGGTACCGTCTATTGGATGGGAAGGGGTAGTGATCGATCTCCTCGCCGACCCACGACTGGGTGTCTACGAGTCGTTTCAGGTCGGGGACAGGGAGGGTCCCCGCGAACTCGGCGAACCCTTCGAAATCCGTCGGCGGATGATCACCATGGACGCCGTGCATGTTCACCAGCCAGCGATCCGCTTCCACCGGGAACACTGCGCCACCGCGTGTGCGCGGCGCGGAGGCTGGCACGAAGAACGTCCGCCGGTCGTCCGGTGGTCGCTCGAAAAGGGCTGTGCTGTAGGCAATATCGATACGCACTTCCTCGGTGGAAGGCGGCACGTACCCGTGCTCCTCTAACCAGGAGGGGGTCCGACTCGTCCGGCCGGTTGCATCGACGGTCAGGTCAGCGGCGATTTCCTCCCGTGTGCCATCATCGGTACGGACGACGACGCCGTCGACGCTCGTTGCTTCGTCGTCGGCGAGATAGTCCATCCACTGGCAGTTCGACCGGATGTCGATCCCGTCGAAATCGGAGATACGCCGCCGGGTGATCGACTCGAACAGCGGCCGACTGGCAGCGTACATTGGTAATCGTGTCGACCCGTCGGCGAGGAAGTCTCCGTTCTCGTAGTGTTGAAAATCGGTCAACGCATCGATCACTAACCCGCCGGCCGAAATGAGATCCTCGCCGTATCCCGGAAACAGGTCTTCGAGCGTGGCCCGGCCAGCCTCCAGCAGGGCGTGAGGGTGATCGGCCTGTGGGACCCCCTTACGCGTCCGAAGCTGGTCGGATAGCGAGTCACGCTCGATGATCGTGACCGCTTCGAACCCGTCTGCCAGAACGCGGGCCGTCAGCAGTCCCGCCATACTCCCTCCGATTACCACCGCGTGTTCACCGCTTTCGGAGACGTGAGCCGGGGTATACCGCGACACGGTTTCCAGAGTCATGCGGGAACGCCCATAAGAGACGGTATAAAATCCGGCTCTAGGTGGCTCTAGGCAGCACCGGAGCTCAGTCTCGAGCGGGAAAAACGGCGATTCAGACGGGGGAGACGGCGTCCAGAAGGTCCAAACGGCCGGGAGGGCGTCGCCGGACCAGCGGAACGGTTCTCGGTCGAAACGATCACACGGTGGGCGTCGCGGATCGGTGGAGGAGACTCTCGTTCCGGCTGGAAACGGGGCGACGGACCAGCACCGGCCCGGACAGCGGCATCCGTCAGACGAGTTTGCGAAGGAGCGCGTAGCCCGCGTCGCGCAGGCGATCCGGCAGGTACTGGGCGTAGACGCCGTACTGCGCGAGCGGCCCGACCGGATAGCGGGCCGGCGGATCCGGCGTCGTGCTCGCGGTCAGGATCGCCTCCGCGACGTCTTCGGGTTCCGACGCGAACGGGCCGCCCGCGCCGCCGCCGATCAACTGCATCTCGTCGTACAGCTCGTAGAGCGTCTCGTAGGCCGGGGTCCGCTCCGATTCGGGTAGCTCCTCGTCGACGCGGTCCGTGAAGTCGGTCTCGACCGGCCCGGGCTCGACGACGACCACGTCGACCCCGAACTCCTCGACTTCCGCCCGCAGGGAGTCGCTCATCGCCTCGAGGGCGAACTTCGAGCCCGAGTACGCGCCGGATCCGGGCATGGAGATACGGCCGGCGACGCTCGAGACGTTGATGATCCGGCCCGCGCCCTGGGCGCGCATGTGTGGCAGGGCAGCGCGGACGAGCCGGTGGGGGCCGTAGACGTTGACGTCGAACTGCCGGTGGAGATCGGCCGTCGAGACGTCCTCGAGCGGCCCCATCTGGGCGTAGCCGGCGTTGTTCACGACGCAGTCGATCGCGCCCCCGATCTCGACCGTGCGCTCGACGGCCCGCGCGACCTGGTCCGGGTCGGTGACGTCGAGTTCGAGCGTCGTACAGCCGGCGTCCTCGAGATCCTCGATGTCGGCCGGGTCCCGCGCCGTGGCGAACACCTGCCAGTTCGACTCGAGGAACGCTTCGGCGGTCGCACGGCCGATCCCCGAGGAGCAGCCGGTGATCAGGACGGACTGTTTCCGGGTGTAGCGGTCGTCGGAGTCGGTCGTCGCCGTCGCACCCTCCGAATCGTCGCCGACGGAATCGGCGGCTCCGTCGGTGCCCTCGTCGTCAGCGGTAGCCATGTGCGATCCGTTCGTGAGACGATACCTAAGTATCGACGGTTTGTCGCGCAGAGCGTACCGTCAGTTCTCGTGATCGGTTTCCGGCTCGACGAGTGACTTCGCCTCCTCGGCGTAGCTGTCGGCCAGCCGAACTGGTTCGGGCAGTTTGTAGCTCGTTGCCAGCGCCTCGACCACGTCGGCGGCCGTCTCCGGTCCGACACGGTGGCCAGGGCTGACGTACAGGGGGTTGATGTAGCGGTCCGGCGAGTCGTACTGGCGGGTCTGGAGAGCATAGCCCAGCAGCGTCCCGTCGGGCGCGTCGACGCTCGAGTCGGCCTCGATGGGCACCCGCGTTCCGGCCGGAAGGTTCTCGGTCTCCGCTGCCGGCTCCCCGCACAGCAGGCTCTTCGCGACGCCGACGCTCGGCACGTCCCGGACGACGCCGATATGGGTGGCGATGCCGGCCTGCCGGAAGTGGATGCGGCCGCTGCCGTCGAACAACAGGATGTCGGGGGAGACCGACAACTCCTCGAGCGCCGCCAGGATCGGCCCGCCCTCGCGGAACGCGAGCAGCCCGGGAACGTAGGGGATCTCGAGGGGAGTGACCGCGTGGACGCGTTCGATCACCTCGCCGGCGCGAGTCGCGACGACGGCGGAAAGCGCCCGGTCGTCGTCGAGAAACGACTGGTCGACGCCGGCGACGATCGGCGGGTCAGCGCGCTCGGCGGCCTCCGGGGTCTCGAGGTCGGAAGCGGCCGCGTTCGCGCTGGCCTCGAGCGGGTTCGTTATTGCGGCCGGATCGAACGGGAAGTCGTCCTCGAAGACGGCGGCGTCGGCGATCTCCCGCTGGAGGCGTTCCATCTCCCGGCGGGAGAGGCCGGGTTCGGGAGCGAGGTCGGAACGGGGTGCGCTCATAGGAGCAGCGTTGACGGTGCGGGAAAATCAGTGGTCGGGTTGCGAACGAGCGAACGAGCGAACGAGCGAACGAACGAGCGGTAAGCGGCGGCTGGCGAGCGGCGACCGGCCCGGTGCCAACGGGTCAGAAGCGGCGGCGACCGCCACCGGGACCGCCGGGCCCACCCGGTCCACCGGGGCCGCCCGGTCCGCCGCCCAACTGGAACTGGTTCGGCGTACGGACGTTTTTCGTTCGCTTGATGTACTCGCCGTAGCCGAGTCCGACGAGCAGCCCGACGAGGTGGGCCGCGTGGGCGATGTTTCCACCGCCGCCGACGCCGACGAAGAAGACGCTGACGACGGCGATACCGGCGGTCAGCACCCAGAGCGGCATCGGGATCATGAACATCAGGTAGACCCGGAGGTTCGGGTTCAGGATGGTGATGACGCCCATGATCGCCAGTGCGGCACCGCTGGCGCCGAGAACGCCGCCGATGCCCGGTATCGCCGCGTACCCCTGCCCGATCTGGATCGCCGTCTGTGCGAGGCCGGCGAGCGCGCCGCTGACGACGAACAGGATCGCGAACTTCTTCGACCCGACGTAGCGCTCGACGATGGGGCCGAAGAAGAATATCACGATGCTGTTGAAGACGATGTGGAAGATGTTGCTCGGATCGTGGGCGAAGACGGACGTTACCCACGTCCAGACGTACTCTGGGTTCTGTGGCGACAGGATGAACAGCGTCCGGTGGACGACTGCACCCCCGACCAGGAGCGTGACCCACTGGAGCAGGAACGTGACCCACATCACCGCCAGAAGGGTATACGTCATGTTCCCGCGGAAGTACGCCAGCGGGCCGCCGGGACCCGTGTCGATCGGCAGTTTATCGAGCGCCTTCGCTGCCGTCGATTTCGACGTCCCCGAGCTGCTTCCGGTCTGGACGCTGTCGTCGAAGCCGCTCCCGAAGACGCCGCTGGGGTCGTTCCAGTTCTCGAGCCCGGAGCAGTTGTGGTTCTCCGGGAGCCGATGGTCGGCACAGTAGGTGCCGCCGCAGTGCCGACAGTTGTACGGCATATTGTCGTCTTTCCCACACACGTCGCACTGGGCCATTGGGCTGAGGTAAGGGGGGAGTCGTCAAGGGATTTGGGGTTCCGTCTCAGGACTCGGGGTCGACGGCCATCGGGTCCGGTAACGGCCGGCGAGAGCCGACACTCGGGGACATCCAGCGCCCGCCGGTAGCGCTCGACGGACTGTACACTTTTGGCTCCCCGGACCCCATATCGAGGCGTGCAAGAGTACGAGCGCAAGCAACTGCTCGAGCGCGTCGAGCGTGAGGGCGCGACCGTCGGCGCGGACATCCCGGAGACCATCGAGGTCCAGGGCGAGGAGATCGATCTCCGAACCTTCGTCTTCGAGATCAAGCGCCGCGAGACGGTCCCGCCCGGGGAGCGCGACCGCGTCGAGCAGGCCAAACGGAACCTGCGACGCGAACGGCTCGAGCGCCTCGAGCGGATCGAAGAGGGGGATATCTCCCGCGAGAGGGGCGAGGAACTCGCCGGCAGCATCATCGGGATCGACCGCGCGCTGAACGCCCTGGAGAGCCTGGGGCCGACCGACATCGAGCGCGAGCAGAAGGCAAAGCAGGCCCAGGATCGCAAACGCTGGATGTCGTTCCTGAAGAAAGCCCTGGGTCAGGACGACGATCAGGGCAAACGGAGGGGTCGGTGATACCGATGGCGACCAACGCCGAAATCGCCGGCCGGTTCGAGGAGTTCGCCGACCTGCTCGAGGCCGACGACGTCGAGTACAAACCCCGGGCGTACCGGCGCGCGGCCGAAAACGTCCGCTCGCACCCGACGCCGATCGCCGACTACGTCGCCGAGGGCGACCGCGACGCCATCGAGGACATCGACGGCGTCGGCGACGCCATCGCCTCGAAGATCGTCGAGTACGTCGAGACCGGGTCGATCGACGAACTCGAGGAACTGCGCGCCGAGTTGCCGATCGACATCGCCGACATCACCCGCGTCGAGGGCGTCGGCCCGAAGACGGCCGGCAAACTGTACCGCGAACTCGGGATCGAGACCTTAGACGACCTCGAAGAGGCCGCCGAGAACGGCGAGATCCAGGAAGTCAAGGGGTTCGGCCCCAAGACCGAGCAGAACATCCGGGACAACCTCGAGTTCGCCCGCCAGGTCGGCCAGCGCTACCTGCTCGGCGAGGGACGCCCGCTCGCCGACGACGTACTCGCCTTCCTCGAATCCCTCGAGGAAGTCGATCGCTGTGAAGTCGCGGGCTCGATCCGCCGGTGGCGCGAGACGATCGGCGACGTGGACGTGCTCGCGGCGACGGACTCCCCGGAAGCGGTCGTCGAACGGTTCGTCGACTGGGACTCCGTCGACGGCGAGATCGAGTCCGGACCCGCGAAGGCCAGCGTCCGGGTCGGCGAAATTCGGATCGACCTCCGGGTTGTCGCACCCGAGGAGTTCGGCTCCGCCCTGCAGTATTTCACCGGGAGCAAGGACCACAACGTCACCCTGCGCAACTACGCGATCGACCGCGGGATGAAACTGAACGAGTACGGCGCCTTCGACGTCAGCGACCTCGAGGACGCCGAGGAGGGCCAACGCGTCGGCGACCGCGTCGCGGGCGAAACCGAGGAAGGGATGTACGAGGCCCTCGGGCTCCCCTGGATCCCGCCGGAACTCCGCGAGGACCGCGGCGAGATCGAGGCCGCCGAGAACGGGGACCTGCCGGAACTGGTTACTCGCGAGGACGTCCGGGGCGATCTCCACACCCACACCGAGTGGTCCGACGGGAACAACACCGTCGCGGAGATGATCGCGGGCGCCGAGGAACACGGCTACGACTACTTCGGGATCGCGGACCACGCCGAAGGGCCGGGCGTCGTCGGCGACATGGGGCTCTCCGACGAGGAGATCCTGAAGCAGGTCGAGGTGGTCCGCGAGGCCGCCGAGGACAGCGACCTCGAGGTCTTCGCGGGGATCGAGGCTAACGTCGACGCGACCGGGGAGATCGATCTCGGGGACGACGTCGTCGACGCGCTCGACGTCGTCGTCGCCTCGCCCCACAGCGCGCTCGACCAGGACGCCGAGACGGCGACCGAGCGACTCGTCCGCGCGATCGAGAACCCCGCGATCGACGTGCTGGGCCACCCCAGCGGCCGATTGCTCAACGAGCGCTCCGGCCTCGAGTTCGACGCCGCCGAACTCGGCCGGGCCGCGGCCGCCCATAGCACCGCCCTCGAGGTCAACAGCAATCCCCGCCGACTCGACCTGTGGGGGAGCGCCGTCCAGGCCGCCGTCGAGGAGGGCGCGCCGATCGCGATCAACACCGACGCTCACCGGCCGGCGACCCTCGAGTACGTCCGCTGGGGCGTCCACACGGCCCGACGCGGATGGGCCGACCCCGCGGACGTGATCAACACCTGGGACCTCGAGGACCTGCGGGCTTTCCTGCACTGATGCGGCTCCTCCTCGACGTCATGTGTGGCGGGCTCGTCCCCTATTTGCGGCTGTGTAATCACGACACCGCCTACGCCGGCGAGCGGGGCCGGGATCTCGAGGGCGACGACGCCGTGGTGGTCGTCGCCGAAGACGAGGACCGGACAGTCGTCACCCGCGACGTCGCGCTCGCGAACCGGACGGCCGACTCCCCGGGGTCGATCCTCCTCGAGGCCCACGAGGTCGAGGCCCAGCTGGTGGAGCTGGCGACGGCCGGCGTTCCCCTCGATATCGCGGCCGAACCACGGTTTTGCGGTCGGTGCAACGGTCCGCTCGAGCGAGTCGATCCGGACGCCGTAGACGACCTTCCCGACTACGTTCCGGGACCAGGCTCGCGAGGGGCCGACTCGAGCGGGAACGGAACGGGTGACGGAACGGAGGCAGATCGTGACCGCCCGTCCGACCTCTGGCGATGCGTAGACTGCGGCCAATACTTCTGGCAGGGCAGCCACTGGGATCGCATGGCGGCGACGCTGCAAGCGGTCCGGTCGGACGGAGCGGAGAAAGGAGATGATGGGTAACGAGCGCTCGAGTCGACCGAAACGGGGGACTCAGTACACCGCGACGTCTTCGAACCGCCCGTCGTAGGCGATGTGTCGGGGATGAGTCGGCTCGATCCCCGACAGGAAGAGCCGATCCACCTTCTTCCAGGTGTTCTCGTAGGCGAGGTGACCGAGTTCGCCCGCGGTCGTCGCCCACCGATCGAGCCCGTTCCGGTAGACGATCCGCCGCGCGAGGCCGTCCTCGAGGGCGGCCCGGAGGTCCGCCTCCGTCTCGATCGGGACGTCGAAGGTCGTATGCGAGACCCCGACCGTTCGCGGCAGGTGGGCGTAGGAGGAGGTAAACGGCGGTAGGTCGACCGATTCGGCGATCTCGCGGGCCTGTCGGTTGTGCAGCGGGAGGTGTTTCGGGTTGAAGATCTCGAGCGCGTCGATCCGGTCCGCGTACCGATGAACGTCGGACGCGGTGACGCTCACGTTGGCGAACTCGGGGTGAGGGGCGAGTACCGTCGCGTCCTGGCGTTCGAACTCGTCCATCGCGGTCTCGAGCGGGATGAAGTCGGGAACCGGCTCCTCGAGGCCGATCGCGAGGACGTGTTTGCGTTCGTACCAGGGGCCGGTGAAGACCTCCCGGGCGGGCACGACCAGCAAGTCGTCGGTCGAGTAGCGCTCGGCTTCGCGCCGAATTTCCGGGAGTCGGGTGAAGTGTGGAGCGTAGACGATCGCGTCGAGGCCCGCCTGCTCGGCCCGCGCCACGACCTCGTCGTCGAGCACTTTCACGTGACAGTCGACGCGCGAGACGGCGTCGCCGTCGCCGACTTCGCTTTCGTCATCGACGCCGACACCGGGACCGCCGTCACCGTCGCCATCGCTCTCGCTCACACGGGACGATAACGGGACGGGCGAGTTATTCGTTCTGATTCCGGGATTCCGGCCCACTCGAGTGGACCCCCGACGACGAGGGGTTGTCCACGCTGACTCGAACGGTTATATCGACGCGAGGTAACGACGAAAAGACCATTAGGTCGGCCCACCGACTACCCCCAAATGGCCTGGGAATGCGGAATCGACGGCTGCGGGGAGGTGTTCGCCGACGTCGAGTCGGCCGTGGTCCATCAGGCGACCGAACACGAGCGTCGGGAGTGCAAGGTCTGTGGCACCGTCGTTCCGGACGGCTACCTGGCGATCCGCCACGCGTTCAACGAACACAGCCGGGCGGAGTACGTCCGGGCCTACGGGGCCGACGCGGAGGACGTCCGCGAGCGCGAGGAACTCTTAGACGAGATCGAGTCCGAAGCGAACATGGAAACGATCGCGACCGAACTGAAACGCGAAGGCTGACCCTCGAGCAGTTGCGTCTGTGTCCGTCTCGAGCGTGCGTTCGGCTCTCGCTTTTCTACTCGCCCGTTCGCGATGAACACCGAGCACATTCGAGAAGAGACTGCCGATAGGTGTCGTTCGAGCAGCCTCGAGTCGGGTGCCGAACCGGCTAGCCGTGGGCTAAACGGGAGTTACCGCTCGTCGGAATCGAGGACGCGAATCTGGTCGCCCCGAACGGTCACCGGAATCGGGACCGTCGCTTCGTACAGTTCGACGGTCACCTGATCCTTGCCCTCGTCGATGCGCTGGACCTGTGCCTTCTCGCCCTTGAACGGGCCGGCGATGAGTTCCACGATGTCGCCCTCGGCGATCCCCTCGACGTCCGGCTTCGGCGAGAGGAAGTGCTCGACTTCCGAAATGTCGGACTCGCCGGGGACGATGCTCCGGGCGTGGGGGATGTCCTCGAGGACGCGCTGAAGGACCGCGTCGCCGTCGGACTCGACCATCACGTAGGAGGTAAGCGAGTCCGGCGCGAGCGCGGCGTGGATCTCGGGCTCCTCGCGGTTGATGATCATGTCCGCGACGGTGCGTTCCTGGCTCGCGGTGGTCTTGACTGCGTAGATTCCCATCAGATGCCACCACCGGTCAGCACGAGCATTATCGCGCCGATGAGGAATCCCATCAACCCGACGAGCAGGATGCCAGCACCGGCGATCTTCGACACCTGAAGGAACTCGTTCGTCGTGGGTGTCGTCGCCATCTTCAACACCCTGACGTACGAGGTGAGGTCGTACGGAACGTCCATATCTATGTGTTCACAACGCGGGGCCTTTTATCTGTCTTTCGTGTCGGCTGGACGGTTAGTTCGATCGGAACTCGAGACGAGACCCGAGACGGGGCCGTTCGGCTGGATCGACGTTGCACTCGACGGCCGGAGGCCCACGTCGCTGGACGACGAACGACCGGTGTCATGGCCGAAGACGACAGCGACAGAACCAGCGAACGCGAGGCGGAACGGGAGGCCGAAATCGAGGACGAACTCGAGCGGATCGACCGTGATCCGGACGAGGTCGACGGCGGCGACCTCGGGACACAGAACGCGCCGCGGGACGAGGAGATCGAGGACCTCGAGGACGCGGAAGAGGAACCAGAGGAGAGCGCGAAAACCGGCGGCTGACGACTCTCAGGGGCCCTCTACCGGCGGTCGTTCCTCGAGGGTTAACTCGACCGTCTCTCGCTCGCCGTCGCGAACGACGTCGACCTCGATCGTCTCCTCCGGGGACGTCTCGAGGGCCAGGTACGACGCGAGTCGTTCCTCGTTTGGAATCTCCTCGTCGTCGATGGCGACGATCACGTCGCCGCCTGCGGGAACCGGCACCCCGTCGACGGTCGCCACCTCGTCGGCCGGCTCGAGCACGCCACTGGCCGGCCCATCTGGCCTGACCTCGCGGACGAGGACCCCCCGCGGCTCGTCCAGCCCGTTTGCCTCGGCGATACGCGGATCGACGGGGTCGACCCCGACGCCGACGTAGGAGTGGCGGTACTCCCCGTCCGCGGCGAGCGCCGGCACCACCCGCGCGGCCAGTTGGGAGGAGATCGCGAACCCGATGGTCTGTCCGGCCCCGGCGAAGACCACGCCCAGCACCGACCCCTCGAGGTCGACAAGTGGGCCGCCGCTGTTGCCCGGGTTGACGGGCGCGTCCGTCTGGATCGCTGCGGGGATGGAGAACCCGGTGGGGCTCGGCAGCGAGCGATCGACCCCGCTGACGATCCCCTGGGTGATCGAGGCGTCGAGTCCGAGCGGGTTGCCCAGCGCGACGACTTCCTGTCCGACCGCCGGCCGCTCGTCGGCCAGCGAGAGCCCGTCGACGACGTCCGGGAAGTCGTCGACCTCGAGGACGGCGAGGTCGCTGTACTCGTCGGTTCCGAGGACCGTGGCGGTTCGCCACTGCTCGTCGGTGAACTGGAGTTCGACGTCGTCCGCGTCCCGGACGACGTGTGCGTTCGTGACGACGTGGTCGTCGACGACGAACCCGGAACCGAGTCCGCCGGGACCCGGCCCGTCCATCCCCGAGACGGAGACGAGGACGACCTCGTCGATGATCGACTCGTAGACGTCGACGTAGCGCCCTTCGCTTGCGTCCTCGCCTTCGTCGTCGTCCTGTGCGGCTCCACTGGCGACCGCCGTGCCGGAGCCGACGATTCCGAACCCGACGGCAGCGGCCCGGAGCAATCCGCGACGTGTGGTGTCGATCGGAGTCTGCGTCACGCGCGCTTCCACCCCGAGCAGTGCTATAAAACCGAGGCCAGCACGGCCATCCCGTCGAATTGTGGGGCGACCGCCAACCACGACGGCGTTCCGCCAGCCGAACTCGAGGGGAACCGGCGGTTCACGTCCCTCGAGCGCGGGCCTCCCCCTCGAGGACCCCGAGACCCACGAGGGATCGCGGACCGTCGCCGTGACTCGTACTCCCGGCCGCTGCCGGCCGACGCTTATTGGCTCGAGCCCCCGACGTATCGGGCACTGACACACGCCGGCCGAGGAATCGCCGTTCGACCGCTCCCGTAGCTCCACCCCACGTCCGAGCGATCGTTCCAGATGGACTACCCACCGCTTCGCGACTACGGCGTCATCGGCAACGACGACCGCTGCGCGCTCGTCAGCAGGACCGGCTCGATCGACTGGTGTTGCTTCCCGCACCTCGAGGACGCGAGCGTCTTCGCCCGGGTCCTCGACGTCGACCGCGGCGGTCACTTCGCCGTCTCCCCGACGGCGGCCCACGAGTCGAACCACCGCTACGTCGACCGGACGAACGTCCTCGAGACGACCTTCGAGACCGAACGCGGTCAGGCGACGGTGACCGATTTCATGCCGATCCGGAACGGACGCGAGGCCGGTTCCGGGCGCGGTCGGGACGACGGCCACGACTACGCGTTCGACTTCGACCACGAGGGCGACGCCAATCGGTTCCAGCAGGCGATCTACCGGCTGCTCGAGTGCGACCGGGGCGATGTCGAGTTCGGCCTCGAGTTCGCGCCCCGGTTCGACTACGCCCGGGTGACGCCGACGTTCGAGCGAGTCGCGGACGGCGTCGTCGCCCGTGGCGACGACCGGTCGCTGTTCCTGTACACGGGTTCGGAATCGCCGCTCGACGACCTCACGGTCTCGGAGTCGGACGCGACCGTCTCCGGCACCGTCTCGCTCGCGGCCGGCGATCGCTGGTGGACCGGCATCCAGTACGGCGGCCGGGGGCCGCTTTCGTCGATCGACCTCGGGGCTTGCCTCGACGGGACGAAACGCTACTGGCGCGACTGGCTCGGCACCCGCGACGGCGCGCCCGGAACGATGCCCGAGCGGTGGTACGAGGCCGTCGTCCGGTCGGAACTCGTCCTGAAACTGCTGATCCACCACGAGACGGGGGCGATCCCGGCGGCGGCGACGACGTCGATCCCCGAGAAGATCGGCTCCGACCGGACCTGGGACTACCGGTACAACTGGATCCGGGACGCAAAGTTCACCGTCCAGGCGTTACACGATACGGGCCACGAACGGGAGGGTCGGGAGTACTTCGACTGGTTCGCCGACGTCGCCCGCACGGACCCCGACGAGATCCAGCCTCTCTACAGTCTGCACGGTGAAACCGGCGACGCGGTCGCCGAGCAAACCCTCGAGCACCTCTCGGGGTACCGCGATACGGGTCCCGTCCGTGTCGGGAACGCCGCGGCTCCGCAACAACAACTCGACGTCTACGGGACGATCGTCCAGGCCCTTTACGAGACGGTCCAGTTCGACGTCTCGGTCCCGATCGAGGACGACTGGGACGCGCTCCGCGACATCGTCGACTACGTCTGTGCCCACTGGGACGAGCGCGACGCCGGCATCTGGGAGTTCCGCGAGGAGCAGCGACACTTCCTTCACTCGAAACTGCTGTGCTGGGTCGCGCTCGACCGGGGGATCGTGCTCGCGCGGGAAAACGACCTCGAGGCCCCGCTCGAGGAGTGGAAGGACAGCCGGGCGGCGGTCCGCGAGGCGATCGAGGAACGCGGGTACAGCGAGTCGGCCGGAAGCTTCGTCCAGTACTTCGGCAGCGAGGAGGCCCTGGACGCGACCGCGCTGTTGCTCCCGATCTACGAGTTCCTGCCGCCGGAAGACGACCGCGTCCAGTCGACGATCGACGCCGTCCTCGAGCGACTGACGACCGACGACGGCCTCGTCGTCAGGTTCGTCGACAGCGAAGTCCGCGAGGACGAGGAGGAGCCGTTCCTGCTGTGCTCGTTCTGGTTGATCGACGCGCTCGTCCTCTCGAACCGCCTCGAGCGAGCCAGGGAGTACTTCGAGTCGGTGCTCGAGTACGCAAGCCCCCTGGGGCTCTACTCCGAGAAGGTCGACCCCGATACCGGCGAACTCCTGGGGAACTTTCCGCAGGCGTTCTCCCACCTCGGCCTGATAAACAGCGCGACGTACCTCTCGCGGGCGCTCGAGGTCGACGGCGACGTGTCCCCGGAGAACTTCGACCCGGGTCACGTAGAGACGCTGTTCAGGCGGTGAGAGGTATCCTAACAGCGCAAATCAGAGATTTGCTGGCTCGACGAAGCTATGCTTCGTCGAACAACTCCTCACCTTCGACCATGTGCTCCTCGACCGCGTCCAGGTCGAGGGTCACACCGAGGCCGGGCTCCTCGGGAACCTCGATGTAGCCGTCCTCGATGATGTCCTCCTCGACGAGATCCGACCACCAGCCGAGTTCGTAGGAGTGGTACTCGACGGCCAGCGAGTTCGGGATCGCCGCGCCGACGTGGGCGCTCGCCATCGTCGCGACCGGCGAGGCGACGTTGTGCATCGCGACCGGGACGTAGTACAGATCCGCCAGATCCGCGATCTTCCGGGTCTCGCGCATCCCGCCGACCTTCGGCATGTCCGGTGCAATGATGTCGACCGCCTGCTCCTCGAGCAGGCGGCGCTGACCGTGCTTGCGGTAGACGTTCTCGCCGACCGTGATCGGCGTCGTCGTCGACTGGGTCACTTCCCGCTGGACGTCGTGATTCTCCGGCGGCACCGGGTCCTCGAGCCACCAGACGTCGTACTCCTCGAGGCGCTTCGCGAGGCGTTTCGCGGAGCCACCAGAGAAGGTCCAGTGACAGTCGAAGGCGACGTCGGCCCGGGAGCCGACGCGCTGGGTGACGGCCTCGACGATCGAGGCCTTGTGCTCGATTTCTGGCTCCCTGAGGTGGCGGTTCGCACGGTCTTTCTCGTGGCCGGAAGGGACGTCGAGGTCGAACTTCAGGGCGTCGTAGCCGAGTTCGGTGACGACGCGTTCGGCCTCGTCGGCGCAGGCGATCGGGTCCGCTTCCTCTTCGGTGTGGCAGTCACAGTAGACCCGGACCTCGTCGCGGTACTTCCCGCCGAGCAACTGGTAGGCCGGCACCTCGAGGATTTTGCCCGCCAGATCGTGCAGTGCGACCTCGATGCCCGAAATCGCGGTGACGGTGACGCCGCCGATCGACCCCTCGCCGGACATCTTCTGGACGAGATGCTCCGTGAGGCGATCGATGTCGAGGGGATTCTCGCCCCGGAGGAACGGCGCCATCCGTTCGATGAGTTCCGGCGCGCCCGCGCCCCAGTAGGCCTCGCCCGTGCCGACGATCCCCGCATCGGTGTAAATTCGGACGAGGGTCCACGGGAAGTTACCGTCGACCATCGTCGTCTGGACGTCCGTGATCTCGACGTCCCGACCGCCCCCGCGCTCGCGGGTCACGTTCATCGTCTCCGCCGACAGATCCCGCATCGTGTATTCCGCGTTCGGATCGCGTAGCTTCGAGTAATCGACTCCCATGGGAAAAATCACTACTCGCAAAGGAAGTAATTGTTTTCATCACGGGCCGGTCGTCGACTCGAGACGCGCCGACTACAGCGAGGCGAACTCGACGGCCGTCTTCACGACCTCGTCACCGGTTTCGAACGCCGCGTCGTACTCCTCGAGGCCGTAGACCCCGGTCACGAGGTCGTCGGTGAACCAGTCGGGAAGCTGGGAAAGCGTGTCGACGGCCGATTCGAACTGGCCGCGGTGGGAATTGACCGTGCCGACCAGCGCCTTGTTGTGCAGGACCATCTCGCGGTGGAGGTGACCGCCGTCGACCTCGAATTCCCAGGGTTCGGGGACGCCCAGCAGCGCGCCGACGCCGTTCGGTGCGAGCGCGTCGACCGTCTCGACGGCGTGTTTCGCGTATCCCGTCGCCTCGTAGACGAAGTCGACGGCCTCGTACGCGTCGGGGACCTCGGAGACCGGCGTCTCCCGCGAGTCGACGTACGTCGCCCCCAGGGCCTCGATGATGTCGATCGTGGGGTCGGGCCGGTCCCGCCGCCCGAGGCAGTACGTCCGGTCGAACTCGTAGACCTTCTCGAGCATCGCCAGCGTGAGCAGCCCGAGGGAGCCGTTCCCGAGCACGAGGGCGGACTCGGGGTTCCAGTCGAACGCCGACCGCGAGGCGAAGGCGTGCTCGAAGGCCTTCTCGGAGATGCTGATCGGCTCGACGAGGAAGCCAAGCGCCGCGAGTTCCTCGGGGATCGAAACGAGGTATTCCGCGGGACTGGTGAAGTACTCGGACATGAACCCGTGTTCGCCGACGATCCCGCGCTCGACGTACTCGCCTTCGGGGGCCATGTCCGGCTCGCCCCGCTCGAAGTACTCGTTGGTCCCGCCCGCGGGCGGTCGGCGAACCGTCGGGACGACGATCTCCCCCTCCTCGAGGTCGGTCCCGTTCGGATCGGCGACGACGCCGACCGCTTCGTGGCCCAGGACGAGTCGTTCCTCGCCCGGGGGGAGTTCACCGTGGTGTCCCGCGATGACTTCGTGGTCGGTCCCGTCGACGCCCACCCGCAGCGTTCGCACCAGCGCCTCGCCCGTACCTGGCTCGGGCTGTGGCCGCTCGACGAGCGTCGGCTCGCCGGCGCCTGGTTCGACAGCGATCGCTTTCATACCCGGACCAACGCACCGGGTGGCTAAAGTATTTACCCCCTTAGTAGTAAATTGTAGAACATTCTGATCGGCCGGGGATCGCGACGACGATCGACGGTCGGACCGCTCGAGGCGGAAGCGATCGGCAGGAAAATGAGGTCGGATGACCGGGGACTGACCGGACTCACTCGGTTCGCGCTTCGTCGACCGCCTCGACGAAGGTAGCAGCCGACTCCCGAACGCGGTCCATGTCGCCGTCGGCGATCGCCTCGTCGTCGACGATTGCACTGCCAGCACCGACCGCGAGCGCTCCCGCCTCGAGGTATTCGCCGGCGTTTTCCGCCGAGATACCGCCGGTCGGAATCACGTCGACATCCCCGAGCGGGCCCTTGATCGCGCCGATGTGTCCGGGGCCGACGGTAGAGGCCGGGAACAGTTTGAGTACGTCCGCTCCGGCCTCCATCGCGGTTACGGCCTCGGTCGGCGTCATGATGCCGGGCGCGGCGAGAACGCCGTGACGGTTACAGGTACGGACGACGTCGACGTCCAGGTGCGGCGAGACCACGAACTCCGCGCCCGCGTCGATCATCGATTCCGCAGTCGCGGCGTCGAGCACGGTGCCGGCTCCGACCACGGCGTCGGTATCGGCCAGCTCGCGCGAGACCGCGGCCATCTTCTCTCGAGCGAAGTCGCCGTCGGCCGTGATCTCGATCGCGGCGACGTCCCCCTCGTGGAGCGCTCGAGCGACGGGGACGATATCGTCCTCGCCGACACCCCGGAGAACGGCGACGACGCCGCCCTCGGCGATCCGATCCCGAACCGCGCGTGCGTCGGTCATCGTCGCGACCCTCCCTCCGTCGTGGCGTTCGACGCGGCACGAGGCCGCGTTCGATCGTAACTACTCCGTCCAGTCATTACGCCGGACGTTCTCCCCCTCGTCCCATGAAGTTTACTCACTGCAAAGTAAAGGAGGACTACTCTCCGTCCTCAAGCCGACGAAGCGTCACCGACTCCGCCTCGAAGTCCTCGAGGAACGCGCCGCTCCCGCCGATGCTGTAGCGGTCGCCGTCGACCTGGATCTCGAACGCGTTCTCGATGGGAACGGTCGACGAGACGGGCCGGACCAGGCTCTGTCGGACGTCGACGACCTCGCCAGAGAGTCGTGTCGGCAGGTCCCGGTCGGCGACCGGCGCCCCCTCGACGGTCGCCTCGAGCCGGGTGTCGCTCGTCCGGTGGAGCGCGATCTGGAAGACTGCGTGCCGGAATCCGTCGTACGTTCCCGGCAACTCCGCCGGCGACCTGACGTATCGCTCCTCCGCGATCGGCCAGTAGTTCGCCAGGAAGGAACCAGTGAGTACGGGGACGAGTTGTTCCTGTGAGAGGGCGATCGCACGCGTATCGCTCGTGGAACTCGTAAGGATCTGGTTCGGAGCCAACAGCCCGTGAACTCGATCGACCGTCAACATCGTCGGGACGAGTGCGTCCCAGGTCCGGACAGTACTCGCCGTCCCGGCGAGCGACGCAGTATCGATCCGCTCGCCGTCGGCCGTCCCGACGAGCAGGAGGACGAGGACGTCCCGTTCGACGGTCTCCTCGAGCGTCGACCGGATCTGCGGGAGTATCGACGCGGGCAACGACAGCGTCACCTCGGTTTCGGCGTTTCGCAGCAACTCTTCGATGCGCTTGAGGACCGTCTGTCGGGACTTGATCACCTCGAACTGCTCCCCGGTGCGTTCGGTCCGCGTGTACCGCGACTCCAGTTCCGGCTCCATCTGCTCGACGCTGCGGGTGAGCCGCTGGACGACCGTCTCCGGTTGGACCGGCCGGATGACCGTCGGTACCGCGTGGTCGTCGACCTCGACGAACCCCCGTTCCTCGAGTTCTTCGCTGATGCTGTAGACGTACCGCTTCGACACGTCGGCGGCGTCCGCGATCGTGCTCGCCTTCGATTCCCCGTGATCCAGGATGGCGAGATACGTGTCGATCTCCTTTTCCGAGAGGCCGAATTGCTCGAGTAGTCCGGCGAGGCCGTCAGTGTCCATGAGTAGTTAGTGTTGCAAGAATTGCAGCGACGGCTGAAAAAGATTCGCGCTCGACTCGAGCGGACCGACCGTCGATTCCACGGACGACGGCGGCTTCGCCATCGGTGAAAAGTGAGAATACATTTTACAACAAATTTTAGACGGTGGAGGTCGTATCGGGTTCCACGATGAAACTTCACAGCGCCCTGAACGACGTCAAGCGATCGCGGGGCGACTCTCGTCGGTTTCCCGGCGAGCGACGGTCGACGTCGGGGCTGTTCTCGGGGCTCGACGATCGGCTCGTCCACGTCGCCCCCGACGGGTCGGTCAGGGACTACTCCTATCCCGTCTCGGGGCTCGTCGGCATCGAGAAGTCCCGGTTCGGGGTCGAACTGGGTAACGGAACCCACTGGCTCGAGGGTGGCCAACAGCGCTACGTCGGCGACACCGCGGTCGTCGAAACCGTCCACCGGATCGATTCCGAACCGAGCTCGGATCCGGTCACGCTCGTCCAGCACGACGTGACCGTCGGCCGACTACATCTCACGCACTTCGAACTCGAGGGTACCGACGGGACGGACAGCCCCTCGGAGCCGTCGATCCACGCCTGTCTCGGTTTCGCCCCCGAGGGTCGGGTCGGCCGGACCGGACAGCTCCGACACGAGGACGTCGTCGAGATCTATCACGACCGCGAACGCGATTTCGTCGCCGCCTCGACGCCGCTCGAGGTCGCGGGACAGGTGCCGCCGAACTTCGAGGAACTGCTCGACGAGGAGCCGGTCGAGTTTCCCCGTCCGGACGCCGCCGGCCGATACGAGGAGACCTCCCTCAGCCCGATCGCGATGCTCGAGGTCACGCTGACCGGCGACGACCCGAGCGCGACGGTCGCGACGCTCCTCGCGGACGCCTCCGACGGCGACCGGCTCGAGGCCCTCGAACGGGTCCGTGCCGGCGTCGCCGACCATTCCGACCGCGAGACGATCCTCGAGGTCGGCCGGACCCAGGCGCGGGGACTTCTGGGCGCTGGTGACACTTCGAGCACGGTCGGAAACGGGACGATCGGCGACGCGGTCGACGACCTGCGAACCCTCGCTCTCCTGCGGGGCTCGAACGGATCCCGGATTGCCGGCCCCGAGTTCGACCCCTTCTTCAGGTACTCCGGCGGTTACGGCTACACCTGGTTCCGCGACGACGCCGAAATCGCGTCGTTCCTCCTCGCTGCCGACCGACGTGCCGACCTCGGTCTGGAGGAGTGGCACCGCCGAAGCGCCCGGTTCTACGTCGAGACACAACTCGAGGACGGCACCTGGCCCCACCGCGTCTGGCCCCACAACGGCGAGATCGCTCCCGGCTGGGCCAACGGCCGCCTCGAGCAGGGATCGGCGGGCGTCGACTACCAGGCCGACCAGACGGCGAGCGTCGCGACCTATCTCGCCACGTACCTCCGGGTCGTCGACGACGAGGACGAGGACGCAGACGTCCGGGCCGCACTCGTTTCCGCGCTCGACGGCCTCGACGACACCCTCGAGGACGACGGACTCCCCGAGCGCGTCCAAAACGCCTGGGAAAACATGACCGGCCGGTTTACACACACCGCCGCGACCTACCTCGAGGCCTACGCCGCGATCGCCCGCGCGCCGCTCGCCGACGAGTACCGCGAGCGAGCACTCGAGGGCGCGCGCGAGATCTACGAGGGGATCGACGCGCTGTGGGTCCCCGAACGCGGGTGTTACGGCCTGCGTCTCGACGACGGCGACCTCGACGACCGCCTCGACGGGAGCACCTTCGCGCTGGCCGGCGCCCACGCCGAGTACGACGCCGTCCCGGACCTCGCCGTCGACGACGATCGGCTCGCACGGCTCCGCTCCCACCTCGAGACGACGGTCGACGGCCTCTACCGGGACCCCGACGGACCGATCGAGGGCCTCGCGCGGTTCGAGGACGATCCCTGGCGGGTCAGCGACCAGGGCGAGCCGAAGGTGTGGACGGTGACGACGGCATGGGGTGCCCACGCTGCGGCCGAACTGAGCGAGCTGCTGGCAGCACGCGATCAGGAGGGGGCCGCCGAGTTCGACGAGCGTGCACGGGACCTGCTCGCGCTGGTCGAGCCAGGCGGGCAGCTCCGGCGGGACGGCGAGTACCTGCCGGAACAGCTGTTCGACGACGGGACGGCCGATAGTGCGACGCCGCTTGGTTGGCCGCACGCGCTCCGGCTGGCAACGGCGACCGCACTCTCCGAAGCCAACGCGAACGAGGTCGACGCGGAAGCGCAGGCGGACGGTCCGGCGGTACAGGACTGACACCTCTTTCCTCCGTCGGCTCTCCGAGAACGGTTCTACCCGTCAACGGCCCGTGTCGACCTCGCTCGAGAGAAAATCAGCCACCCTCGCTGAACCGACCCTCAGCGGTCGTCGGCGACTCGGAGGACCGCCGCGTCTTCGACCTCGAGGACGGTTCCCCCGTCGGTCCGTTCGAGATTCCGTCCCTCACCGGTCACGAGATCCATCGACTCGAGGTCGAGATCTACTCGAACGTGCACGGGTTCTGCACCAAAGTTCAGGACGACGGCGACGGCCTCGTCGTCGGTTTCGCGAGTGTAGGCGACGACGGCGTCCGACTCCTCGCCGACAGCCTCGTGGTCGACGTCGACCAGGTCGCCCCGCGAGAGCGCCGGCGAGTCGTGGCGCGCGGCCACCAGCCGGCGGTGGAACGTCGTCGCCTCGCCGTCGCCCTCCCAGGGCATCAACTGGCGGTACTCCGTCGCGCCCCGTTCCTGTCCGTAGTAGATCATCGGCACGCCCGGCATCGTCAGGACGGCCGTCACCGCCGCCCGCTGGGCCTCCGGCCCGCACTCCTCGAGGTAGCGCGTCTCGTCGTGGTTTTCGACGTACCGCATGTGTAGCGACCACTCGGGGAACCCTTCCCGGCGGGGCGCTCGCGCGGCCTCGAGGAGGGCGTTGGCGGGCCGCTCGCCGTTGCCGACGTCCCGCAGCGCGTAGTACAGCGTCGTATCGTAGTGGACGTCGAACTCGGACTCGGCATACTCGGGTTCGCGCGGAACGGTCTCGTCCAGCAGCAGGAACTCCGAGTCGTGGGACTTGACCCGCTCGTAGATCTCCTTCCAGAAGCCGTGGGGAACCCCCCAGGCGACGTCACAGCGGAACCCGTCGACGACGTCGACCCACTCGTCGACGACCTCGAGGAAGAACGAGCGGACGGCCAGCGAATCGTAGTTGACGTTCGGAATCCCGCGCCAGTTAAAGTAGTACTGGGCGACCTCAGTCTCGCCGTCGGGCGTCGTACGGGCGGGCGGCGCGTAGTCCTCGCGGGGGTTCTCGGCCCCGATCTCCGACGCGAGCTCGTCAGGCTCGACCCCGGTCTCCGCGAGGTCCTCCCAGACGTACCAGTCCTCGTACTCCGGGACGCAGGCCGCGCTCATGTCGAAGGCGGCGTGCTCGCGCGCGGTATGGTTGATCACGAGGTCGAAGACCACCCGGATGTCGCTCTCGTGGCAGCGATCGACGAACGACTCGAACTCCTCGCGCGTCCCGAGATCCGAGGACGTGTCGAAGTAGTCGGTGATGTGGTAGCCGTGTTTCGTCGGGCTCTCGAGGACCGGCGTTAGCCACAGGCAGTCGACCCCCAGCGACTCGAGGTACGGCACGCGGCGTTCGAGCGATTCGAACGTGGCCTCGTCGGTGAACGAGCGGACGAAAATCTCGTAGACGACGGCGTCGCGGGCCCATTCGGGCGGGTCGTTGCGGCGCTCGACGCGTCCGTCCGGGTGGACGATCACGCAGTCGGCGACGCTGTGGCGCTCCCCGACGGCGACCGCGTGGATCCGAACGGGTTCCTCGAGGTCGGTGACCGGAACCCGGGCCCGGTGGCCGTCGACCTCGAGGTCCGCGTCGGTCAGTTCGTCGCGGTCGTCGACGTAGAACTCGACAGCGAGTTCGTCCGCGTCGTACTCGCTGTCGGTGCCCGGCGTCGCCTCGGCCGTGACCGTCGTCGTATCGGCGTCGCCGTCGGCCTCGTCCGGCCCGTCGAGGAAAACGCGGGGCTTGCCGGGCCCCGGAACAGTCACTTCCTCCCAGACGGCGTTCTCGAAGTCGTCGCCCGGAACGTAGCCGTACCGGTGGGTGCCCGGTTCGGCGTCGATCTCGTACCGATAGGTACCGCCCTCGAGCGTCGGATGCTCCCGGTCGAAGAGGTGTTCGTTGAACGGCCCCATGATCGACACCTCCTCGGGGTCGTGCTCGGGGAGTCGATCTCGCTCGAGGTCAAAGCTCGTCGACCGGCGGACGTCAGGGAACGCGCGAATGCGCTGTTCGTACCGTCCCTCCGGGGTTTCGAGTTCGAACCGGTAGGTGCCGGGTGCGTCCGGCTCGAGATGCCACACCGGATCATCCGGTACGGAGAGGTCGCTGTCGGGAGGTGACTCGATGATCGACCACTCGTAGCTCGCCTCGTGCTCGGGATTCGGATCCCGGGGAGCGAGTTCGACCGATTCGCCGACGGCACAGAAACGCGGCGGGCCCGGCTGGTGCATACGGATGCGAACGAGCGGGGCCGATTTATCGTTTATGGATGAAGAATTATTACACCATAATTTCCGACCACGTCAGGGCGCCGGCGTCGTGGCCGCCGCGTTCTCGTGGAGCAGCGATTCGCCCGTCTCGTCGTTGAACAGGCGAACGTCCTTCTCGTCGAACGTGACCTCGATCCGTTCGTTCGGCTCCGGTTCGAAGTCGGCGTCGACTCGGGCCATGAACTCCTCGTTGTCGTCCCCGAGGTCGAGATAGAGATAGTTGTCGCTGCCGACGGGTTCGACCACCCGGACGGTCGTCTCGATGCCGCGTCCGCCGTCGGTCGGAGCGATGTGCTCCGGCCGGATGCCGGCGACGACGGTGTCGCCCGCCTCGAGGGGGGCTTCCTTCGAGTACGTCGGCGAAAGCTCGTATTGGAAGCCCGCGTCGTCGTCCAGAACCAGCCGGTCGCCGGACTGTTCGACGCCCACGCGCACGAAGTTCATCGAGGGCGAGCCGATGAAGCCGCCGACGAACCGGTTGGCGGGCTCGTCGTAGACGGTGTTGGGATGACCGACCTGCTGGAGTTTGCCGTCTTTGAGGATGACGATCTTGTCCCCCATGGTCATTGCCTCCTCCTGATCGTGGGTGACGTAGACGGCGGTGATGTCCAGTTCCTCCTGGAGCCGCTGGATCTCCGCGCGCATGCTCGTTCGCAGCTTCGCGTCGAGGTTCGACAGCGGCTCGTCGAACAGGAACACGTCCGGCTCGCGGACGATCGCCCGCCCGAGCGCGACGCGTTGTTTCTGTCCGCCGGAGAGTTCGTCCGGCTTGTCGTCGAGGAGCTCGTCGATGTCCATCATCTCCGCAGTCTCGACGACCCGCTGTTCCCGCTCGTCTTCGGTCATGTCCGTGCTCATCCGGAGCCCGAACGCCATGTTCTCGAAGACGGTCTTGTGGGGATACAGCGCATAGTTCTGGAAGACCATCGCGACGTCACGGTTCTTCGCGTGCACGTCCGTGACGTCCCGTCCGCCGATCTCGATGCGTCCGTCCGTCGGCTTCTCGAGGCCGGCCAGCATCCGCAGCGTGGTCGTCTTCCCACAACCCGACGGCCCCACGACGGTGACGAATTCACCGTCTTCGATCTCGAGGTCCAGATCGTCGACCGCGACGACCCGTCCGACGTCGTACTCCTTCCGGAGGGAGTCGATGGTGACCCGTGCCATTTGGCAGGAGTTAGTCCCGATAATATAAAGTCTTTCCCAAAATTGCCAATCTAAGATGTAATATTTCACCACGAATTTCTCGAAATTCGCTCTGCTCCGATTTTCCCCCGATCTAACTCCTCTCGAGGCGACATAGCGAACGGCCATCCCGACGCGGACCCTAACGATTAAATATATGAAGACATAATTCGTAACTACTTTCATGCCAATGCAACGCAGGAAGCTCCTGGCGGGGATCGGTGGGATGGCTACGCTGACCGCAGCGGGCTGTCTCGGGAACGAAGAGCAAGGGACCACTCTCTGGCACGACTTCACCGAAGGCGAGCAAGAGGACCTCGAGGAACAGGTGGCGACGTTCAACGAGGGACGCGAGGAGGAGCTCAACGTCGAGCAGGTGCCCGAGATCGTCGACCAGCTGGACACGGCGATTCCCTCCGGCGAAGGGCCGGAGACGTTCGCCTGGGCCCACGACTGGGTCGGCACCTACTACGATCGTGACTTCGTCTACGACGCGTCCGACGACCTCTCGATCGACCTCGACGACACGTTTACCGACGCCGCGGCCGACGCTGCGCGGTGGGAAGGCGGCGTGTACGGGCTCCCGTACGCCGCTGAGACGACGACGCTGATGTACAACAAGGACCTCGTCGACGAGGCCCCGGAGACCCTCGACGAGATGGTCGACGTGATGGAGGAGTACCACGATCCGGAGGGCAACATGTACGGCCTGTCCTGTCCGCCGGCAGATCCCTACTTCATCAGCGCGTTCGTCCAGGCCTTCGGCGGCCGGTTCTTCGACTCGGAAACGGAAGACACCCACATCGACGACGACGAGTTCGTCGAGGGCGTCGAACTGCTCCGGGACCGGATCTGGCCGTACGTCCCGCAGGACCCTGACTACGACGCGCAGGTTCCGGTCTTCGCCGACGGGAACGCCCCGTTCGCGATCAACGGCCCGTGGGAAGTCGGCGGCTTCCGCGACGGCGGTATCGACGTCGGCCTCACCTCGATGCCCGACATCGACGGCGGCGACCCCACGCCGTACACCGGCATCCAGCTGTGGTACTTCACCACGAACCTCGAGGACGCGCCCGAAGCGGAGGTCGAAACCGCCGTCGAGTGGGCCGAGTGGCACTCGACGAACGAGGACGCGATCCTATCGAACGCGGAGAACCACGGCTTCATCCCGGTTCACCGGGACTACACCGACTCGGACGACCTCGGTGAAGACGTCGCTGCCTTCGCCGAGACGGTCAGCATGGGCGTCCAGATGCCTGCCCACGAGCGGATGGACCAGGTCTGGAACCCTGTCGAGTCCGGCCTCGAGCAGGTGTTCAACGATCAGGCGACGCCGCAGGAAGCGATGGAATCGGCAGCGGAAGAGATTCGGGGGCGCTGGGAGTAACCTCACTACGCCGCTATCCAATCATGTCCACGTCATTCTTCGAGCGCTTTTCACAACGCAGCCAGCAGCAGCTCCCGGACCGCCTGGAGAACCGCGACTGGCTGGCGTTCTTCCTCGTTGCACCGGGTATCGCCCTGTTCCTGTCGTTCATGCTGTTCCCGATCGCGTTCCTGATCTACCTCTCCTTTACCGACGCGACCCACACCGGGACCGTCATCGGGGGCGGCGCGAATCTGACCGGGTTCGACAACTACATCTCGCTGTTCTCCGACGTGCAGTTCTGGAACTCCCTCGGAGTGACCTGGCTGTTCATGGCGGTGAGCGTCACCGCCAAGATCGTCGTCGGGATCGCCATCGCAGTGGTCCTCACGCACGCTCGCGTCCGCGGGAAACGCTACATGCGTGCGCTGGTGATCGTCCCGCTCGGGTTCCCGGAGATCTTCTCGATCACGGTCTGGCGAGGGCTGTTCAGCAGCGCCCGGTTCGGACCGTTCAACCAGATCCTCTCGATGTACAACGGGGCCGTGACGGCCGTCGTCGGCGCGATCGACTCGGTACTGTTCTTCCTGTCGATCAACGCACCGGAGTTCCTGCTCGCCGACGTTCCGGTCGCGTGGATGGGCAGTCGCTGGGGCGCCTTCGGCTCCTACGTCACGACCGAAGTCTGGCTGGCGTACCCGTTCATGGTGATCATCATCGTCAGCGCCCTGCAGGACGTACCGATGGAACTGCACGACGCGGCGAAAGTCGACGGTGCCGGCTACCTCCAGCGGTTCAGACACGTCACGCTGCCAGCGATCAAACGACCGGTGATGTTCGCCTCGATCCTCACCGCGGCGGCCTCGTTCCAGCAATTTCTGGTCCCGTGGGTGTTCAACCGCGGAGGCCCCGCGCGGGACAACGAGCTCATCCTCGTCTACGGGTTCCGCGAGGCGATCGAACTCAACGAGTACGGGCTCTCATCGGCGATCATGGTCACGGCGCTCGCGTTCGTCGGCATGTTCATGTGGATCGCGGTGAAGAAAGGCGACCTCGCTGACGGGGTGGGTAACGAATGATCGATACGGTACGAAAGACCATCGAACAGGTACAGACCGGCCGACGAACCCTCGGTGACGTCGGCAAGACGATCGCGGGAAGCACCGGCGCCACCGTGCTGGTACTGCTGTTGATGTTCCCGGTGTACTGGATCATCACGGCCTCGTTCTCGCAGGGCGCGGGCCTGATGAGTTCCGAGGGGCTGTTCGCGGACCCCTCGACGTACAACCTCGACGCCTACCGCTGGGTGCTGTTCGAGTCGAACTTCGTCTTCGAGGACGGCGAAGTCGGCAAGCCCGGCGCGCTGTTTAACAGCCTGATCGTCGTCTTCGTCACCGTCAGCGTCTCGCTGTCGGTCATCATCCCCGGCGCGTACGCGCTCTCGAGGCGGAAGTTCGCGGGCCGTGAGAAAGTCCTCTACGGCTACGTCCTCTTCACTCAGGTCGGTGCGGGGCTGTCGATCGCGACGCTCGTCGCGCTGTACGCCCTGTTCGTCAACCTCGGGCTGAGTAACAACTTGCTCGTGCTCGGGCTGTTCTACGCCGCAGGAGCGATCCCGTTCAACACCTGGCTGCTGAAGACGTTCATGGACAACATTCCCGTCTCCTACGAGGAGGCGGCAATCGTCGACGGAGCGAGCCAGTGGCAGGTCATCCGCGAGGTGATCCTGCCGCTCGCGAAGCCGGGGATCGCCGTCGTGCTCATCTTCACGTTCCTTGCCGGCTGGAACGAGTTCATCATCGCCCAGACGCTCCTGCAGCCGGAGAACTACACGCTCTCGGTCGAACTGTACGCGCTGGTCGACGACTACGAGACGCCGTGGACCGAGTTCGCGGCGTTCGCGATCCTGTTCGCGCTGCCCGTCGCGATCATCTACTTCGCGGCACAGAACTACGTCGAGAGCGGCCTCTCGTTCGGCGGCATGGAAGGCTAACGGGACGGCCTTCTTCATTCCCCGCTTCCCCCTATTCTCCTCGAGTGTCGACCGGCAGAGGCCGGTCGTCTCGAGTCTCGAGTCTCGAGGCGCTTCGTCGAACACCGTGAATCGAAGATTCACGAGCCCGATGAAGCTACGCTTCATCGAACACCGTTGAGCAGAGCTCAACGTACTTGACGAGGCCTATGCCTCGTCAAACAGCACAAATCCGCGATTTGCTGGCTCAACGAAGCTACGCTTCGTCGAACAACTCCTCTCCCTCGACCATGTGCTCCTCGACCGCGTCCAGGTCGAGGGTCACACCGAGGCCGGGCTCCTCGGGAACCTCGATGTAGCCATCTTCGATGACGTCCTCCTCGACGAGGTCGTCCCACCACTCGAGTTCGTACGAGTGGAACTCGATCGCCAGCGCGTTCGAGATCGCCGCACCGACGTGGACGCTCCCCATCGTCGCGACCGGCGAGGCGACGTTGTGCATCGCGACCGGAACGTAGTACAGATCCGCCAGGTCCGCGATCTTGGCCGTCTCGCGCATCCCGCCGACCTTCGGCATGTCCGGCGCGATGATGTCGACCGCCTGCCCCTCCAACAGTTGTCGCTGCCCGTGGGTCCGATAGACGTTCTCCCCGACGGCGACGGGCGTCGCCGTTCCCTTGGTGATCTCCCGCTGGACGTCGTGGTTCTCCGGCGGCACCGGGTCCTCGAGCCACCAGACATTGTATTCCTCGAGGCGCTTCGTGAGTCGTTTCGCGCTCTCCGCGGAGAACGACCAGTGACAGTCGAAGGCGACGTCGGCCCGGGAGCCGACGCGTTCGGTCACGGCCTCGACGATCGAGGCCTTGTGTTCGATCTCGGGTGCGCGGAGGTGGCGGTTCGCGCGGTCCTTCTCGTGGCCGGAAGGGACGTCGAGGTCGAACTTCAGGGCGTCGTAGCCGAGTTCGGTGACGACGCGTTCGGCCTCGTCGGCACACGCGATCGGATCGGCCTCTTCCTCGGTGTGGCAGTCACAGTAGACCCGGACCTCGTCGCGGTACTTCCCGCCGAGCAACTGGTAGGCCGGCACCTCGAGGATTTTGCCCGCCAGATCGTGCAGTGCGACCTCGATGCCCGAAATCGCGGTGACGGTGACGCCGCCGATCGACCCCTCGCCGGACATCTTCTGGACGAGGTGTTCCGTGAGGCGGTCGATATCCAGCGGGTTCTCGCCGCGGAGGAACGGCGCCATCCGTTCGATGAGTTCCGGCGCGCCCGCGCCCCAGTAGGCCTCGCCCGTGCCGACGATGCCTGCGTCCGTATAGACCCGAACCAGCGTCCACGGGAAGTTACCGTCGACCATCGTCGTCTGGACGTCCGTGATCTCGACGTCTCGACCGTCCCCGCGCTCGCGGGTCACGTTCATCGTCTCCGCCGACAGATCCCGCATCGTGTACTCCGCGTTCGGGTCCCGCAATTTCGAGTAATCGATGCCCATGCGGCGTCCTTCACCCGGACTTCAGGAATAGGTTACACCGGCGAATGAACGCCGGGCGTCTCCCACCGGTCTCGAGTTCGTCCGTCGGTCGTCCCCAGTTGTCGGCTCGCGACTCGAGCATTCGATCGATTGAACGAACGAAAGTATTTAGTTACGGTAATTCCCAATTCGAGTTGCTGTCGGTCATGCCTATCCGGACGTCCCCACGATCGTCCACGACAGCACCCGACGCTTACTCCCGGTCGAGGTAGCGCCCGATCGTTTCGGGCGCGGCGTCGAACCCTCCCCCTTGTGCCAACCGATCCGAGCCGCCGCCACCGCCGCCGAACTCCGCCCCCAGCTCCTCGAGGACGGCCGTCGCAGGCTGGACCTCGGGGGCAGCTGATCCGACGACTGCGAACGTGGTCTCGTCGCCCCCGAGTGCGACGACACCGACGACGTCCGCGTCGACCGGGCCGTCCCCGTCCGGGCCCGTGTGTTCCCGCACAGCGTCGCTGACCGCGTCGACCGGGAGGTCGCCGACGGTCGCCACCAGCCAGTTTTCCCCGTCCCTGTCCCCGTTCCCGTCACCGTCACCGCCCCCGCCCCGTTCGATAACACACGCGTCCTCGCCCGTGAGACGTGACGCCGCGAGCTGTCGTTCCCGTGTCGCTACCCGGTCGGCGAGTTCTTCCCGGTCATCGACGACGCGTGTTACCTCCTCGCCGACGTCCGCGATCGATGCGCCGAGCGTCCGCTTTGCGTCGAAGACTGCCCGCTTCTCGGCCGTCCGCCGTTCGATCGCGGCCGGCCCGACGGCCAACTCGACCCGCGTCAAGCCCTCGCCGGGGTTCGAGCGGCCGAGCACGGTCACCGGCCCGATCTCGCGAGTGTTTCGGACGTGGGTTCCGCCGCAGGCGGCCACGTCCCAGGTGTCGTCCCCAAGTCCGGATCCCGAGCCGTCACCGATCGGCTCGTCCCCGCCACTCGAGGTGACGACTTTCGGTCCCGCGCCATTGCGTCCGAAGCCACCGGTTCCGACCCCGTTGCCGCCGTTCCCGTTCTCGTCTTTCCCGCCGATCGTCACGATTCTGACGCGCCCTTTTCGGAACGCACCGTCCTCGGTCGCCTCGTTGAAGGCCACGTCTTCGCGCTCGCGGGCCTCCGCGACCGGCACCGACTCCCAGGAGACGGGGCGGGATTCCCAGACCGCGCGGTTGACCAGTTCGTTCAACTCGATCAGCGTCTCGTCGTCGATCTCGGTACCCGTCTCGAGATCGACCCGGACCTTCTCCTCGCCGATGTCGAACCCGCCGTAGCCCAGGTCCTCGAGGAGCCGTCGCCCGGCCCCGTAGAGGACGTGACTGGCCGTGTGCGCGCGCATGCAGTACATTCGGAACGACCAGTCGATCGAGCACAGCACTCGCCTTCCGACCCGGAACGACGGTTCCTCCGCCAGCACGTGGACCGGTTCGCCGTCTTCTAGTTGAACGTCGACGACTTCGGCGTCGCCGATCCGGCCCCGGTCGGCCGGCTGGCCGCCGCTTTCGGCGTAGAAGTAGCTTCGTTCGAGCCAGACCCGCTTCCCGTCGATCGACGTCACTTCGGTCTCGAACCGCGTGGCGTACGGCTCGGCTGCCGCCAGTTGCCCGCTCATCGGTTTCACTCCGGTGGCCGACAGTAAAAGTCTGCTCGCCGACGCGCCGATGCGCCGTCGACACCGGCGACTCTTACTCGGAGAGCGTGACGTCCAGCCGCTGCTCGAGGGCCGCGATCAGCCCGCCACCGACGCCGGCCTGGGTTGCCCGGCCCTGCTCGACGGCGAGGATGTCTTTCTCCGGCGCCTCGAGTTCCTCCGCGAGTTCCTCGCGCTGGAGGCCGGCTTCCTGCCGGGCCTCGACGAGTTTCTCACCGTAGTCAGAGACGAGGTACGGCAGGGGGTCGTCGTCGTAGTTCGTCCCCTCCTTCTCCCAGTGTTCGGAGTCGCCGTCCCAGACCGGGTTGGCCTTCGCGACGTTCTGAGCCGCTTTCTGCTTGCGACTAGGGCCGTCATCCTGACCGGACCCGCTCGCGCCGCCGGCCGAGGCCGAGGCCGAACCCGATCCGGAACCCGACCTCGACCCAGACCGCTTCCCTTCGCCGTGTGGCGCACAGTCCGGGCACACCTCGAGTTCCGCGCCGGCCACCGACGCGAGCTCGAGGGAGTCGCTTTCCGCACCGCAGAGTTCGCAGTTCGTCCCGCCGCCGCCGGAGGACGAACCCGTCGAATACTTGGCCATGGTACAGTTTGGCAACTGCGCCATTTCAACTCTCCGCTCCACCCGTTCCGTGTGACCTCGCCGCAGGCATCGACCGAAAAGAAAGGTCTTTTATAATCACGCTGGATACGATTGAGTGCGGAAAAGAAAGAGACTGCGAGCGTGGGTAGCCAAGCCAGGCCAACGGCGCAGCGTTGAGGGCGCTGTCCCGTAGGGGTCCGCCGGTTCGAATCCGGTCCCACGCATCGCATGCGCGGCATGACGCCGCGAAACGTGAGGCGAGCGCGGGGCCTCCCGTCCCGCGGCTGCCACGGGCTCGCCCGTGATGCAGTTCACCGCCGAGCGACACGATGCAGGTGATTTCCCTTCGTGGAAATCACCCACGCACAATTCCTTCCGAGAACTACGCCGGACAGCGGTAGCTCCCGTCGACTGACTCCGACCGGGGCTGCCGGTAGCGACCAGTCCGGCTGACCGTCCCGTCGTCTCGAGACCGACGAACGCCGCGACCGCCCCCATCTCCGGAGACGCGAGGACGTGGCGGTCGGTTCACGAAACCTCGAGACGCGTCGACCGGGACAGAAACGGCTTTCCGCTATCGGTCGAAGGTCGACGTATGGAGTACGTGCCTCGAGAGCGCGTTCGGTCGCTCGCCGCCGTCCTGAGCGTCGTTTCGCTGACGGTCGTCTTCGCGGCCGCCGGCGGCCGGATCCCCCAGTCGGCCGTCCCGACGGCCCCCGAGTGGATCCTCGATCTGATCCCCCACGTCAACGTCGTCATCAGCGCGACCGCGATCGGGACGATCACGGCCGGCTGGCGCGCGATCCGTCGCGGAAACGTCGACAGACATCGTGCCGCGATGATCACCTCGTTCGGGCTGTTCGCGGCGTTTCTCGCCCTCTATCTCTACCGGCTCGTGGCCACGGGCGGCCCCCAGCCGTTCCCGGGGCCGGAAAGCGTCTACCTGTACGTCTACCTGCCGGTGCTGGCGATCCACATCCTCCTCGCGGTCGTCTGTATCCCGTTCCTCTACTACGCGCTGTTGCTCGGGTTCGCGTACCCGATCGAGGAACTGCCCCGGACCGCCCACGCCCGGTTCGGCCGGATCGCCGCCAGCCTGTGGCTGATCTCGTTCAGCCTGGGGATCGTCGTCTACGTCCTGTTGCACGTCGTCTACTGATACTGCCGGACAGAACTACCTAAACCCGGTCGCATACGTGCAGCCGTTTCACGTCGGAACGGCCACGAATTCGCGACCGACTTCGTATTGACTGCTATCCGGTAGTATGAGCGGTCGACGCTCGAGACCCGGCCGCTCGAACTCCGCTTCCGTTCGGTTCGTCCCGATACCTCACGTGACCAGTTGCTGGAAGAAATCGCTAAACGTGATCAATATGAGGCCAGCGATGACGATCAGGATGAGGAACCCGAAGAAGATGAGTATCGCCTGTCGGCCCGTGAGCGATTCGCCCTCGAGAAACTCGTTTACGTCCATAGCGGACGTTCTACGGGGCCAGTAAAAAACGGACCGACTGGACTCAACGGATCGAGTCGTATCGCTCTCCTGTAGTACAGCGGAGCCGGTTCGAACAACCCGGAACAATCATCGTCGTTCTCCCGTATTTCCGCGCTTCAGCCCACTAATTCGGGGCCGGTTACGTCTCGTTGAGGTGCGCTTCCGCCAGTCGATACAAGAGCGACGTCGATCGATACGAGTCGGCCGGAGACGATTGCTCGACCCGATTGCGCTTCCGTAGCGGACTCGATCGATGATCGTACTATTTCCGTTTGTCGTCTCAAAATGCAGATTGTTGGTCCTCTCGCCGATGATCCCCTCGAGTTCCTCGTCGGTTTGTGTTTTGACGGCTCCGTCGAATCGCTGTACTGCGGTATATTTTACCGTTTGACGATACGTTTGATTCCCGAACGTAGTTGAATTAAAAACCTATATCTGCCACGTGCGTAGATTGAGTTACGATGCAATTTTGCGACGAGTGTGGTTCGATAATGCACACGGAAGGCGACACGTGGGTGTGTCGCTCCTGTGAGAACGAGGACCCGCGGGAATCGAACGCGGAAGCGGCGATGGCGATCCGGGAGGGGCAGCAAGACGACGGGGCACCTGCCGTGGCCGACACGACCCAGGGCTCCACTGAGACGATGCAGGAGCCCTGTCCAGCGGACGACTGCGACAGCGACCAGGCCTACTCCGAGATGATGCCGAAACCGGGCGGTTCCTACGAGGTTCGGCTGTTAACCTGCGTCGAGTGTGGCCACAAGTGGCGCGAGTCCTGACGGCGCATCTCGCGAACCCCCTCCACTTAAATGCGCACGGACTTTCCCCGCATTCCTTCCGGAAATGTACGCCGATACGCAACTGCTGTCTGCTGATTCTGCTTTCAACTGCAGACGAATAGTCTGCCGATACGGTTCTCAGCATCGATCAGATCGCATTCCTTCTGTCACCGTCTCACAAGACGCGTCACGACCAAATCCGGGAGCTAGAAACCGCGGTCCTACGTGGCTTTTCGACTATCTGGGAGATTCCCGCCCAGAGGGTCGATGGACGGCAGGTCATCCCTCTCCCAGCCGTCAGTCGTCGGCCATCGTCCGACCTGCCTCGAGGTCGGGGCGGGTGACGTCGCGGTCGGTCTCCTCGCCATCGATATCGTAGGGGTATTCGCCGGTCACACAGCCCAGACAGAGGTCGATCCGGTCTTTCCCGAGCACGTCCGCGACGGCGTCGGTCGAGAGATAGGCGAGGCTGTCGGCGTCGATGGCCTCGCGGATCTCGTCGACGCTCTTGTCCGCGGCGATCAGCTCCTCGCGAGTGGCCATGTCGATCCCCATATAACACGGCGCGGCGATCTCGGGCGCGCCGATGCGCATGTGGACCGCCTCGGCGCCGGAATCTTTCAGGAGCTTGACGAGCTGGGTCGAGGTCGTGCCGCGGACGATCGAGTCGTCGATCAGCGTGACCGTCTTGCCCTCGACGGTGGACTTGATAGGATTGAGCTTCAGCCGGACCGCCCGCTCGCGTTCGTCCTGGGTCGGCATGATGAACGTACGCCCGACGTAGCGGTTCTTCATCAGGCCCTCGGCGAACTCGACGCCGTCGTCGTCGGCGTCGCGGGGCTCGCCGTCGGCGGTCGTCTCGCCGGCCGCGTCGGCGTAGCCCGAAGCGAACGCCCGGCCGGAGTCGGGGACCGGCATCACGACGTCGGTCTCGACGCCGCTTTCCGCCCAGAGTTTCCGGCCGAGATTTCGGCGGGCTTCGTAGACGAGCGTGTCGTCGATGACGCTGTCCGGGCGGGCGAAGTAGACGTGTTCGAAGAAACAGTGGGCCGTATGGTCCCGCTCGACTAGCTGGTAGGAGTCGAACCCCTGCCCGTCTTCCTCCAGGACGATCAGTTCACCGGGCCGGACGTCACGGACCAGCTCCCCGTCCAGGGTGTCGATGGCCGCCGACTCCGAGGCGAGGATGTAGCCGTCCTCGAGTTTCCCGATACAGAGCGGTCGGTTCCCCTGCGGATCCCGAACGCCGAGGACGGTGTCGTCGTGGCTGATCGTCAGCGAGTACGAGCCGTGGATGCGGTTCATCGTGCGCTTGACCGCGCGCACGAGGTCCTCCTCGAGGAGGTTGCGCGCGAGGTCGTGGGCGATGACCTCGGTGTCGCCGTCGCTGGTGAAAGCGTGGCCGACGGCGGCCAGTTCCTCGCGGATCTCGTCGGCGTTGACGAGGTTGCCGTTGTGCGAGAGACCGAGCGAGCCGCTCTTGAACGAGACGGAGAACGGCTGGGCACAGGAGGAGTCGACCGAGCCCGCGGTCGGGTAGCGGACGTGGCCGATGCCGGCCGACCCCGCCAGTCCGTCGAGGTCGTCCTCGCCGAAAACGTCGCCCACGAGGCCCATCTCGACGTGGCTGTGCTGTTGAAAGCCGTCGTGGGTGACGATGCCGGCCGACTCCTGGCCGCGGTGCTGGAGCGCGTACAGCGCGTAGTACAACGGCCGCGCCGCCGAACGACCGGCCAGCGAGACGCCGACGACGCCGCACTTTTCGGTCATCCCTGTTCGCCGGGGAGTCTCGCCCCGCCCATCAGTCATGGTCGACCGTAGCGTGCTCCCCCGATAAAAATCCCGTGTTTGTGCCCTCAATGCCGTCTCGAGAACGTATTTTTATCCACGTTTGTGTATAACGAAACCGCAACCAGGCTCGAAGCCACGTCCCACGCTACTCCTCGAGACGAACCAGTTCCTCGACGTCTGGCAACTCGCCGTCGTCGACGATCTGTGCCATCCGGTCGCGGTGTTTCTCCGCGGCGTAGCCGACGAGAGTCTCGTCGTCGACGCCGGTCGCACCCTCCTCGACCGACTCACCGACGATTCCCTGAACGAGCATCGCGAGTTCGCCGACCGTCCCCTCGATCAGGGCGGGATCGACGCCCGCCTCGTGGACGAGCCGCTCGAGTTTCCACATCCCGAAGCCGACGTGTCGGCCCTCGTCGCTCCGGATGCTGGAGAACCCCTCGACCAGCCCCGGCAGCCGCGGGAGGTCCGCGTACTCGCCGCTGAAGTTCCGCTGGACGCCGTAGTAGCCCGTCTGGGCGAGAATTCCCTCGATCGCCATGTGGTAATGACAGTACGCGAGCGCGCGGTTTTCCGGCGTGTCCTCGACCAGTAATCGGCCCATCGCCGTCTCGTTGCGCTCGAACAGTTCCTCGTACGGGTCGGAGAACCACCGCTCGTCGATCGGAGCGGTCGGCTCGAGGCCTCGCCGCCGTTCCTCGGGCGTGATCACCGTCCGCCAGTACCGGTCGAAGAAGTCCGCGTGTTTGGCCTCCTCGTAGAGTTGCGTCGTCACGAACAATTGATCGGCGACGTCCTCGAGGACGACTCCCAGCGGCGAAAGGTCCTCGGTGACGGCCTCCTCGCCCGCGCCGAACAGCGCGAGCGTCTCGCGCAGGCCGTCGAACGCCGGTTCCGGAACCCCTCGAATCGCATCGCGGTCGGCCTCGAGGTCGATCCCATGGGGATCCCAGTGACGTTCGACGGCGTTGCGGTAGTAGCGAAACGAGCGGCGGTCGTGATCGATCCGCCCTGTCGAGTCATTCGTTGGCATATGACGGCGTTCGACGCCGCCGGGAAAAACGGTATCGCTCGGTTAGCCGTCCGAGCCGGTCTTCGGCGCGAAGACGACCAGTGCCGTGCTCTCCTCCCTGGCGTGTGGCGAGACCTCCCGGTCGCCGTCGAACCGGACGAGATCGCCCGCCTCGAGGTCGTAGGTCTCCCCGTCGAGGTCGAGGTCGACGGTCCCCGAGAGGACGTGGAAGAGGACGTGCGACTCCGGGTGTCGATGTTCGGGGATCCGCTGGTCCCCCTCGAGTTCGAGACGAACGGTTCGGGGCTCGTCGTCGAACGCGACCGCGTGTGGGGTGTCGGTGAGCGACTCGAGCGACGTACGTTCTGGCATGAATGAGTCGTCGTCGCTCGTCCACTTGTACTCACGGCGAACTCCGGGGCTGTGGGAACACGGGAGTTCTCGAGCGCGAAAGGGAGGGAGACTCGTCGGATCAGATCGCGCAGCCGACCTCGCGGTAGAGCCAGTGGGTCATCACGTAGACGCCAAGCACGATCCCCACGGCCGCGATGAACGAGTGGATCGACAGCGAGGCGATCCCCGAGTAGATGTTCCCGATGTTACAGCCGGGCGCGAGCCGGGAGCCCGCTCCCATCAGGAAGCCGCCGACGACGGCGTTGGGGAGCCGCTGGAGCTTGGGCGTCCGCACGGAGAAGTCGCCGCTCCAGGCGGCAGCGATCCCCGCGCCGACGATGACCATCGCGATCATGATCATGTCGACGGTAACGGAGACGCCCTCGCCCGCGAACAGGATCGATCCCCAGTACTCGTAGGAGCCCGCGTCGACGCCGACCTGCTGGAGCAGGTAGCCCGTCCAGCGTGCCTCGGGGCCGGTGACGCCGACGATCGAGACCTGCGAGAACCAGACGACCGCGACGGCGGTGATCCCGAGCGCGGCCGTCCGCGGGTCCCACGGCTGCTTCGAGGCGGCTATCGGGTCGTCGATCTCGCGGAAGCCCCGAACGTACGAGCGCGTCCCCTCGAGGAGTCGCCGGGTTCCGACGACGGGCGTCGCGAGGACGACCGGGCGGAACTCCGCGGCCTGCTCGCGTCCCGTCCCGGTCTCGCCGGCCTCGCGGCCGACGACGGTGACGTACGCGAGCCCGATCAGCGCCGAGGCCAGCAGCGCCACGAGCGGCGCGGGAAGCGAGGACGCCTCGAAGAGCGTGACGCCCTCGCCGAACGTCAACGGCGCGAAGTACGTCGACTGGAGCGTCGGAAAGGCGACGGAGAAGGCCGCGTAGCCGACGCCCATGAACAGCAGGGTCAGCCAGAAGTGGAGGTACCCCTGGCCGGCCCGATAGAGAGTCCCACTCGCACAGCCGCCGGCGTAGGTCATCCCGACGCCGAAGACGAAGCCGCCGACAAGCCCCGTCAGGCCCCAGTCGGGGGTCCAGAACCCCTGGTAGTAGCCGAGCTGGTAGAGCACGCTCCAGCCCAGCATCGTCGATACCACCGCGACGAGGACGCCCTTGGTAACTCGGGTGTCCTTGAACGCGAACAGGTCGCGAAACGCGTGGACGAAACAGAACCGGCCCTTCTGGAGGAAGATACCCAGTCCGAGGCCGACCACCGCCGCGACGAGCAGCGTCGATGTCATCACCGGTCGTTCTCACTGCCGGTCCTAAACCGCCCCCGTTACGGGAACCTCTGCACGGATCGATGACGGCCCTCAGGACGAAATACGGTGCTTCGGTAACCGATACGGCCGCCTCAGCGCGATACCGGGAGGGCGGGAACTCTGAGGCCCCGGCAACACTGGCTCCTATCTATGATCGGCCTCGCCGCGACCTGTTCGGGCCGATATCGCCGATCCGGAGTGGATAGCTTAAGACGCTGCAACCCCCAGCCACGCGCATGATCGAACTGTCGCGGTCGGCGTACGACGAGATCGTCTATCAGGCCTACGACGGCGACGAACGGGAAGTCTGTGGGATCCTCGCCGGCGAGTACGACCCGGACCACACCGTCGTCACCGACGCCTATCCGGCCGAAAACGTCGCCGACAACCCCGAGATCCGGTACGCGATCGATCCCGAGGAACAGTTCGAGATCACCGAACGGATCGAGGAGGCGGGCCTCGAGGTCGCCGGCTTCTACCACTCCCACCCGGCGGGGCCGGCCGAACCCAGCGAGACGGACGCGGCGCGGGCGACCTGGCCCGATTTCTCGTACGTCATCGTCGCGCTCGACGGCTACCCGTTCGTGGGTTCGTGGCGCTGGCGCGAGGACGAAGAGCGGTTCGAGGGGGAGCGGGTGCGCGTGGTCTCGAGCCGTAGCGAAGGGGACGGTGACGACCCCGTTAGTTGTCGTTAATCGTCGTCAGTCGCGTTAGTCGTCACTGGCTTCGATCTCCGGTTCCTTGGCCGTCCCGTCGATCGAACAGGAGGCCGTGTACTCGACGTCGTGAACCGAGTCGATCGCGGGATCGTCACCACAGACCGGACAGTCGTCTTTCTTGGTGATCTCGACGGTGTCGAACTCCATGTTCAGGGCGTCGTAGAAGACCATCCGGCCGTCGAGGAGGTCGCCTTTCCCGAGCAGGAACTTCACGGCCTCGGTGGCCTGGATACAGCCGACGGTGCCGGGGAGGACCCCCAGCACGCCAGCCGTCGCGCAGTTGGGGACCATCCCCGCCGGCGGAGCTTCGGGGAACATACAGCGGTAACACGGCGAGTCCTTGCCGCCGGCGAAGGTGGTGATCTGGCCCTCGAACTTGAAGATCGAGCCGTGGGAGAAGGGGACGCCGGCGAGGGTACAGGCGTCGTTGACGAGATAGCGGGTTTCGAAGTTGTCAGCGCCGTCGATCACGAAGTCGTAGCCCTCGATCAGGTCCTCAACGTTGTCGGGCGAGACGCGGAGTTCGTGTTTCTCGACGTCGACGTCGGGGTTGATCGTCTCGACGTACTCCGCGGCGCTGTCGACTTTCTTGCGTCCCACGTCGTCGTCGTCGTGGATGACCTGCCGCTGGAGGTTCGAGAGTTCCACCTCGTCGTCGTCGGCGATGCCGATCGTTCCGACCCCGGCCGCCGCGAGGTACTGGATGATCGGCGAGCCGAGCCCGCCCGCGCCGATCACCAGCACGCGCGAGTCGAGCAGGTCGCTCTGTCCCTCCGGCCCGACCTCGTCCATGATGATGTGTCTCGAGTATCGGTCCAGTTGCGTCGGCGAGAGATCCAGGTCGCTCATCGTCCGCCGTTGGCACCGGCGCGGAATAAGGACCCCTCCGTCGGCGTCATCTGCCGCCATCCGCGACGAGAGCCGTTCTTGCCGAGGGCGGGGGCCTTTTAGGACGGTGTCGCCAACCGCCGGGTATGCCAACCATCAAGGTACCAGCCGTACTGAGCGGCGGCGGCGCGTCCTCGCGCGTCGAAGTCGAGGGGGAGACCCTTCGCGAGGCCTTCGACGCTCACGCCGCAGAACACGGCAAGTCGCTGCGCGACAGCGTGATCGAGGACGGCGAGATCAAGGAGTTCATCAACGTCTACGTCGACGGTGACGAGGTCTCGGACCTCGAGGAGCCCGTCGATGAAGGGTCCCAGATCCGGGTCATTCCGGCGGCCAGCGGCGGCTCGCGGTAGGTCCCCGGGTTCTCACTTCTCGCGTAGTTCTCGGTGTAGCTCCTCGAGTCGCTCGGTTCCCGCCTCGGCGTAGCCGCCGTGGTAACAGACCACGCCGTCGATCTCGAGGCCCGCGAGGTCGCCGACCGATTCGATCGCGCGATCCATGTCCGGCGTGAACTCCGGTTTGGGGCCCTCGAGCGTCTCCGTTCCGTCCGCGACGAGCGCGTCGCCGGCGAGCAACACCCCGCTCTCGGGGAAGTACAGCGACACGTGCCCGGGTGCGTGGCCGGGCGTCTCGACGACTTCCATCGGGCCGGCGAGCGTCGGGATCCGGACGCCGCCGGCGAGTTCCAGGTCGACCTCGACCGGGGGGTAGCGGTCGCCGTCGCCGTCGCCGTCGCTCCCGAGGGGATCACGTTCGCCGGTCAGGAACGGCGCTTCCTCGCGGTGGGTCGCAACGACTGCGTCGGTGTGCTCGAGCAGGGCCGCGAGCCCGCCCGCGTGGTCGGCATCGTGGTGGGTGACGACGACCAGCCAGACGTCCGCGAGTTCGTGGCCGAGGCTCCGGACGTGCGTTCGAAGCGACTCGAGGCTCCCCTCGGGGCCGGCGTCTATCAGGACGAGGCCGCGCTCGGTTTCGACCAGCGCGGGCGTAACGGTTAGCTCGCGGCCGCCGTGGTCGACCGCGATCGGGAGCGCGTGCAATCCGACGTCGTCCTCCTGTCGTGACATGCGCGTCCGTTCGTACGGGACGCAGTTAGGTGTTCAGCGATCGGTCCGGGCTCGACGGCTTACTCGAGTCCGGTCTCGAAAGCTCGCTCGAGGTCGGCGATCAGGTCGTCGACGTGTTCGATCCCCACCGAGACGCGAATCAGGCCGTCCGTCAGGCCGGCCTCGATGCGCTCCTCGCGGGGGATCGCAGCGTGGGTCATCGGCGCGGGCTGTTCGATCAGGCTCTCGACGCCGCCCAGACTCTCCGCGAGGGTGAACACCTCCGTCGAGGAGACGACCTCGCTCGCCTCCTCCATGCTCGCGTCGAGTTCGAAGCTCAGCATCCCGCCGAAGTCATCCATCTGCTCGCGTGCGATCTCGTGGCCCGGATGGGACTCGAGGCCGGGGTAGTAGACGCGGTCGACCTCCGGCCGGTCCTGGAGCCAGTCCGCGATCTGCCGGGCGTTCTCGCAGTGTCGGTCCATGCGGACCGGCAGCGTCTTCGTCCCGCGGAGGACGAGGAACGACTCGAACGGGCCGGGCGTCGCGCCGACGGAGTTCTGGTAGAAGCCGAACTCCTCGTCGAGGTCCTCGTCGTTCGTCAGCAAGGCGCCGCCGACGACGTCCGAGTGGCCGCCGAGGTACTTGGTCAGCGAGTGCGAGACGATGTCAGCTCCGAGGTCGAGCGGGTTCTGGAGGTACGGCGTCGCGAACGTGTTGTCGATCGCACAGAGGGCGTCGTGGTCGTGGGCGATCTCGGCCGCGCCCGCGATGTCGACGATCGACATGAGCGGGTTCGTCGGGGTCTCGAGCCACAGCAGTTCCGTGTTCTCCTGGAACGCCGCCTCGATCGCCTCCAAATCCGTCATATCGACGAAGCTAAACTCGACGTCGTAGTCCTCGTAGACCTGTGTGAAGATGCGGTGGGTGCCGCCGTAGACGTCGTTGCCGGTGACGACGTGGTCGCCGGCCTCGAGCAGGTTGAGGACGGTGTTGATCGAGGCCATCCCCGAGGCGAAGGCGCGTCCGTACTCGGCGTTCTCGAGGCTGGCGAGGTTCTCCTCGAGGTCGGTTCGCGTGGGGTTGCCGGTCCGGGAGTACTCATAGCCGCGGTGCTCGCCGGGAGCGTCCTGCTGGTAGGTCGAGTTGGCGTGGATCGGCGTCATCAGCGCGCCGGTCTCCTCGTCGGGGTCCTGTCCGGCGTGGATCGACCGGGTCTCGATCCGATAGTCGGAACTGCTGTCGTGCTCGTCGCTCATGGTCGCCACGATGCGCGGACGAAAGTTACGTCTGTCCATCCTCTTCTGCCGTCGGAAAGTCCGACGTTCCGGCCGCAAAACGTCCCACTGGCAGGATGTCAGTCACAGGCGAGTGGGACGGGCAGGGGACGATGTCACATAGTGGACGGAACCGATCTGGCAACGACTGATTCCCCCAATCCCCTGCCAGCCGTTCCTACACGGTCCGCCCCTGTAAACTTGTTGGTTATCCAACTATCGGGGTCGAATCGAGACGGGATCGAATCGGCGTCCCGGGCGAGCGACGCACAGTCGTGACGAACCCGGAACGTGCGTTTTATAACGGTCACCAAGTAAGAGGGTCGTACGACTATGCCGAACTCTAATGGCCCTCGTCAGGGAACCCGGAACAAACTCTCGAACGATCCCCGAGAACGCGGAGCATCGCCGCCACAGCGTGCGATTCAGGAGTACGAGGAGGGCGAGAAGGTCCACCTCAAGATCGACCCGAGCGTCCACAAGGGTCGCTTCCACCCGCGCTTCGACGGTCTCACCGGCGAAGTCGTCGGCAAGCAAGGCGACGCGTTCAAGGTGCAGATCAACGACGGCGGCAAGGACAAAACGCTGATCGTCACCGCCGCCCACATGCGCGCACAGGAACGCGCCGAGGACCGGGTCTGAACGCTCCTCACCCGAACACAGCATGACGATCTTCAAAGAGATCGTCGACGAGGAGTTCCTGACGGTCTCGGAAACGAAGGAACTGCTCGCCGACATCGAAGCCGAACGCGCGTTAGACGAGGACCGCGAGCTCCCCTACGAACTCGCGCGAGCGATCGAACACGTCAACCGCTTCGCCCACCTCGAGCCCGAGGAGGCCCAGCAGCTGGTCGACGACATCCAGGACCTGGAGAAGGTCGACGAAGCGACCGCGTACAAGATCGCCAACCTCCTGCCGCGCAACCGGGACGAACTCCGCTCCGTGTACGCACAGCAACGCTACTCGCTGTCGGGGGACGAACTCGACGAGATTCTCAACGTCGTCGCGCAGTACGCCTGACGACGAGTCTTTCCGACCGTCTCGAGCATCGAGGACCTGGCGGCGGTCCGATCGTCCGCGGGCGGGCCGATTCTTTAAGTAAGCCGTCCTCGTATCTACCCGTTATGAGCGAAGCCGACAGCGATGGGACGGACGCGGACGATGACGTTCGGCGCGCAGTCGTGTTGGATTACCTCGCCCACGGCCTGTCGGACGACGGACGACCGCAGTACGAGAAGTCCCCCGCGGGGTACGCCCTCGGCGTCGAGGACTTCCAGCTGTACCAGGTCGCGTTCGACGAGGACGAACGGCTCACGATCGGTACGAAGGTCGTCGTCGAGCCGCCCGCCGAGCGCGACGTGGTCACCGAGTGCAACGAGGTCGAGTACGACGATCTCTCCTCGGGTGCCCAGTCCGAACTCGAGTACGTCGTCCAGGACTTGGTCGAGGAGAACGAGGATCGGTTCGTCGACTTCTACAACGAGGCCCAGCCGATCACGCTGCGGCTCCACCAGCTGAATCTGCTTCCGGGGATCGGCAAGAAACTGCGAAACAGCATCCTCGACGAGCGAAAGCGCAAGCCCTTCGAGAGCTTCGAGGACCTCTCCGAGCGGGTCTCGGGGCTGCATGACCCCGACGAGGTGCTCGTCGAACGTATCCTCCAGGAACTGCGGGACGACGACCTGAAGTACCAGACGTTCGTCGGCCGACAGCAGGACCAGTAAGACGGGACCGAGACGGTGCGTTTACACCCGCCGCCCCCCAACCGCCGGCAATGAGAGACCCCGACGCGCTGATCGCCCGGGCCGGCGTCCGCGGCGACCCGGACCGCGACCAGCACTTCCTCGTCGACGATCGCGTCCTCGATCGACTCCCCACCTACCTCGAGGAGATCGATGCCGAGACGAACCACCTGCTCGAGATCGGCGGCGGAACGGGGGCGCTGACCGATCGCCTCCTCGATCTCGGCGACGAGGTGACCGTCGTCGAACGCGACCCCGACCTCGCGGCCTTCCTGCGCGAGGAGTTCGCAGATGCGATCGACAACGGTCGGCTGACGGTGATCGAGGGCGACGCTCTCGAGGTCGACCTCCCCGACTTTACGGCGTCGGTGTCGAACCTCCCGTACGGCGTCTCGAGCGAGATTACGTTCCGCCTGCTCCCGGAGGGGCGGCCGCTGGTGTTGATGTTCCAGCAGGAGTTCGCCGAACGGATGGTCGCCGATCCCGGCACGTCCGAGTACGGTCGGCTGTCGGTCTCGACGCAACACTACGCCGACGTCGAACTCGTCGAGACGGTCCCGAAGGAGGCGTTCTCGCCGCCGCCGGCCGTCGAGAGCGCGGTGGTCCGTGCGGTGCCGCGCGATCCCGAGTACGACGTCGCCGACGAGGACTTTTTCCTGCGGTTCGTGAAGGCCCTGTTCACCCAGCGACGGAAGACGATCCGCAACGGGATCCGGAACACGGCCCACATCTCCGGGCTGGCGGATCCGGACGCAGTCGTCGATGCCGCCGACGAGGACCTCCTGGGAAAGCGGGCCGACGCGATGGCACCCGCGGAGTTCGCCGCACTCGCCGAACTGGCACTCGAGGTCAGTGGGCTCGAGGACGACTAATCGGGGCCGTAGAGCCCCAAACCTGCCGACGGCTCGCCGACACCGACCAACGGATACTCAAAGCTCCGCGGCAGATTGGTGGCAGAGAGAACGACCATGTCGGCGCTACTGACCGGACTCGACTGGCTGTCGCGGGCCGTGGAGCCGACAGAACTACGTCTCGCGGTGACCGTCGCGGCCGTCGGGCTCTTGCTCGTCTCATTGTTCGGCTATCGGCGAGTGCAACGCTGGATTACCGAACGGTCCAGGCCGCTGTACGGCGATATCGTCGCCTTCACGTTGCTCACCGGCGCGTGCCTGCTCAGTCTGGCAATCGTCGTCGGCGTGTGGGGCCAGACGAGCGAACTCCAGTCGATCTACGCCGAGCGGGGGCTGGGCGGCGAGGTCATCGCCCGAGCGATCGTTTCCTTCATTCTGCTCGTTGCGACGTACATCTTCGTTCGCTTTCTCAAACGGGTCCTCGACGAGGTGCTTGGCTCGGCGACGGCCGTCACCGACCACCAGCGCGAGATCACCCACCGGATGACGCAGGTCCTCGTCTGGTCGGTGTCACTGGTCGTCGTCCTCGGCGTCTGGATCGACGACCTCGGCGGCCTGCTGGTCGGGGCCGGCTTCCTGGGGATCGTCGTCGGTATGGCCGCACGACAGACGCTGGGGACCGTCCTCGCCGGCTTCGTGTTGATGTTCGCCCGGCCGTTCGAGATCGGCGACTGGATCGTCGTCGAGGACGAGGAGGGGCTCGTCACCGACATCTCGATCGTGAACACGCGGATCAAGTCGTTCGACGGCGAGTACATCATGATCCCCAACGACGTCATCGCCTCGAGCACGGTGACGAACCGATCGCGGCGGGGCCGGCTCCGGGTCGAGATCGACGTCGGCGTCGATTACGACGCGGACGTCGAGCGTGCCGCCGACCTCGTGGAGGGCGTCCTCTCTGACCTCGACCGGGCGCTCGACGCGCCCGCACCGCAGGTCGTCTCCAAGGAGTTCGGCGACTCCTCGGTCGTGCTGGGCGCGCGGTTCTGGATCGACAAGCCGAGTTCCCGCCGGCGCTGGCAGGCCCGGACGGCCGCTATCAACGCCATCAAACGGGAGTTCGACGAGGAGGGGGTCGACATCCCCTATCCGCAGCGTGAACTCTCGAGTCGGGAACGGACGGACGTCCGACTCGAGACGCCGAGAGGGACCGTCGACGGCGACGACTCGAACTCCGAATCCGAAGACGGAAACGGCGAGAGCCGCGAGTACCGCATGAGCCAACCTGAGGATCACTAGATGGGACTGCGCGACCGACGGGACGTGGAAACGGAGGTCTATCAGCCCGCCGAGGACTCGCAACTGCTGGCCGAGGCGGCCCGTGAGCGACTCGAGGCGAGCGATCGCGTCCTCGAGGTCGGCACCGGCTCCGGCTACGTCGCCGACCGGGTCGCCGTGGAGACCGACGCGCGGGTGCTCGCTGCCGACCTGAACCCCCACGCGGTCCGGCAGGCCCGCGAGCGAGGCCTCGAGACCGTCCGGGCGGACCTCGTCTCGCCGTTCGCCGACGGCGCGTTCGACGCCGTCCTCTTCAACCCGCCGTACCTGCCGACCGACCCGGACAACGAGTGGGACGACTGGATGGAACGGGCCCTCTCGGGCGGCGAGGACGGCCGAGCCGTGATCGACCCGTTCCTCGAGCGCGTCGGCCGCGTGCTCGCGCCAGACGGCGCCGTCTATCTGCTGGTCAGCAGCCTGACGGGGGTCGACGACGTCGTCGAACGTGCAGGTGAGGAAGGGTTCAGCGCCGTCGCGGTCGCCGATGAGTCGTTCCCCTTCGAGACGCTGACCGTGCTCGAACTGGTTCGATAACGTAGCTGAACGTGCTGCTTCTTAACTGAGGGTTTGGCCCGGTTCATGGTGGCGCGCGTCTACTGGACCGCCGTTCTCGAGTCCCCCTTCCTCGAGACGTGCCGTGGCGTATCGATGTACGGGCACGTTTCGGAGATACCGCCGGTCGGCGTGACAGAGGCGCGTCCGACAGTCGCTCGAGGGAAGGGAGTGTACCCGGGTCGCTCGAACGTCGCCGGGTAGCGGTTTTCGGTCCCCGCTTCCCCTACGGAGTCAGCGAACGTCTATCGGACGGTCAGTTCCACGGGCGAACTTACGATCGACGTCCGTTCGTCGATAAAAACGTGATACCAGGAGACGTACATGAGTATCATCCAGAGGGTTCGACCGACGGATCTGTCACCGCGGCGGTGAGCGATTCGCAACGCCATGGCCTCTTCAGCGTCGACGTACGGCGTTTTCCGGAGCTTTTCTTCCGTAAACCACGACTCGATAGCCTCGTGTTCGTCGCGGAACCAGTCTTCGACGGGCGGTCGCATTCCTTGCTTCTCCCGCTCGACGATCTCGTCCGGGAGCAGGTCACTGACCGCTCGTTTGAGCACCCGCTTCACGTCCTGATCCGTCATTTTGTGCTGGATCGGCAACGAGTGGGCGAACTCCACGATATCCGTCGACAGGAAGGGGACCCGAAGCTCCAGCGAGTGGGCCATGCTCGTGTGGTCGGCCTTGTAGAGGTGATAGTCCGGGAGCGTATAGTGTGTCTCGAAGGCAGTCATGTGTTGCTCGGGGGCCGGATCGTCGACGTGGTCGGTCACCCTCGTGACGCGCCGACGGAGGCCCGACGTCTCGGCCGTCTCGCCGGTCTCGAGGAAGTCCTCGGGTTCGGGTCTGAACGGCATGAACCCACACGTCTGGTGTAAGACCATCTCGGTGTTGTTTTTCAGCCACGAGAGGTACCTGAAGTATTTCGTTCCGATCGGCGAAACGGGGGCGACGGTTCCGGCGACGTCGTGTGCGATCCCGGGAAGGGGGTCGACTTTCCGTTTGTAGTTCCCGACCTGCTGGTACCGCGGATACCCCGCGAACAACTCGTCGGCGCCCTCCCCCGCGAGGGCGACTTTCACGTCCTCGCTGGCGCGACGGGAGAGTGCGAAGATGGGGAGCATCTGCAGGTGGCCGGTCGGTTCCCCCAGATACGTTATCATCTCGTCGAACAGGTCCATCGACGAGAGGTCGACGTGGACTTCGTGGTGATCGGTTCCGAAGTGGTCGGCGACCAGTCGGGCCTCGTCGCTCTCGTCGAACCGGTCGTTACTGAACGACAGGGAGTACGTCTTGAGCGGTCGGTCCGTCAGCTCCGACGCGATCCCGACGATCGCGGAAGAGTCGAGACCCCCCGAAAGGAACGCGCCGACCGGAACGTCCGCCATGAGCCGCTGCTCGACCGACCGCTCTAACAGGCCCGTCAGCCGGTCGGCCGCGCTCTCGAAGCTCATCGTTGCGCTGCCGGTGTCGACGTCGAGGAGGCTCCAGTACTCCCGCTCTCGCACTCCGTCGGGGTCGATCCGGATCGTATGGCCCGGCTTGACCTTGTTGACGTCCCGGAGGAGAGTCTGCGACCCCGGCGTGTACTCGAGCGAGAAGTGATTGTACACGGCTGCCGGATCGATGGTCCGATCCACGCCGCCGATCAGCAGTGCCGGAAGTTCACTCCCCCAGACGTACCCGTAGTCGGTTCGTCCGTAGTACAGCGGCTTGATGCCGAGCCGATCGCGGGCGAGGAAGACCGTCTCCTCCGTTTCGTCCCAGAGGGAGAACGCGAACATCCCTTCCAGGTGGTCGACCATCCCGTCGCCGTACTCCTCCCAGAGGTGGACCAGAACCTCGGTGTCGGACCGGCTTTCGAAGCGGTGTCCCTGCCGTTTCAGCGATTCGCGCAGTTCAACGTGGTTGTAGATCTCCCCGTTGAAGACGACACGGACCGACCCGTCCTCGTTGACTTTCGGCTGCGAACCGCCGGTGAGATCGACGATCGAAAGCCGACGTGCACCCATCATGAGTCCGGCGTCCCGGTCGACGTACGACCCCTCCTCGTCCGGCCCCCTGTTCTCGATCCAGTCCAGCATCTCGGAGAGCATTCGCTCGTCCGCTTCGCCGTACGCACCGACGATACCGCACATGCCCGCAAGGGCCGTGGCTACGCTTATTGTAAGGCACCTCTTCAAAACGGTTGAAAGGCTATAGTTTTGGCGTGTAGGAGCAACCTACTGGGCTTTCATGGGCTAGACGAGGACTGTGATCGTGTCCAGAACGCGTTTGGCGACCGAATTGGACCGAGCCTCGAGGCCTTCTCACGCGCTCGTGCAGACGTCTGGATTCCAGGATTCTCGGTGGTACCCGTTCGAGTCCCGAAGTCGGCGATCGATTCATACGGTTTACTGTCCGTCAGTTCCGGCGCAACCGCCGCGCGGGTCGCGGTTGCGCCGATACACCGGTACAGGGATCCGTATCAGGACTGTCGCTCGAGGACGCCCAGCCGCCGCCCGAGGACGTCCGAGTCGAAGAAGGCGACCTGTCCCTCAGGCCACTCGAGCGGCTCCCCCAGCGGGTAGACCTCCCGGACGGCCTCGAGGTCCTCGGTCGCCAGCAGGCAGCTACACGGGGAGCCGGGGAACCGCTCGAGGCGGTCGGCGAGCCAGCCGTCGCCGTCAGGGGCCGCGAACGCCACCGGCTGACCGGGGACCGACGCGACGGTACCGAACCCGGCCGGCGAGTCGCGGATCGGCGTCGGAATCCCGTAGCAGTCCCGGAACGCTCGGAACACGTCCTCGAGTCGGTTCGGGTCGACCCCGAGGACGACCTGGCCGATGCCCTCGAGGGGTCCACCGGAGACGCTCGCGGCGGGTTCGACGCGATAGGAGAGCGGCGTCCGGTCGGCGATGACGAAGGGGAACGGCACGCGTTCGTCGGCCCCCGACCCGAACTCGGCCATCTCCCACTCGACGAGCGTTCCGTCCTCGCGCTCGCGCGAGCCCGACAGCGGGCCGTGGACCGCGTAGCCACGCTCTAGGGTCCGTTTACACTCCTCGCGGACGTCGGGAACGCGGCAACACCACGCGGCCGGCCCCGCGTCGGCACGGATGTGTTCGGGCCAGAAGTCGTGGTCCTCGCCTTTCTTCCCCTCGCGTTCGGCGATCAGTTCCACGTACGAGCGATCGTCGAACCCGAGCACGCTCATGTGGGTGACGCCGTTGCCGTGGACGCCGCCGTACTCGGGCTCGAGTCCGAGTCGAACGAACTCCTCGGTGATCGACTCGAGATCCCCGAACGCGAAGGGAACGTGGTCGACAGTGAGGTCCATACCGGACGTATCGCGGCCGGGCGTATAATTCTCGACGGCTGCCCTGGCGACTCACACCGGTGATCCTGCGGCCAGCCGGTCCTCGGACCGACCGACGTCGCCGCGGCGGATTACTAATGCGCATCAAACAGGATGAAAAATATTAAGCAGCGGTATAGCCTAGCCGTGTATACGATGACTGACTACGTCTCGACCACGCCGGGGCTCTTTCCGCTCCCGGACTGGGCGAAAGACGACCTCTCGGACCTGAAAGGTCACCAGAAGGGCGACCTCATCAGCGGCGACGAGGACGAGGAGATCACCGCGGCCTACGACGAGGCGCGCGAGGAAGTGATCGGGATCCAGGGGGAGGCCGGCCTCGACCGCGTCGTCGAGGGCCAGCTCCGGTGGGACGACATGCTCGCGCACCCGCTCGCGGTTCACGACGCCGTCGAGACCCGCGGGATCGTCCGCTACTACGACAACAACAATTTCTATCGCGAACCCGTCGTCCAGGACGATCTGGCGTTCTCCGGAGACGTCGCCTCCGAACTCGAGTCGGCAGCCGAACTGGCCGGCGGCGACGCCCTCCAGGCCGTGCTCCCCGGCCCGTACTCGCTGGCCGACCTCGCGACCGACGAACACTACGGCGACGAGGCCGACTTCCTCGCAGCCATTGCGGACTTCCTCGCCGGCGAGGTCGAGGCGTTCCCCACCCACGAGACGCTGTTCCTGCTCGAGCCCTCGCTGGTCGAGAATGCGCCCGAAGACGGCGTCGACGAACGAGCTAGCGAGGCGATCGACACCGTCGCGTCCGCGACCGACGCCGACGTCGTCGTCCAGCCCTACTGGGGCGCGCTCGAGGAGAAGGTCTACGCCCACCTGCTCGACGCCGACATCGACGCCGTCGGCTTCGACTTCGTCGCGAACCAGGAGGACAACGTCTACAACCTCCAGGAGTACGGCGCGACGGACGCCGTCTCGCTCGGGCTCGCCGACGGTCAGAACACGCTGGTCGAGGACCCCGAGGCGATCCGGGACCGCGTCGACTGGGTGTACGACCAGATCCCGGTGACGGAGTTCGAGACGGTCTACCTGACGACCAACACCGAGACGTTCTACCTGCCCTACGGCAAGTTCGAGGAGAAACTGGCCGTCCTTGCCGAGGCCGCGGACCTCGCGGAGGTGAAAGCAGCATGACTACCAAGGATCAGTTCCGACCCGAGGACCACCCGAACGACAACTTCCTGCTGACGACCGTCGTCGGCTCCTACCCGAAGCCCAAGTGGCTCAACCGCGCGAAGGAACTCTACCAGGACCCCGACCACGAGTTCGACGCCGAGGACTGGCAGGAGGCCAAAGACGACGCCGCACGGCTCATCACCGACGAGCACGAACGCGCCGGCCTGGACGTCGTCGTCGACGGTGAGATGCGCAGAAACGAGATGGTCGAGTTCTTCGCCCACCGGATCGAGGGCTACGAGTTCAACGGGCCCGTGAAGGTCTGGGGCCACAACTACTTCGACAAGCCCTCCGTCGTGCGCGAGGTCGAGTACGACGAGAACTGGCTGGTCGACGAGTACGAGTTCACTGCGGCGGCAAGCGACCGCCCGGTCAAGGTTCCCATCACCGGACCGTACACCCTCGCGAACTGGTCCTTTAACGAGGCCTACGAGGACGACGAGGAACTCGCCTACGACCTCGCGGACCTCGTCAACGAGGAGATCGAGAAACTCGTCGACGCCGGCGCGCGGTACATCCAGATCGACGAGCCCGCACTCGCCACGACCCCCGACGACCACGCCATCGTCGGCGAGTGTCTCGAGCGCATCGTCGACGGTATCTCCGCGAGCGACGCGAGCGGAGGCTCGTCGGACGAGTCCGACGGTGTTCCCGAAGAAGTGCGGATCGGCCTTCACGTCTGTTACGGCGACTACTCCCGTATCTACCCCGAGATCCTCGAGTTCCCCGTCGACGAGTTCGACCTCGAGCTCGCCAACGGCGACTACGAGCAGCTGGACGTCTTCAAGGACCCCGAGTTCACGAAGGACCTGGCGCTCGGCGTCTGTGACGCCCACGTCGCGGAAGTGGAGTCCGTCGAACAGATCGAGGAGAACATCAAGAAGGGACTCGAGGTCGTCCCGCCGGAACAGCTCGTGGTCTCGCCGGACTGCGGTGTGAAGCTCCTCCCGCGAGAGGTGGCCTACGGCAAGATGGCGAACATGGTCGAAGCGGCCCGCAACGTCGAGGAGGACCTCGACGCGGGCGAGATCGACGTCGAACGCGGTGCGCCGACGCCGGCCGACGACTGACGACGGCTCCCGACAGCAAGTTCGTTTTTCGGTGGATCGTTCCCGCCGCTCTATCTGCCTTCATATATAAAGGTTCGATTCACAACGGAAGTTGTTCTGACTTTTGATAAGTTAGCGACGGTTCGTCGTTGGGTGAATTCTATGGTGAAATGATTCAGACGAAATAGTACGTCCACAGGAGTAAATTTATAATAGTCGACTATGAGGTTGCGAGTATAATGCCACGCGATCACAAAGGCAAGCGAACGGGTGGGGAGTCCGAAGGTATCGGTCGACGGACGGTGCTCGCTTCGGGTGCAGCGACGATCACCGCGACGACCATCGCTGGCTGTATGGGTGACGACGGTGAGAGTGCCGGGACGAACGTTGCGATCATCTCGAGTCCGGCCGGCTTCGACGACAACGCGTTCAACGACAACGCGGTCGAGGGACTCGAGGAAGCGTCGAACGACTTCGACCTCGAGTACACTACCATCGAGGAGACCGAAGAGGCCCAGTACGAGTCGACTCAGGCCGACGCCGCCGAGAGCGGTTACGACCTCATCATCTGCGTCGGGGACAACCACACCGATCCGCTCGCGACGAACGTCGAGCAGTATCCGGACCAGAACTGGATGCTCATCAACAACATGATCGACGGTGCCGACAACGTCTCCGGCTGGATCGAGATGAACAACGAGATGTCGTTCCTCGCGGGCGTCGTCGCTGGCGTCATGACCGACGAGGAGTTCGCCCACGAAGATAGCGAGACGAACCCCGACGAGTCCATCGTCGGCTTCGTCGGCGGCGAGGACATCCCGCTGATCCGGGCCTTCGAGCAGTCCTACGTCGAGGGCGTCGAGTGGGTCAACGACGACGCCGAGGTGCTGACCGGCTACGGCGGGAGTTTCTCCGACACGGGTGCGGCGAACGACGTCGCCGAGTCACAGATCGACGACGGCGCGGATATCGTCTGGCACGCCGCGTCGGCGGCCGGTGCGGGCGCGTTCTCGGCGGCGCAGGACAACGGTCGCTTCGCGCTCGGGGTCGACGTCGACCAGTCCGTCACGGAAGAGCAGTACCAGGACGTCATTCTCGGCTCCGCCGTCAAGGCACTCAACGAAGCGACCTACCAGGTCTCCGAGGCGGTCGTCGAAGACGACTTCGAGAGCGTCGTCGGGGAACAGAACCTGAGCATCGAGGACGGCAGCATCGACTTCGTCGTCGGACAGGCGTTCGAAGGCGAACTGCCCGACTCGGTAGAACAGACTCTGGCGGACGCGAAGGAAGCGTTCGAAAACGACGAAATCGAACTGACCTGCGGGCCGACCAGCTGCTAACGACCGCCGCTTTTCATTCGCATGTACACATCCAGAAATGACGAGAGATAGTACGCCGCCCGCAGTCCACCTCGAGGGGATCACCAAGCGGTTCGGTGACGTCGTCGCCAACGACGACGTCGACCTCACCGTCTCCCAGGGGTCGATTCACGCCCTGCTCGGCGAGAACGGGTCCGGGAAGACGACCCTCATGAGCGTTCTCTACGGGCTCTACGACCAGAACGAGGGGACGATCCACGTCGACGGGAAACCGCGGACGTTCGAGTCGCCCAAGGACGCGATGGAGGCCGGGGTCGGCATGATCCACCAGCACTTCCAGCTCGTGAAACCGATGACGGTACTTCAGAACGTCGTACTGGGCCACGAGCCGACCGAGAACGGGCTGGTCGACGAGGCGGCCGCACGCGAGGAGATCGAAGCGATCTGTTCGCGGTACGACTTCGACGTCGATCGGCATCTGGACTCGCCGGTCGAAGAACTCGACCTCGGCATCCAGCAGCGCGTCGAGATCGTCAAGAGCCTCTACCGCGGTGCGGAGGTCCTCATCCTCGACGAGCCGACGGCAGTGCTGACGCCACAGGAAGTCGAGAGCCTGATCGACGTCATGACCGATCTCCGGGACGACGGCCGATCGCTGATCTTCATCACTCACAAACTCGATGAGGCGCTCTCGGTCGCCGACGAGATCACCGTCCTCCGGGACGGCGAAGCCGTCGGCACCGTCCCCGCCGACGAGGCCACCGAACAGGACCTGGCGAGAATGATGGTCGGCCGCGAGGTCGTGTTCGACCGACTCTCTCGAGAGACGAGCACCGGCGATTCCGTCCTCGAGGTCGAGGAACTCCGAATGCGGAGCGATCGCGGTCGCGAGTCCGTCCACGGGGTCGATCTGACCGTCCGTGAGGGCGAAATTCTCGGCATCGCCGGCGTTCAGGGGAACGGCCAGAGCGAACTCGTCGAGGGGATCACCGGTCTTCGGTCCGTCGAGGACGGCGCCGTTCGGCTCCGAGGGACGGAGATCACCGGGATGAGCCGTCGAGACCGGATCGAAGCCGGCATCGCCTACATCCCCGAGGACAGACAGACCGAGGGGCTCGTCCAGGACTACACGCTCGTCCGGAACGCCCTGCTCGGGAACCAGACCGTCGAGCCGTATGCCGACGACGGGATCCTCGACTGGTCTGCGGTCAGACGCCATGCAGAAGAGATCATCGAGGAGTTCGACGTCCAGCCGCCAAATCCCGACACCGACGCGGCGTCGCTGTCCGGCGGGAACCAGCAGAAGTTCATCGTCGGTCGGGAGATCGGACACGACCCGGAGGTCATGATCGCCTCCCACCCGACCCGTGGGGTCGACATCGGCTCGATCGAGTTCATCCACAATCGACTGATCGAACTCCGTGACGAGGGACTGGCGATCGTCGTCGTCTCCTCGAAGCTCGAAGAGATCCGGAAACTGGCCGACCGCATCGCGGTCATGTACGAAGGTGAGTTCATCGACATCGTCGATCCGGAGGCGGTCACCGAGGAGGAGATCGGCCTGCTGATGGCCGGCCAGTCGCTCGAGGAGACGAGCGACGGCGAGACCGATAGAGGTGTTCAGGCGTGAGCGAGCGAACGGGTAGTTCGGTGCTCGATCGCGCGGCATCGCGGATGCTCGAGGCGTCCGTCCTCGAGCGGATCGGCATCGCGATCGCGTCGACGGCGCTTGCGTTGCTCATCGGCCTGGTGATCGTCGCGGCGGCGGGGCACAACCCGGCGCGGTTCGCCTATCAGTTGATCGTCGGCTCGTTCGGGAGCGGCCGGGCTGTGGCGCGGACGCTGCGGTACTCGGTGCTTTTCGTGCTCGCCGGGGTCGCCGTAGCCATCGCCTTCCGTGCGGGCGTGTTCAACATCGGCGTCCAGGGACAGTTCGTCGTCGGCGGCTTCACGACCGTCGTCACGATCGTCTCGCTCGCGCCGTACCTGCCCGAGGGGACGATCGGCGGCGTCGTACTGGTCGTCGTCGGGACGGTCGCGGCCATCGTCGCCGGCGGCCTGTACGCCGCGTTCCCGGGCGTGTTGAAGGCCTACGGCGACGCGAACGAGATCATCACGACGATCATGCTGAACTTCATCGCCATCGGGTTCGTCGGCTGGCTCGTCGCCGGCCGGTTCGGCGATCCGGAGGCGACGGCGACCCGAACAGAGCGACTTCCGGACAACGTCGGGTTTCCGTCGATCCTGTTCGACGATCCGAACCTCTCCATCGTCGGGATCGTCGTCACGCTCGCGGTCGTCGCGCTCGTCGCCGCGATCATGACCCGAACCCGGTTCGGCTACGACATGGTGACCAGCGGCCACCAGGAGCGCGCCGCGACCTACTCGGGCGTGGACGCGAAACGGATGATCGTCTCGACGATGACCTTCTCCGGGATGGTCGCCGGCCTGGCGGGTGCGATCTTCGCGATCATGATCCAGGGGTACTTCACCGATCCGTCGGGGATCGGCAACTACGGGTTCGACGCCATCGCGGTCAGTCTGCTTGCGGCGAACAACCCCGTCGGCGTCATCCCCGCGGGACTGCTGTTCGGCGGCCTCGAGTCGGCCGGCTCACACGTCCAGATCAACAGCGACGTGCCCGTCCAGTTGATCGACGGCATCGTCGGACTGGTCGTCCTGTTCGTCGCCGTCCCGGAACTGTTCCGGATGCTCGCACAGCGGACGGGCCTAGGAGGTGACGCGGAATGAGTCTCGCCGAAGACGTGACGCGAAACAGAGTTCGAATCGGGACGCTCCTGGTGCTCTCCCTGCTCGTCGGCAGCGCAGTACTGGCGCTTCGGTTCGACGTGTCGCCCGACGAACTCCTGGTAACGGTCCGACGGATCTTCACGTACGGGTTCATAACCCGGTCGCTCGAGATGGCGACACCGATCGCGCTCGCGGCTATCGGTGGGCTGTACGCCGAAAAAAGCGGCGTGTTCAACATCGGCCTCGAGGGATTCATGATCTTCGGCGCGTTCAGTGCCGCAGCGACGATGTACTTCCTCGGAGGGACGTCGCCCTCGCAGGGCCACGTCTGGGTCGCCGTCCTCGCCGCGACGATCGTCACGGCATTGCTGACCGTCGTCTTCGCCGTCCTGCTGATCCGGTACAAGGCGGATCAGATCGTCGCGGGCCTGGCGGTCTGGTTCCTCGGTCTCGGGTTCGCACCGTTTACGGCGGCCGTCATCTGGGGCAGTCGCTCGAGTCCCGGACTCGAGAGCGTCGCCACGGTCGCGTTCGGCCAGTCGCCGTTCGTGTTACTCACGGTCCTGGTCGTGCTCGCCTCCTGGGTGTTCCTCTACCGAACCCAGTACGGCTACTGGGTACAGGCAGCGGGCGAGAACCCGGAAGCGCTGGACACCGCCGGAATCGACGTCAATCGCGTCCGGTACGCGACGGTGATCTTCTCCGGTGCGATGGCGGGACTGGGCGGTGCGGTGCTGCTGGCTCACGCCGGCAACTTCGTCGGTACGGGCGAGACGATGGTCGACGGGCGCGGCTGGATCGGTATCGTCGCCTACCTGTTCGGGAACTACAACCCGATCGGTGCGGCCGCCGCGGCGTTGCTGTTCGGCGCCCTGGACATGCTGAACGTCCAGTTCCAGACGGTCGGAATCGAGGCGTCGGCGCGGCTGGTCAACCTCCTTCCCTACGCCGCCGTGATCGTCGTCCTCTCAGCCTGGGGGAAGACGCGGATGCCGTCGTCCGTCGGCGAACCGTACGAGAGCGAAGAGTAGTCGCCCGTCGGCCGTTCTCCCCTCGTTTCAGGCTCAACGGCTTTTCGTCCGCCAGTCGAACTCGAGGTATGGAGGACCCGCTCTCGAGCATTTCAAGTCGCTGTACTTCCAGTGGGAACTGGTCCACCTGACGCGATCGATCCTGTACGCCGGGCTGCCGGGCGTGATCGTCGCGACGGGGACGGTGCTGTACCTCGATCCGGGACTGGCTCCGGGGACGACGTTCGGCGTGGACGACCTCGTCTGGCTCGTCAGCGCCAGCACGACGGTCGCGCTCGTTCCCTTCTTCTTGCTTGCGGCCTACGTCCTGCGGATCGCGACGGTCTCGAAGCGGACCGGCTCGCTCGGCCCCTTCATCCTTCGACGCGTGGAGCGGACGGCAGCGATCGACTGGGACGACGAGAAGTGATCCGTCTCTCGAGGGATCCGTAACGTCTTGTGGACGGCGGGTCGAACAGGCGGCCATGAGCCACGAGATACTGGTCGCCGGCGAGACCCTGATCGACTTCCTCCCCGAGGAACCCGGCCCGATTTCGAGCGTCGAGGGGTTCGACCGCCGGCCCGGTGGCGCACCGGCAAACGTCGCCGTGGCGCTCTCGCGACTCGAGCGGACGCCGCTGTTCTGGACGCGCGTGGGCGAGGACCCCTTCGGGCGATACCTCCTCGAGATTCTCGAGGAGCAGGGGCTCCCGGATCGATTTCTCGAGACCGATCCGACGGCCAAGACGAGCCTCGCGTTCGTCACCCACGACGAGACCGGCGACCGGGAGTTCTCGTTCTATCGCGACGGGACGGCCGACACCAGGCTCGAGCCCGGCAGGATCGACGACGCGACGCTGGCGGACTGCGAGTGGGTCCACGCCGGCGGCGTCACGCTCTCGAGCGGTCGGTCGCGGGAGGCGACGCTGGACCTGCTCGAGCGTGCGGCCGCACAGGGCTGTACGGTCTCGTTCGACCCGAACCACCGACCGGAGCTATGGCCGGACGACGAGACCTACCGTGCGGTCGTCGAGGACGCACTCGCACACGTCGACGTACTGAAAGCGACCGAAGACGAACTCGCCGCGCTCGGGCTCGAGGGGGAGTCGGCGACGGCGCTCGCCCGCGCGGCGAGGGAAGCCGGACCGGACTCGGTCTTCGTCACCCGTGGCGGCTCCGGTGCGATCGCCGTCACCGACGAGGGAACCGCGAGCCATCCCGGCTACGGCCCCGACGTGGTCGATACGACCGGCGCGGGAGACGCGTTCGTCGCCGGGACGATCGCCGGCCTGCACGAGGGGCGGGAGCCGAGCGAGACGCTCGCGTTCGCCAACGCGGTCGGGGCCGCTGCGACGACCGCTGCGGGCGCGATGGCGGCGCTTCCGGACCGCGAGGGCGTCGCGTCGATCGCCGACGGAAACACGGACCCGGCCGACGAGGAGTGAGACCCGTGCCGAAGCGATCCGGGCACGAAACCGCCAGTTTACCACCGGACGGGACGCCTCGAGCGGCGATCACGGCGGGGAACGTTCGCCGAAGTTATCACTCCTGTCGCTCGGCGATCCCGTTGTTCGGATAATTCACCCGAATAACAGTAAACAACTTATCAGTCGGTACAGTAGCCACGCGTATGGATATCGGTGTCCACACGCCACCGCTGGCCGACGAATCGCTCGAGGGAGCGCTCGCCTACCTCGCCGAGATCGGGGTCGACGCGATCGAACCCGGCGTCGGAGGGTATCCCGGCGAGGACCACCTCCCGCGACGGGAGTACCTCGACGACGAGGACGCCCAGGCGGAACTCGAGGCGGTCCTCGACGAGCACGACATACACATTAGCGCGCTCGCGACGCACAACAACCCCCTGCACCCCGACGACGGGCGAGCAGAGGAGGCCGATACGGAACTCCGGGAGGCCATTCGACTGGCCGACCAGCTCGAGGTCGACGTCGTCACCTGCTTCTCCGGCCTGCCCGCGGGCGGCCCCGAGGACGACGTTCCGAACTGGATCACCGCCCCCTGGCCGTCGGAACACGCCGACGCCCACGAGTACCAGTGGGAGGTCGCCGTCGACTACTGGTCGGATCTCGCGGCGTTCGCCGACGATCACGGCGTCGACCTGGCGATCGAGATGCACCCCAACATGCTGGTCTACGAGCCCCACGGGATGGCCCGACTGCGCGAGGCGACGAACGAACGCGTCGGGGCGAACTTCGACCCCTCGCATCTCTACTGGCAGGGAATCTCGATCACCGATGCGATCCGCTTCCTCGGCGAGCGCGACGCCATCCACCACGTCCACGCCAAGGACACGAAGGTCTACGAGGAGCAGGCCCGCGAGAAGGGCGTCCTCGACACGACCGCCTACGACGACGAACCCAACCGCTCGTGGCTGTTCCGCTCGGTCGGCTACGGCCACGGCGAGTCCCACTGGAAAGACGTCGTCTCGACGCTGCGGATGGTCGGCTACGACGGCACGCTCAGCATCGAACACGAGGACTCGCTGACCAGCGGTCGCGAGGGCCTCGAGAAGGCCGTCGAACTGCTCGACCGGGCCGTCTTCCGGACCCAGCCCGGCGAAGCCTACTGGGCGGAGTAGTCGGCGCAGTACGTCGTATTCGTTAATACCCCGCTATCGTTCGTTGTCGTTCGACGTACTTCGCGAGAATGTCCGCCTCGAAGTGAACGGGATCGCCGACCGTCTTCTCCGAGAGCGCGGTTACCTCGTCAGTCGTGGGGACGACGGCAACGCTGAACGTTTCTTCGGCACAGTCGGTGACGGTCAGACTGATCCCGTCGAGGGCGACTGCTCCTTTTTCGACGAGATACTGCCGATACCCCTCGGGAATCGAGAACGTAAACCGCCGGTCGTCGCCGAGACGCGTCACGTCGACGACTTCGGTAACGGTATCGACCGTCCCCTTGACGACGTGCCCGTCGAACCGTCCCGTCGTCGAAAGCGGCCGTTCGATGTTGACCGCAACCGGGGGCGTGAGATCCGCGAGATACGTTCGGCGAACCGTTTCGCTCGAGAGAAACGCCTCGAACCCGTCGTCGTCGACCGATTCCACGGTCAGACAGACGCCGCTGACGTTGACACTATCCTCCGGCTTGATACCCGTCGTATCCGCAGCTATCCGGACTCTCGCTCCGTTTTCGTATCGACTCACGTCCTGAATCCGTCCCGTGGATTCGACGACTCCAGTATACATGCGACCGAACCGAGGGACAGGAATATTATATTTGTTATGAATAACAGTTTTGGAATGACGGAACTGAGGCGCTGCTGGGGGAGATACCGGATTCCGCCGTGACGAAAACCTCTAACTACACGTATTGTGAACTTCTACGCATGACACTCGAGGTCGGTGTACTCGGTTATCGGTTCATGGGCAAGGCACACGCGAACGCGATGGCTCGGCTGCCGATGTTCTTCCCGGATGCACCGGAGATCGAACGCTCGGTGCTCGTCGGCCGCGACGAGGAGGCGCTCGCCGACGCCGCCGACCGGTTCGGCTTCGAATCGACCGCGACCGACTGGGAGGCGGTCGTCGACGACGTCGACGTCTTTTACAACCTCGGTCCGAACCACGTCCACCCCGAGCCGTCGATCGCCGCGCTCGAGGCCGGCACACCCGTCTTCTGCGAGAAACCGCTCGCGCCGACGCTCGAGGAGGCCGAGCGGATGGCCGAGGCGGCCCGCGAGGCCGGCGACGACGTGCCCGCCGGCTGTGCGTTCAACTACCGGTTCGTCCCCGCGATCCAGTACGCGAAGGGGCTGCTCGAGGACGGCGAACTCGGCGAGATCCGCCACGTCCGCGGCCGCTACCTGCAGGACTGGCTGGTCGATCCCGACGCGCCGTGGTCCTGGCGGCTCGACGAGGAGATGGCGGGGTCGGGCGTGCTCGGCGACCTGGGCGCGCACACGGTCGACCTGGTCCGGTTCCTCGTGGGCGACGACGACCTCGCGGGCGATATCGAACGACTCAGCGGCCACCTGCAGACGTTCGTCGACGAGCGGCCTGTAGAAGGCCAGGATGAGACGCGCCCCGTCACCGTCGACGACGCCTACTCCGCCCAACTCGAGTTCGCAAACGGCGCGGTCGGCACCCTCGAGGCCTCCCGCTACGCGACGGGCCACAAGAACGACCACACGATCGAGATCCACGGCTCGCAGGGCAGCCTGCGGTTCTCGCTCGAGCGGCTGAACGAACTCGAGGTCCATCGCGAGGGCGACCGCGGCTACGAGACGATCCTGGTGACCGACGAGGACGACCCCTACGTCGATCACTGGTGGCCGCCGGGCCACGTCCTGGGCTGGGAGCACACGTTCGTCCACGAGAACTACGAGTTCCTCTCGGCGGTCGCAGCGGGCGAGGCCGACGCGTTCGAGCCCAGTTTCGAGGACGGGCTCGCGGCCCAGCGGATCCTCGCGGCGATCCAGGAGGGCGACGAGCGCGGCGAGTGGGTCTCCCTCGAGTGAGTTAACTACCCGGTGTCGTCGAGTTTGACGAGGGTGTGAATCTCGTCGTAGCGCGGACTCCCCTCGGCCGGCGGATTGCCGTCCAACTCGAGGTAGCCGGCTTCGATCCCGGTCACCTCGCCGGTCGTCTCGGGGTCGTCGCCCCCGGTGCGGTCCATCTCCCGGACCTCGACCACGTCACCGACCTCGACGTGATCGGCGACGAGTTCGGCGGCTCGCGTCCCGTCGGCGTCTGGCGGAATCGTCAGTTCGGTCATCGTCGGTACGACGACGGCCGTGCGGGTAAACGACCCCGCGTCAGGTGACGGGGCCTTTTGAGGGGCGGCTCACTCCTACTCCTCCCAGTGAGTCGAGATGTACAGCAGCGCGATCAGACAGAGGATGACGACGACGAACAGCGCGATCGTCAACAGCGGCGGTCCCGGAACGTCCATACCGACGGTTCGAAATCGTCCTCCTAAGCAGTATCGCTCTTCTGGCTCCACGGCACGTCGATTCGCCGACGTTTTTTGTACGGACCCGCCGAAAGCCCGGCATGAAAGTCATCAAGGACAGCGTCCACGACCACATCCAGGTTGACGGGGTCGCCCGCGCCCTCCTCGATACGCCCGCGCTCCAGCGCCTCCGCCGGATCCGCCAGCTCGGAACCGTCTCGCTCGTCTACCCTTCCGCGAACCACACCCGCTTCGAACACAGCATCGGCGTCTACCACCTCGCCTGCGAGGCCCTCGAGCAACTCGACGTCGACGGGAAACGCGCCGAGCGCGTCCAGGCCGCCGCGATGCTCCACGACGTCGGCCACGGCCCCTTCAGCCACAACCTCGAGTCGCTGACCTACCGGCGCACCGGCCGCTACCACGACGACGTCCACGACCTGCTGGCCGACGGCGAGGTCGGCGAGGTCCTCCGGGAGCACGACCTCGAGCCCGAGACGGTCGCCGATCTGGTCGCCGGCGAGGGTCGGTTCGGCCAGCTCGTCTCCGGCGAACTCGACGTCGACCGCATGGACTACCTGGTGCGTGACGCCCACCACACCGGCGTCCCCTACGGGACGATCGACCCCGGACGCATCCTGCGGGAACTCGTCTTCGTCGACGGCGAACTCGTCCTGGACGAGGGCAACGTCCAGGCCGCCGAGAGCCTGCTGGTTGCCCGCGCGCTGATGAACCCGACCGTCTACAGCCACAGCGTCGCCCGGATCAGCAAGGCGATGTTGCGCCGGGCGGCCGAACGACTGCTCGACGACCCCGAAACCGACGTCGACGCCGCCTCGCTCCAGCGGATGGACGACCCCGACCTGCTCGTCGCCCTGCGCTCGTGTGACGCAACGAGCGAGTTCTCCCGCCGGCTCGACGAGCGGGACCTGTTCAAGCGGGCCGTCTGGGCCGAAATCGACGCCGTCCCGGGTGGGGTCATCGAGGCCGACCACGACAAGATCCGGTCGTTCGAGCGCGAGATCGCCGACGCCGCGGACGTCGACGGCGAGGACGTCATCCTCGACGTGCCGAGCCGTCCGTCGATGAAGGAATCGACGTCCCGCGTGATGGTCAGCGGCGAGATCCGTCGCCTCGAGCAGCAGTCGCCGCTGGTCGAGGCGCTCCGGGCGGCCCAGTACTCCCAGTGGCGGCTCGGCGTTTACTCGCCGCCGAGCGTCCGCGAGCGGGTCGGCCAGGCCGCCGTGAAGGTGCTCGGCCTGGACATCGACGGCGCGCTGGTCAGCGAGGTCCGGAACGGCGACGACCTCGAGACGACGCTGGATCAGTTCGTGGACTGATCGCGACCCGTCGGTGCGATCCCGCGCTCGAGGAACCAATCCATCCCGCCTCTCTCACAGGCCGGAACCGGAGACGTTGAAGTGATCGCGTCCGAACGACGGGTATGGAACTCACCGGCACGATCCTCCGCGGGCGAACGTTCGAACCCGTCGAGGGACGAGTCGTCGTCGACGACGAGGGTCGAATCGAGGCTATCGAAGAGACGGCCGTCGAGAGTTCGGACATCGTTCTCCCGGCGTTCGTCAACGCCCACACCCACATCGGCGACTCGATCGCCAAGGAGGCCGGCCGCGGGCTCTCGCTCGAGGAACTGGTCGCACCCCCCGACGGCCTGAAACACCGGCTACTCCGTGACGCCTCGCAGGCGGAACTGGTCGAGGCAATGGGCACCCCGCTGCGATTTATGCACGAGAGCGGCACCGCGGCCTGCCTGGATTTCCGCGAGGGCGACGTGGCGGGGGTCCGCGCGCTGAAGGAAGCGGCCGACGGGACCGACGTCGACGCCCTCGCGTTCGCCCGCGGCTCCGTCGAGGCGATGGAGGAAGGCGACGGCTTCGGTGCGAGCGGGGCCAACGACGACGACTTCGAATACGAGCGCCGGGCGACCCGCGAGGCGGGCAAACCGTTCGGGATCCACGCCGGCGAGGTCGACGAGACCGACATCGACCCCGCGCTGGATCTCGAGCCGGACTTCCTCGTGCACATGGTCCACCCCGAACCCGATCACCTCGAGCGGGTCGCCGAGACCGAGGTGCCGATCGTCGTCTGTCCCCGGTCGAACCTCGTGACCGACGCCGGACTCCCGCCGGTCGAAGACCTCCACGAGCGGACGACGGTCGCGCTCGGTACCGACAACGTGATGCTCAACTCGCCGTCGATGTTCCGCGAGATGGAGTTCCTCGCCAAGTTCTCCGACCTCTCCGCGCCCGACGTGCTCCGGGCGGCGACCGTCAACGGGGCCGAGATCGCCGACCTCGAGTACGGGCTGATCGAGCCGGGACGGAAGGCGCGACTGACGGTCCTGGACGGCGAGACGCCGAACCTCGAGGGCGCGCGCGATCCGGTTCGTGCGGTCGTTCGGCGGGCCGGCGTCGACGACGTTCGCGAGGTCGTGACGGCCGGGTGACCGCCCCCGTTCTTTTCGCCTGCGGTTCCGCCGTCTGCGTCGGTTCGCGGCGAAACGCACGACAACGTTATTACAGTCGGAGGTAGTACGTTATCACATAACACGATGTACGACCGTATCCTCGTCCCGACGGACGGGTCCTCCGAGGTCGAGCGTGCGCTCGAGTACGGGTTCGACCTCGCCGAGGCCCACGACGCGACCGCCCGGGTGATCTACGTCGTCAACGCCGCCAACTACGGCGGCCTGCCGATGGAAACCGCCTGGGAGGGGATCAGCGACGCGCTCCGGGACGAGGGACGCGAGGCGGTCAGTCGCGCCCGGGAGCTCGCGCCCGAGGACCTCGCGGTCGAAACCGAGGTGCTCGAGGGCGCGCCGAGCCGGATCATCGTCGACCAGGCGTCGACCGGCGACTGCGACCTGATCGTGATGGGGACCCACGGCCGTGGTGGGATCGATCGGCTCCTGCTGGGCAGCGTCACCGAACGGGTCGTTCGCCGCGCACCGGTACCGGTGTTGACCGTCCACGTCGATCCCCAGGAGACGGACGAGGAACCGGAACGCAAGGTCGCAGCGGAGTGAGGCATCGCTCGGACCGTTTTTCGATCACGCTACCCCACAGAGCGGCGTCGATACCGCCGTCAAACCGGGCGCAGGTGTTCGCAGTCGCCCGCGGTCACCATCTCCCTGCGGTCGTCCGTTTCCACGACGAGCGCGCCGGTGTCGGTCACGTCGACTGCCTCGCCGACGACCTCCCCGCTCGGTCGGTCGACGCGAACCCGCTGACCGATCGTCAGCGCCAGGTCACGCCAGGCGGGTACGATCGAATCGAGGTCGGTCCGGAGGGCGTCGAACTCCTCGAGAAGCCGCTGGACGAACCGGCGACGGTCGACGTCGCCCGCCTCGTCGCGGATGCTGGTCGCGCCCGCCGGCAGGTCGTCGGCGTCGATGTTCGCGTTGACGCCGATGCCGACGACGAGCCACTCGATGCGGTCGGTTTCGCCCTCCATCTCGGTGAGGATGCCGGCGAGTTTTCGGTAGCCGGTATCGTCTCCGTCGTCTTCGTCGCCGGGGACCACCACGTCGTTCGGCCACTTGATCCCCGCGTCGACGCCCGCCTCGCGGGCCGCTCGAGCCGTCGCGACCGCCGCGGCGAGCGTAAAAAGCGGCGCACGGAGCGGCGCGATCCCCGGCCGGAGGACCGCGCTGGCCCAGACGCCGCCGGACGGCGCGGCCCACTCGCGCTCGAGTCGTCCCCGGCCGCCGGTCTGTTCGTCCGCGAGGACGACGACGTCCTCGGCTCCCTCGGTTGCGAGTTCTCGGGCGCGGTCGTTCGTGCTTCCGACAGCGTCGTGATACTCGACCTCGAAGGGGGCCTCGAGTCCGAACTCGACCGTCGGCCCGTCGTAGGCGGCGACGCCCTCGAACCGGTAGCCGGTCGGTTCGCTCTCGATCTCGAACCCCGCCTCCCGAAGTTCCTCGACGTGTTTCCAGATCGCGGCTCGAGAGACCCCGAGCGCGTCGGCGAGTTCCGGGCCCGAGACCGGGCCGGCGGAGAGTTCCTCGAGGATCGCGCGTCGCGTCTCGTTCATACGCGCTCGAGGGTACCGCTCGTACTTCAAGGTACACGGGTCCGCCGACTTACGAGATTCCGAGCACCGACAGCCCCGCGACCGAGGCTGCGACGAGGGCGCCCGTCCAGGCCGCGAGGCCGGCGACGAGCCACGCGATCGTCACCCGGTCGTCCGGACCGACGACGCTCGCCAGCAGCGCCGTGAGGTGAATGCCCGCGAGTATCGGTCCCGCCACGGCGAGGCCGGCGAGCCCGTACCGCTTCCAGACCCGCCGGGCCCGACCGTACCGGTCGCTCGCGTTCGTTACGTCGGTGCCGGTCTGCCGTCGCCACCACTCGGTGAGCCGGCTCCGGGCAAGGACGATTGCGACGACCGCAGCGACGCTGCCACCGAACGCAGCGACGCCGGTCAGAAACGGATCCAGCCCGAGACCGATCGCGACCGGAATCACGACGAAGGGTTCGACTGCGGGAACCATCGCGAGGGCGAACACGAGCAGGTACTGGGAGACGCCGGTCGTGCTCTCGAGCGTCGAGGCGACGTCGAGGAGGGTCGTCGTGGGGGTCATAGGAGACCGCCGTCCGTCGTCGACGGACGTGTTACTCGAGCGAAACGATCGGCGAGAATATAACGGTTTCCGTCCGGTCGCGCGACGCCGATCGCGGCACTATCGGGGCCTTGGGTTCGATCCCGGTTCAGTCCCGAATCTCACGCAACTTCTCGCGACCCGGCGCGATCAGGTCGTCGAGGTACGTCGCCAGCGTCCCCTTCGCGTCCGCTGGGTGGAGTTCGCCCGACTCGAGGTCCGCGGCCAGCGACTCGTACTCCTGGTAGGTGAGGTCGCCGCCGTACTTCTCGGGTCGCTCGACGACGATCTCGTCGAACCGCGGGAAGACGTGGTACTCGAACAGTTCGAGCACGGGGTTCTCGAGGTCGCCCTCGGGGTCGCGGGTCGGCGGACAGAACGCCGAGTTGACCTTCTCCTCGAGGTCCTCGGTCGAGTCCTCCATCGAGATGGTGACGCCCTCGCTCGAGGACATCTTCCCCTCGCCGGAGGTGAGGTCGGCGACGATCGGCGTATGCAAAGCGGGCCGGACGTCGTAGCCGAGTTCGGGCAGTTCCTCGCGGGCGAGCATGTGGACCTTCCGCTGGTCTAGGCCGCCGACGGCGAGGTCGAGGTCGAGGTACTCGATGTCGAGCGTCTGCATCAGCGGGTAGACGACGTGGCTCACCTTCGCGGTCTCGCCGCTCTGGATCTCGGCCATCGCGCGCTGGGCGCGGTTGAGCGTGGTCGAGAGCTCGAGTTCGTGCAGGTCGAGGGTGTACTCCTCGTCGAGCTGGAACTCGGAGCCGTAGACGAACTCCGTGTTTGCCTCGTCGAGGCCGTACGCAATAAACTGCGCCTTCATCTGCTCGGCAGTGTCGCGGATCTCCTCGAAGGTGCCCTTCCCGTTGAGGTATGCGTGGACGTCCGCCAGCAGGACGACGACCTCCATACCGGCCTCCTGGAGGTCGATGAGCTTGTTCGCGGTCAGTAGGTGTCCGAGGTGGAGTACGCCGGAGGGCTCGTAGCCGACGTAAACCCGCTTTCCGTCAGGATCGTCGGCCAGTTCCCGCACCTCCTCCTCCGTGACGACCTCCTCGGCGTTCCGGGTGATCAGGTCGTAGGTATCCATCACTGTCCGAGTGGTATCCACGGACGGATTTATGACTTCTTGAACGACGGTCGTATACCGGACGGTCACACGCCGCTTTGCTGTCGACCGCCGCGACGCTAGAAGGGCTTTAGCACCGATTCGACGCGGTCGCGGGCCGTCCCGGCGAGATACCCCGTCGCCGCGCCGACGCCGGCACCGACCGCGCCCCCGGCGGGACCGGCGACGCGGCCGACCTTGCCGCCGAGTTTCGCTCCCTCGGCCGCTCCCTTCGACGCGTGCTCCGACCGCAGACACGGTGGCTCGAGCGATGGCATCGGCTGCGGGTTCGAGCCTCGGTACAATAGTCGTTGGGGAGACCCAGCCGTGCCCCGATCACGGACCCGGAACATAAACCGGATCGGTCCGGAACCGGCCCAGATCAGGCCTCCGACCCCTGGAACACCGTCGTCGTCCCGTCCTGTTCGACGCGGATCCGGTACCCCAGATACGAGAACGTCACCGTCGCGTCGGCTTCCTCGGGCGGCGGCGAGGAGAACAGATCCCCGATCAACGAGTCGATGCAGTTGTAGATCGGAGAGACGTTCATCGGATCGGCCCCCTCGAGTTCGGCGACGATCTCGACGATCTGCGTCGCGGGGGTTTCCTGCTCGGTCTCGAGCCGTTGCTGTGCGACGATATCCTCGTCGACGGAGTCGATCGGCCCTGTCATCTATCGGATAGTCCCGGCGCGGCGCCGTAACCGTTGGACCAGCCGTTGCAGGCGACTTCGGTATAACGTAGCTACTGGCCGATCGAACCGGGTTCCTCGGCCGATCACGTCCGTCCCCCCAGCGTCCGCACGGCTGGGGGACTCGGAAACTGCTTGCCGAACGCTCTCGATCCCGCCTTGCCTACGACCGACGGATGGGCTACACCGACGACTTCGTCAATGCGGTGCGCCGGAGCTTCCTTCCCCAGCTCCACTACCTCTTTCGGGGTACCTTCGGCGGCTACGCGGTCAGCCACACTACCGCCGACGAATACGTGCTGACTGCCCACTGTACGGAAGACACCCTCGAGGACGTGCTCGACGAACTCGGCTTCTCGCGGAACCCGATCGCCTCGCTGAAGGTTCGACTGGACGGCAACACCTCCGAGGGGTCGTGGGTGTGGCGAGCGTCGCCCCTCGCTTCCAACCAGCTACACGTCGTCCTCCACGACCTCGAGGGTGCCGAGGGCGTCGACGTCTACGCCCACTGGGAGTGTTCCTGGATCCGCCACCCCTACAAACACTACGTCACGCGGGGGTACGACGCCGAGATCGGCGTCGCGCTCGCCCGACGCTGGCTCGTGAACCTCGACGGTGACGGGCTCGAGGCGGCCGACGGGATTGCATACGAGATCGACGATTCGCTCGCCCGACGCGTCAGCGAGTACCTGTCGTTGTCCTACTATCGCGGCATCGAGGCAGTCGGGTCGCTCCGGTCTCGAGTTCCGGTCCTCGAGGACTCGCAGGACACGCTCACGATCGATCGGGAAGACGAACGGGACGACGTATCGCCCCGGATCGCGGAGTTTTGAGCACCAGTCGCGTCCCGTTGCGGAGACAAGCGGGTTACTCGTAGGTGTGGGTGTAGCCGCCGTCCCACAGCAGGTCGTTCCCGTTGAGGTGGCGCGCGTTCTGGGAGAAGCCGAACGCGAAGAGGTTCCCGACCTCGACGGGTTCCATCATCTCCTTCGTGCGGGCCTGGCCGAGCATGACGTCCTCGACGACCTCGCGCTCGGTGATGCCGCGGCTCTCGGCGGTGTCTTCGATCTGGTTCATCACGAGCGGCGTCTTCACGTAGCCGGTACTGATCGAGAACGAGCGGTTCTGGCCCTCGCCCTCGGCGGCGATCGATCGCGTCAGGCCGCGGATCCCGAACTTCATCATGTTGTACGCGACCTTGTCGCGGGTGACGTAGTGGCCGTGGACGGAGGCCATGTTCCCGATCACGCCGCCGCCGGCCTCCTCCATGTGAGGTAGACAGAGCTTCGAGAGGTACAGCGGCCCGCGAAGCATCACCTGGTGCATCACGTCGTAGGTGTCCATCGGGAAGTCCTCGATGGCGTCGATGTGTTGTATCCCGGCGATGTTCGCGAGGAACCGGATATCGCCCAGTTCCGCCGCCTCTTCGACGACGGCCGCCATCTCGGCATCGTCGGTGAGGTCGCCCGGCAGCGCGTGGATCTCACCCTCGACGCCCAGTTCCTCGCCCTTCTCGACGGTCCCCTCGAGGCCGTCCTCGTCGACGTCGGTCGCGACCGTCGTCACCCCGTTTTCCGCGAGGACGATGGCCGTCGCCCGGCCGATCCCCGATGCGCCCCCGGTGACGATGGCCACGTTGTCGCCGGTAAATCGCTCGTCGCTGAATCGCTCGATGTCCGACCGCTCGAGTTCGGCCGGCGCTACGGTGTCTTCTGACATCGTCCGTGACTTCCATTGCTATCAGGATATATCTTATTATATCTAAAGCATCAGATCGTGGGGTCGTCCGACCCCATCGTAATCGAATCCGGCTTTAGACCGATTTTGTTCGGTTTCTGTGGCGCATTCGGACCGATAGTATAAATAAAAATACTTGTAATAGTAGGGACTAATAATGGGAAAACCCGAATGTGTTATAGTTCGGTTCGGCGCTCCTCCGCTAGATCTTCATGAACGCGACGATCAGGTTGATCAGCACCATCCCGACGAAGCCGATCAGCCAGAGTGGGAGTTCCATGCGTTGTCACCTCCTTACAGGTCGAACACCGGTTTGAGTCGCTCGGGCATGTTTTCGCCGCTCGCACCGTTCGTCACCAGCGAGACGGCGACCGTCACGACGATCGCTGCGACGATCGCGATGAAGTAGAAGTCCATCCCGATCGGGAACGAGTACCCGAGCTGGGTCGCGATCAGCAGGGCGACGTTCAGCAACACCGCCGTCGAGAGGCCGGCGACGACGCCCTCCCTGCTGCAGTCCTTCCAGAGGAGTCCGATCACGACCGCGGGGAAGGTCCCGCTGACGAAGGTTCCCCAGCCGAAGGTGCCGAGGATCGCCACGAGGTGCCCCCCGTAGAGGCCGAACAGGACCGAGAGAACGCCGACGACCAGCGTCGTGATTCGGCCGACCCACGTCTCGCGGGACTGGCTCAGATCCCAGTCGAACATCCGGACGAAGTCCCGGGCGATCGCACCCGAGGCCACCGACAGGAAGAAACCGGCCGTGGACATGATCGCCGCGACCAGTCCCGCGTAGATGATCAACTGGATGCCGATGTGGAGTTGCTCGACGAACTGGAGCGCGGCGAAGTCGGGGTCGGCCATCGGCGCGACCGTTCCGTCGGCGACCATCTCCAGCGCCGCGAAGCCGATCAGCAGCCACAGGAGGCTGCCGACCGCGTAGGTGATTCCGCTGATGAGCCCGACGGTACGGAGCCCCTCGGGGTCGTCGATCGAGTACATCCGCTGGAGGACCTGGGGCTGACCCACGACGCCGACCGAGAAGACGATGGGCCAGATGAGCAACAGGCCGGGCGCGGACGCTTTCGCGAGCCCGAAGCCGTCCAGCATCTGCGGCGTGAACGCCTTCACGATGTCGCCGTTGGACACCTCGCCGGCCTCGGCGACGGTCATGGTCACTTCCGTCATCCCGCCGGCGACCTGGAAGAACCCGACGACCGCGCCGGCCGCACCGATAAGCATCACCGCGCCGGTGTAGGCGCCGGACAGCTGAGCGGCCGCCATCCCGCCGAAGGCGATGTAGAGGATGATCGCGCCGAAGACGGTCCAGACGGCGACCTCCATGCTCACGCCGAGCAGTACGGAGAGGACGTAGCCGCCGCCGGCCACCTGCGAGGCCAGATAGGAGATACACGCGATAAAGAGGATCAGCGCGAGCAGTCCGCGCGCGGCCGGGCTCTGGAACCGTTCGTCGACGATGTCCGGCAGCGTCCCGATGTCGGCAGCGTCGGCCATCCCGCGGACGCGCTTGCCGACCATCCAGTAGGCCATCGCGAAGCCGAGCCCCGCCGCGAAGGTCATGTACAGCGAGGACGTCCCCATCTGGTAGACCAGGCCGGGTCCGCCGATGAACCCGAACGCCGACATGATCCCCGACATACTCGCGAGCGTGATCACTGCCGCCCCGAACAGCTTCGTCGCGCCGTAGTACTCGTCGGGGTCGGAGATCAGCCGTTCGGCCCACAGCCCCACGAGGACCGTCGAGATCACGAACAGGATCACGAACGCCGTCTGGACGACCTGTACCCCCTCGAGCCACGATGCGAGTGTCACGTCAGTTCACCTCCGTCGCTTCCGCTACCGGTTCGGACGCCGACTCCGACGCCGCGGTCTCTTCGTCTTCGATCGCCTCGAGTTCGGCGAGGAACTCGTCCCAGGCCCCGTCAGGCAGGAAGTGTTCGCGGTAGAAGAGGCCGTAGGCGAGGTTGACGCTCATGAACCCGCCGATCCAGTACAGCCAGAAGACCGCCGCGAACGACGGGTGCATTCCGGTAATCAGGAACTCGGGGGTCTGGCCCATGAAGGCCTCGCTGTAGTACTGGGCCCCGCCGAAGCCGGCGAGTCCGAGTACGGTGAACACCCCGAGCGGGTACACCAGAAGCTTCAGGCTGATCTCGTGGTCGTGGGCCGCACCCACGACGAAGTACGGGTGGAACACGAAGACGGTTACGAGCAGTGCTTCGAACCAGTACCCTGCCACCCCCAGCAGGAGCGAGCCGAGCCACAGGGCCGCTCCCGCGACCATGAGATGAGTGACGTAGGGTTCGACGTCGATTTTCCTGTCTAACATGTATATTCTCGCGTCTGGATCGATCGGTCGAGGTGTGGTCGGCGACGGCCGGTTTCCCGACGCGACCGCCAAGCCTCGGCCTCGATCGTTCCGGATCGATCACTCGGTATTAGTAGATGCCGTGGCGACCGGGTAAACGGCCGGGTTTAGGCGTAAACCTCGAGTAGCGGCGTCGAAAACCGCGATCCCCGTCGACGGATCGCCCGGATCGTCGCCGACGCCCCTCGAGGCAGTGCCGGACGAGACCGTTGCGACCGGCCGCCGAAACGATTTTGGATCCGCTCAATCGAATGGTAGTTGCCAGCACGGTACGAGGTCTCCCACCACACAGTAGGGAGCGAATATGGTCGTCTTACGTCGTTCAGCGCCCGGCTCTCGAGGATTACATGTCAACCCGCCGTTTTTCCACCGTCTACTGCCACGATACACGTATGAGAGACGTATTGATAGCCGGCGTCGGCGCGACCGACTTCGGCGAGCACCCCGACAGAACCGGTCGGGACCTGTTCGCCGAGGCGCGGTCACTGGCGCTCGAGCGAAGTGCCGTTCCGCCCGACGAGGTGGCCGCCCTCTACTACGGGAACTTCATGGGCGAGACTGCCGAGGGTCAGAGCCATCAGGCACCGCTGATGGCCGAGGGGCTCGGCTCGTCGGGACTCGAGGCGACCCGCATCGAGAACGCCTGTGCGTCGGGCGGCTACGCGGTCGCCGAAGGGGTCAGGGCGATCCGCAGCGGGGCGGCCGACGTCGTACTCGTGGGCGGCATGGAGCGGATGACTACCCTCGGCACCGAGGGAACGACGGCCTCGCTTGCCCGGGCCGCCGACGAACTGTACGAGATTAGCGCCGGGATGACCTTCCCTGGCGCGTACGGCCTGCTCGCGGACGCCTATCTGGACCGCCACGACGGCACGCGGGAGGACCTGGCCCACGTCGCGGTCAAGAACCACGCGAACGCGACGACCAACCCGAAGGCCCAGTACAGACGGGAGATCACGGTCGAGGACGCCCTCGAGGCACCCACGGTCGCCTCCCCGCTCGGACTGTACGACGCCTGCCCGATCACCGACGGGGCCGGCGCGGCGGTCCTCGTCTCACCGGAGTACGCCGACACCGCCGGCCTCGAGCCGAAGGCGGTCGTGACGGGATCGGGCCGGGGAACCGACGCGCTCCCCCTGCAGGGCCGTGACGACCTGACCCGAACGCCTGCGGCCGAGGCGGCGGCTGAGACCGCCTACGAACAGGCGGGGATCGGCCCCGGCGACGTCGACTTCGCGGAGGTCCACGACTGCTTTACGATCGCCGAAGTCCTCGCGCTCGAGGCGCTCGGCCTGTACGAACACGGCGAGGCGATCGATGCCGCCCGCGACGGCGAAACCACTCGCGACGGCTCGATCCCGGTCAACCTCTCGGGCGGGCTGAAGGCCAAGGGCCATCCGGTCGGCGCGACCGGCGTTTCCCAGCTCGTCGAGGCGACGAAGCTGCTCGCCGGCACGCACCCGAACGCCGATGCGGTACCCGAGGCGTCGACGGCCGTCACCCACAACGCGGGCGGGACGGTCGCCACCGCGGCGGTCCACGTGCTCGAGGCGGTCGACGTCGAGGAGGTGGGAGCATGAGCGAAGGCGACGCCGCCTCGCGAGTCAGTTACGACGAGTGGCTCGACGCCCTCGCCGACGGCGACGGGTTCTACCTGCGAAACGGCGAGGACGAGGCGACGGTCCCGCCGGCCCCGGGCCGCGGCGGCCTCGAGCGCGAACCGCTCCCCGGGACGGGGACGATCGAAGCGGTGAGCACGATCCACGTCCCGCATCCCGACTTCGGCGACGACGCGCCGTACGCGATCGCGGTGGCGTCGTTCGGCCCGGTCCGGCTGACCGGCCAGGTTCGCGGCGTCGATCCCGAGGCATCCGACCTCGAGCGCGGGCTCGCGGTGGAGCCGACGGTGGTATCGAAAGGCGAGAACGAGGACCACACCGAATCGCGGTTCGTCGGGTTCATTCCCGTCGAAGCGAACCCATCAGAACGATGAACGTACACGCAGAAGGCGACGGCGAACTCGTCGGGTGGGAACACCCGGACGAGGTCCGACGGTGGAACAGGGAGAACCGAACGCGCGCCTACGAGGACAAGCGCATGAGCGCCGCCGAGGCGGTCGAGCGCTACGTCGACGACGGCGACGTCGTCGCGAGCGGCGGCTTCGGCCACGTCCGCATCTCGACGCCGGTCCTCCACGAGATCGTCCGCCAGGGTATCGAGGACCTCACGCTCATGGGCAAGACCACGGTCTTCGACGCCGACCTGCTGATCGCGGCCGGCGCGGTCTCGCGGGTCGAGAACGCCTACTGTTTCGCCCACGAGACCCGCGGCCTCGCGCCAGCCGGCCGTCGGAAGGTCGAGAACGGCGAGGTCGAGGTCGTCTCCGAGGCCAGCAACGCGACGCTCCAGTGGCGGTTCCTCGCCGCGAAGATGGGCGTCCCGTTCGTCCCGACGCGGATCCTCAACGGGACGGACACGTTCGAGAAGAGTTCCGCGAAGGTCGTCGAGGACCCCTGGAGCGGCGACCCGGTCACGCTCGTGCCGGCCTGTTACCCCGACGCTGTCTGTATCCACGTCGACAAGGCCGATAAGTACGGCAACGCCGTCATCGAGGGCATCAGCGTCGAGGACCCGCAACTGGCGGGCGCGGCCAAGCGACTCATCGTCACCGCCGAGGAGATCGTCGACGACGACGAACTCCGCGACCGGCCGAAGGACGTCGAGATCCCGTTCTTCCAGGTCGACGCGGTCGTCGAAGCACCGTACGGCAGCCACCCCGGCGAGATGCCCTACCACTACTACTTCGACGACGACCACCTCGAGGAGTGGATGGAACTCACCGAGACCGAGGAGGGCACCCAGGAGTACCTCGAGACGTACGTCACCGGCACCGACGAGTTCGAGGAGTACCTCGAGGCGGTCGGCGGCGCGGAACGGCTGGCCGAACTCGAGGCGATCGAGAACTACGAGCGTCCGGAGTCGGGCGGTCCGGAGGGAGGTGATCACGCATGAGCGACGCTGCCGAGGGCGAGGAGTACACGCCAACCGAACTGCTGACGACGGTCGCGTCGACCCTGATCGAGGACGAGAGCACGGTCATCGTCGGCACCGGAATGCCGATGCTCGCGGCGATGCTGGCCCAGAAGACTCACGCGCCGGACGCGACGATGATCTACGAGGCGGGCGGCATCGGGCCCGACGCGCCCGAACTTCCCGTCTCGGTCGGCGACGAGCGGACGTTCCACCGCGGCGTGAAAGCCGCCGGCATGCACGACGTGATGTCGTACATGCAGGCCGGCTTCGTCGACTACGGCTTCCTCGGCGCGGCCCAGATCGACAAGTACGGCAACCTGAACTCGACCGTCATCGGCGACTGGGAGGAGCCCGCGGTCCGGTTCCCTGGTAGCGGCGGGGCGAACGACATCGGCTCGCTCGCGAACTCGACTATCGTCGCGATGCGCCAGGACGACCAGAGCTTCGTCGACGAACTGGACTTCCGGACGACGCCGGGCTACCTCGACGGTCCCGGCGCCCGCGAGGAAGCCGGCCTCCCCGCCGACACGGGTCCGCAGAACGTCATCACCCAGTACGGCGTCTACGGCTTCGACGAGGACACCCGCGAGATGGAACTCGAACTCCTCCACCCGGGCGTCGACGTGGAAACGGTCCAGGAAAACAGTAGTTTCGAGATCACGGTCGGGGACTACGAGCGAAGCCCCGAACCCACCGCGGAACAGCTCCGCCTCCTCCGCGAGGAGATCGACCCCCGGGGCGTCATTCGCTGATCGGCTCTGGATCCCGCGACTCGTCGCTGCCGCCGCTGACCCGCGGGCCTTCCTCGAGGTCCAGTTGCGCCTCGACGTCGTTGATGACCCGCACGAGTTCCGTGAGAACCTTCCGCTGGCTCCGCCGGAGATTCTTCGAGGCCCCCATCTTCGAGATGTCGAACTCGTCGGCCAGCCCCTCGAGATTGGTCTGCCGGGGCGTCGAGAAGTAGCCCTTCTCGACGGCGGCCTCGAGGGTCGCCCGCTCGGTGTCGGTGAGACCCTGCAGCGCCGACAGCAGGGCACACAGCGAGTCCACGTTCTGCATGACGTCGAAGAACTCGTCGATGTGGATCGAGTCGTCGTTTTTCACCGTGAACTCGTTGTTCCGGTCGAGTTCGGCGAGCGCGTCGTCGGCCTGTTCGCCCCTGTCGAAGCCGACGTTCCAGAGTTCGCTCCCGTTACGGATGACGAACGGCCCCGTCACGTAGCCGTCGTTGTGCAGGATCGTTCGCATCGCGTCGGTCTCGTCGATCCGGGACCGCAGCACGGCCGTGTTCTCCTTTCGCGCGAGCAGATCGTAGTCCCGCAACATCTGGTACTCCCCGAGCGTCTCGAGTCCCCCGCTTAGCTCCTCGCGGCTCTCCCCGATCACCATGAGCCGCGTCTCGAGCGTTCGGTCCGCGTGGTTGAAGTCCCAGTGTTGGGCGTGAAAGGCGACGTCGTGTTCCCGGGTCGTCCGGATGTACGGACAGTCGTACTGGACCATGTCCAGTTTAAGAGACTTCATAGTATCCCCTCCCCCGGAGATAGCCGACTACACACTTTTTTAGATTGTGGATCGTGGCGGAATATAATTCCTTCGCGAACAGCTTATAAAATTAGCACGTAGGCAGAGACACCGATAGATCGAGACCGCTCCCGGACGTTGCGGGGACCGTCCGCGTACCACCCTGTGTTGGTCACAGGCCGTTTCGAATCCGCTCCTCTGCCGCCTCGAGCGCGTGGTCCGGGTCGAACTCCTCGACGATCTCCCAGAGACGGTCCTCGTCGGCGTCGGCCAGGTCCCGCGCGTGTGCGGTCACGTTCGGGATCGCCCGAATGATGTTGTCGACGATCGGCACGTCCGCGACCTGCGGCGACCGCGAGAGCGGGTTGAGGTCGACGACGATCTCGGTCTTGCCCATCTCCTCTAGGGCCTCCGCGCGGTCGCCGTCCTCGAGAGGGACGAGCACGACGTCGGCCGCGTAAATGCCTTCCTCGTCGACTTTCGCGCGCTGGTGGTCGAGGTTGGGAATTCGGGCATCGGCCTCGAGCCCCTTCACGTCCTCGGCACCGTGGTCGCGCAGGTGGTCGGCGATCGCCTCCATCCGCTCCGGCGTGCGATTGAACAGGTTCACCTCGAGGTCGGCGTCGACGGCCTCGGCGAGGTCGACCATCTCGCCGGGGACCAGCGCCGCGACGTTGCCGTTGATCGAGAGCACGGGACGGTCGGCGAGGAGGAGGTGGGCGGCCGCCGCCCGTTCCGCCTCGTCCGCCGTCGGGATCGTCTCCTCGCCGAGCAGGTAGTCGAACGCGCTGCCCCGTCCCTCCGCGTGCATCCCCTGGAGGTGGGTGATGCCCTTCTCGACGCCCTCCTCGATCCGATGGCGCGTGAGCAGGTCCTGGTATCTCGGGTGGTCCTCCGGGATCTCCTCCTCGTCGTCGACGTCGGCCGAGACGGTGTCGTAGTCGGTCACGATCGATCACTGGAGACGGGTGATAAAAAGCCGAACGGTCTCTCCGACGCCGCCGAACGGATCGACGACTCGAGGCCAGAGCGGTCCGCGGACATCGAAAAAATCGTCACGTCAGTGCGCCGCCGATCGTGCGACGGTCGGTCGATCGACGGGCTTCGATCCCCGCCGGGGGGCCGATCACTCCGTGAACGTAATCCAGCCGTCCGGCGCGTGAGACTTCACTGCGTTCATCGCTTCGCGGGCCTCGGTGCGGTTCTCGTAGGTCTGGGTGCTCTCGGCCATCGTCGAGCCGAACTCGTCGACCAGCCGCCACACCCAGCCGTCCTCGTCGGTGTGGAGTTCGAACGAGACGCTGTCGATCTCGAGGATGCTCGCGTTCTCGATCAGGTCGCGAGCGTCGTCGAGCGCGGCGCGTGCGGCCTCGCTCGAGTCGTACGCCTCGGTCCCGGTCGCGACCGGCGTGCCGTCCTCGTCGATGAGCCGCCAGCGCCAGCGGTCGTCCTCGTCGGCGACGAGTTCGAACGAGGCGACGTCGAAGTCGACCCGGCCGGCCATCGGGGCGAGTTGACGGATCTCGTCGACCCGCTCGAGGGCCGCGTCCTTCTCGTCCGCCCCGGTTTCCCCGCTCGCGAGGACCGTCCGTTCCTCGTCGACGAGGTCCCAGCGCCAGCCGTCCTCGCCTTCCTCGAGGCGGATCGCCGCGTCCTCGATGGTGAAGATCGGCGCGTCAACGGCGTGGTCGCGCCACTCGTCGACGTGGTCGATCGCCGCCTCGCGGTCGTCGTACGCGACCGCGCCGTCGGCGATCTCCTCGCGGTCGCGGTCGAGCAGCCGCCACGCCCAGTCGCCGTTGCGGTAGAGCTGGATCGTCGCGTCGCCGATCGTCGACCGGCGAGCCTGGGTGGCTCCGCGCCGAATCGAGTCCAGGTCGTCGACGAGCGCGTCCCGGGTCGGGTAGGAGCCGTCGTCGACCGCGACGACGTCGCCGGACGGCAGGACGAACCGCCAGTGCCAGTCCTCGGCGACGTACGTCTGGAACGCCGCACGATCCATCGTCCGCACGTCGGAGTCGAGGTGCTCGAGCAGCCGGTTCATCGCCTGACGAGCGGCACCGCGGGTCGGGTGGGTCGCGGGGTCCTCCGCGACCAGCTTCCCGGCCTCGTCGATGAGCCGCCAGCCCCACTCGTCGTCCTCGTTGACGAACAGCTCGAAGGCTGCCGTTTCGATCTCGAGGAGTTCGGCGTCGGGGGCCTGCTCTTTCAGCGTCATCATCGCCTCGGCGGCCTCGCTACGGGAGGTGTGTTCCTCGCCGCTGTCGGCCAGGACGTTGCCGTCCTCGTCGATCAGCCGCCACCGCCACTCGCCGGAGTCGGCCTCGTAGACTTGGAAGGCCGCGTGTTCGAACTCGATCAGGTCGGCCTCGCTTGCCTGCTCGCGGACGCGTTCGATCGCGTCGGAAGCGGCGTCCGCGTCGGGGTGGGGCTCGGTGCTCGCGGCGACGACCTCGCGGTCCTCGGTCACGAGCCGCCAGTGCCAGTCCCGGTCGTCGTCTTCGCCGCCGTCCTCGCCCTCCTCGAACGTGACGGCCGTTCCGCCGTCGGTGGCTGCAGCCTCCTCGAAGGGGGCCGGGAGGTCGCCATCGGCGTCTCCGTCGGTGTCGTCGCTGGCGGTAGCGTCAGCGGACGGATAGACCTCGTACTCCGCGTCCTCGATCTCGACGACGTCGGCTTCGGTAGCGTTCTCGCCGAACTGCTCGGTCTGCCACTCGCTCCGGCCGTGCTCCGCCTCGCCCTCGGGACTGCGAGCGACGATGTCCTCGCCCTCGTCGACGAGCCGCCAGTGCCACTCCTCGCCGGATTCGTACAGTTCGTAGGTCGGCTCGCCGGCGACCGTGACCGACGCCGACTCGAGGGCCGGCAGCAGCGCCTCGGCGGCCTCCTCGGCGTCGCGGCGCGTGTCGTAGGCGGCGACGGCGTCGGCGACGACGTCGTCCGCGTCGTCGACGAACCGCCAGGTCCAGTCCCCGTCCACCTCGTAGAGTTCGACCCCGAGATGCCCGACGTCGAGCAGCCGGGCGTCCTCGAACCGCTCGGCGAAGGTCCGGGCCGCGCTCTCGGCCTCGTCCTTGTCCCTGTAGCCATCGTCGTGTCCCGCAAGCGGCGTGTGGTCGTCGTCGACCAGTTGCCAGTACCACTGGCCGCGGTCCTCCGAGTAGGTAAACGCCGCCCCCTCGATCTCGATGACGTCGGCCTCCGGGCCGCGATCCTTCAGGAAGCTCACCGACTCCTCCGCGCCGTCCCGCTGGTCGAACTCGAGCCCGCAGTCGGCGACGACGCTCCCGTCGTCACGTGCGAGCGTCCATTGCCAGGTGCCGTCGCGGTCCTCGTAGAGCCGGAACGCCGAAGTCGTCAGCTCCATCAGCCCCGCAGAGCTGATCTGGGACTTGACCCGCTCGATTCCCTCGCGGGCCTCCGGGCGCGTGACGGCGCTCTTGTCGCTCGTGGCGAGTGCCTCCCGGTGGAGCACGTTCCACTTCCAGTCGCCGTTCTCGTTCCTGAAGACGGCGAACTGCGCGTCCTCGAGCGCATTGCCGGTGAGAATCGGTGGATCTTCCGTCGTCCCCTCTTCTTCGACGAACATCCCTTTCTGCCCCGTAAACACCGGAACGAGGGCTGCGACACCTGTGATGATGGCGATACCGGCCGCGTATATCGAGATCACTTCGACGTCGAGCCCCCGCCCGAGATGCCGCCAGTCGTCGGGGTAGACGACCCCGAACGCCGCGACGCCGACCAGCGAAACGAGCAACCCGACGACGCTCGCCTGAATCCCCCGTCGTCGTACCGGGAGCATCAACCCGATCCCGAACAGACAGAACGCGAGTCCGGCCGATGCCGCGACCCCCGAGATACGGATCATCATCTCCTCGGCGATGTTGCCACCGTAGCCGACGATGAAGCCGACGATACCCGCGGCCCCGATGATGTAACCGAGAATGAACAGCCAGTAGCCGTATACGTCCTTCCCCGAGTCCGGTTCCCCAACGTAGTGTTCGTAAAGCCTGTATAGGCTCTGATGAATTTCGCCTGCGACTGACATTCGTAATCTCGGGCGCATAACTCTGACGTAATATAATAAAGCTTCGGCCATAGATACGATGAATTATATGTCTTCGGAGACGCATTTGCCCTCGGGATCCCCGCAGACGGTAGCGTTCGACCGCCGTCCCGACGGAACCTCCAGACCGGACGGATCGGGTATCCACGCGGCCGATTACGGGTCGGCGAGCGTAATACCCGACCGGTCGAAAGCTGAAATTCGACCTTCCCAGCGAAAAATCAACCCGGGTACCGCCGAACCGTACGGCGATTCCGGCGGCCGCTCGAGACAGTGTAAGACGGCTGGTAGGTGAGGACTACTTGAGTACCGCGCCTGCAGGGTGGGTCGCACAGACCGAAGGCTCGTACCCTGCGTCCGAGAGGCCGGTCCCGAGCGCGAAGACGGTCTCGCCGAGCATGGCCATCGACGCCTGGCCGTCCGCCGCGGCGACCTCGGCGATCGTCTCCGCGACGCGGTCAGTAAGGAGGCCGGCCTCCCGAGCGAACAGCCGCGACGCGTACATGAACGAGAGCAGGGTCGGCTCCTCGACGACCCGGGAGAGCGCGTTCCGGCCTGCCTCGGTCAGCCGGTCGGTGTCGCCCGAGAGCACGTCGGCCGTCGAGAGTTCGCCGAACGAGAGGTACTCGACGCGCGCTCGAGCGGGGATCGAGTCGAGTTTATTGTCCTGGGGACCGCCGGGCTCGAGGCGGACCGGGATCCCGCCGTGGGCCTGGGCGACGACGTCGCCGAGTCCGGTCCCGGCTTTCACCTCGGCACCGTGAGCGATCGTCACCAGTTCGTTCGTCGAGAGCGTCCGCTCGAACACGCGGTTCGCGGCCAGCGCCGTCCCGAGCGCCATCGCTCCCGAGATGCCGAAGCCGGCCCCCAGCGGCAGATCGGATTCAGCCTCGACGCGGGCCGGCGCGTCGAGCGTCTCGAGGACCGTCCGAACCGGCTCGACCTCGATCTCGTCGCCGTCCAGGACGACGGTCGGCTCGCTCGCGGTCGTGGGCTCGACCGTCACCTCGACGCCGTCCGTCAGGGTGAGTCCGGCACCGCGGGAGCCCGCCTTCGTCGGATCGTCGTGGGGATGGGCGCTGAAAAACCCCGTAATGTGGCCGGGGACGAACGCTGTCGCCTCGTCGCGCATTACCCCGGCGTTTCGGCCCGAACGGTAAAACGTTGAAGATTTCAGCCCCTGTGCCGGTTCGGGGTCACAACTCGGTGACGACTTCGATCCCGCGGGTATCGTAGCTGGTCATCGCGGCGAGGCGATCCGACACGTCCGCGAGGGCGACCTCCCGAGTGACCAGCCGGGCGGGCTCGAGTCGGCCCGCGTCGATCAACCCGAGCAGTTCGTCGTACCTCGAGGGCGGCATCCCCCGCGAGCCGACGAAGGAGACGTCCCAGCGGGTGAGTTCGTCGATCGGCAGCGACACCTCGCCGCGCTCGGCGTCGGTCGTCAGCCCGACCTGGACGTGGGTCCCGCGCGGGCGGAGACAGCCGAGGCTGTTGCGACAGGTTTCGGCCCGTCCGAGCGCGTCGACGGAGACGTGAGCGCCGCCGTCGGTCGCGCCCTCGATGACCGCGGGAACGTCGTCGGTCCGGTCCGCGCGAACCGTCTTCTCAGCGCCCAGGTCGGCCGCCATCGAGAGCGGTTCGTCCCGCACGTCGACGGCGACGACGCGCCCCCCGAGCGCGGCGGCGATCTGTACCGCGGCGAGCCCGAGGCCGCCACAGCCGTGGACCGCGACCCAGTCGCCGGCCCCGACATCGGCCCGGTGGGCCAGCCCGTGGAAGGCCGTCACGTACCGGCAGCCGAGCGCGGCCGCCTCCGTCGCGGAGACGCCGTCCGGGAGCGTCGTGAGGTTGTAGTCGGCGTGGGGGACGTGGACCCGCTCGGCGAACGCGCCCGGGACCTCGGGCTCGAAGCCCAGCGCGTACCCGTCCGTACAGACGTTCCCGTGGCCGTTGCGACAGTACCGACAGGAGCCCTCGCCGAGGTTGAACGGGACTGCCACCCGGTCGCCGGCCTCGAGCGAGTCGACGCGGTCGCCCGTACGGACGACGCGACCAGCGGGTTCGTGACCGAGGATCTGCCCGATCGGCACGCGGTCGTCGGCCCACTCGCCGTGGCCCTGCCAGGCGTGCCAGTCGCTCCGGCAGATCCCGCAGGCCTCGACCTCGACGACGACCCCCTGTGGGTCGAGGGCGGGGTCGTCGACCGACTCGATCGACAGCGGTTCGCCGTAGGCCTCGAGGACTGCAGCGCGCATACCTCGAGATCGGTCGACCCCGAGTTAAGCCTGACCGTCGGGACCGACTCTTTCGGGCCGGTACCGCGGGACGCGTCGGGATCGAGTGTCCGCAGCGTTCACCGTCGTCGAACTCTCGTCAGTCGATGAATGTCAGGGAAGCGTATTTGTAGCCGATCGTGGACGTACGAGTATGTCCCCCAGCGGCGATCCGCCCGCAGTAGAGTCCTCCTACACGGAACTTCCGGCGGCCTCGAGCGCCGATCCTGACGTCGATGCTGACGATGATACCGACTCGAATCCCGTCGACGGGCCGACCGGTGTCCGGCCGTCGGAGCGTCCCGCCGTCGAGGTGGCACACGATACCTGTGCCGCCTGTGGCACAACCATTGGACCGACGGACTACCGGCTCAGTTGGCAGTTTTCCGACGGACCGGCGAGCGTCGAGCGCCATTACTGCAGCGAGTCGTGTTTCCCCGATCCCGACCTCGAACACGAGCACGAACACGAGCACGAACACGAGCACGAACACGAGCACGAACACGAGCACGAACACGAGCACGAACACGAGAACCGACCTACCGACCGGACGGACGAGGACAATCGACCGCAGGACTGGTCCTACTGTCGGTGAACGTTCCGTTGAACCGGACTCGAGCGAATCCACTCCGGATAGTGACGGCTCCGACATCGGGGATAACGAGGTGAGAACGAAGGGAGAACGAGGGGAGAACGAAGGGAGAACGAGACGAAAACGAAACCGGACGGTCGCTTCACCCTCGAGTGTACGCTTTTGCCGCGAAAGCCACGGACGATCCGGCGTCCTCGTCAGGGGTTCGGACGTCAACGATCTCGCGGGAACGACGTGGGATCTTCGATCCTGCGAACTCTCGCTCGACGAACAGCGCCTCGCCTACGGCGAGAGTCGCTGTCGGTCACGCGAGACTCGTTTCACTCGTCTTGCTTGCTCTCAGCGTCTTCGTTACGGACTCAGACGCTGACGATCTCGCGGGAACACGGTCGGAGCAAAGCCCCTCTCTGCTCCCGATCGACGGCTGCGCCGTCGCCTACGGCGACAGGCGCTGTCGGTCACGCGAGACTCGTTTCACTCGTCTCGCTTGCTCTCAGCGTCTTCGTTACGGACTCAGACGCTGACGATCTCTCGGGAACAACACAGCCTCTCGGATGTTGTCCAGCCCGAGCAGCGTCATGATCAGACGCTCGCCGCCGAGGCCGAAGCCGGCGTGGGGCGGCATACCGTACTTGAACATCTTCGTGTAGTACTCGAACTGGTCGGGGTCGAGTCCCTGCTGTTCGAACCCTTCGATGAGGTGCTCGTGGCGGTGCTCACGCTGGCCGCCCGAGACCAGTTCCATCCGCGGGTGCATCAGGTCGAAGCCCGTCGAGAGCGTCTCGTCGTCTTCGGTGTCCTTGATGTAGAACGGCTTGATCTCGCTTGGCCACTCGGTGATGAAGTAGTGGCCGCCGACGTCCTGTCCGAGCGCCTTCTCGGCTTCCGTCGGGAGGTCGTCGCCCCAGACGAGTTGCTCGTCGAGTTCGCCCGTCGCGTTGATGCGTTCGATGGCCTCCTCGTAGGAGATACGCAGGAAGTCGCCCTCGGGAACCTCGAACTCCTCTTCGAGGTCGAGCGCCTCGAGTTCCTCGCTGCAGTTCTCGTTGACCGCCTCGTAGGCCGCCTTGACGATGCCCTCCGCGACGTCCATCGCGTCGTGGGCGTCACAGAACGCGCCCTCGAAGTCGATCGACGTGGCCTCGTTGAGGTGCCGCGGCGTGTTGTGCTCCTCGGCGCGGAAGATCGGGCCGATCTCGAAGACGCGCTCGACGTTCGAGCCCGCGATCAGCTGCTTGAACAGCTGCGGGGACTGGTTCATGAACGCTTCCTCGCCGAAGTACGTGATCGGAAACAGCTCGGTCCCGCCCTCGGTCCCGGTGGCGACGATCTTCGGCGTGTTGATCTCCGTACAGCGGAACTCGCGGAACTGCTCGCGGACGGCCCGCAGGATCTCGGCGCGGATCTCGAAGACGGCCTGGACCTCCTCCTTCCGCAGGTCGAGCGTGCGGTTGTCGAGTCGCGTCGAGAGGTCGGCGTCGACCTTCCCTGACGGATCGAGCGGCAGTTCGGGATCGGCTTCGGAGACGACCTCGAGCGATTCCGGCGTGACCTCGACGCCGGTCGGTGCGCGGGGCTCCTCCTCGACGTCGCCGGTGACCCTGATGACGCTCTCGCGAGCGACGTCGAGGCCGGTCTCGACGAGATCGTCGTCCATCTCGTCTTTCTCGAACTTGATCTGGATCTTTCCGGTGGTATCCCGGAGGATCAGGAAGGCGATGCCGCCGAGGTCGCGGATCTCGTGGACCCATCCGGCGACGGTAACTTCGTCGCCCGGCTCGGCGTCTTCAGTATAGGTTCTGTCCTGCATACCCTCCGATTCCGGTCGCCGGAACTTAAGCGCAATCGTTCTGGATTGCCAGTTCGGGCCCGGTCGAGGCGACCGTCCCGGCGCTCGGTCGCCGTAGCGCCTCGATCCGTCCGTCCCGGGGACTCTTTGCCGGTCCGGTGTATCCTCCCGTATGACGACCCCGATCAACGAAGCCGACCTCGAGTGGACCGAGCACGACCAGGAGTCGTCCCGATTCCGCCGCAAACAGCTTTCTGAGGCAGCCGGCGCGCCCCATCTCGGCTGTAGCCTGTACGAACTGCCCCCGGGCGAACGTTCCTGGCCCTACCATTACCACACCGCGAACGAGGAGGCGATGTTCGTCCTCGAGGGCGAGGGCACCCTTCGGTGCGAGCGTGGAGCGGAGCCGCTGGCGGCGGGCGACTTCGCGACGTTCCCGGCGAACGAGGAGGGCGGACACCGGATCGTCAACGACAGCGACGGGGTGCTTCGCTACCTGCTGGTCTCGACGATGATCGAGCCCGACGTCACCGTCTACCCCGAGATGGACAAGATCGGCGTCTTCGTCGGCTCGCCGCCTGGCGGCCGGGGAGAGCGATCGGTCCACGGCTACTACCGGCTCGACGACGACGTCGACTACTGGGAGAAGTAGCCGCGAACGGCCGGTACCGAGCCCCCTATCGTTCGGAGACGGTCATCGGAATATCGTCTTTCGGGCGGGCAGTGATCGTCGCCCGCAGGTTCAGTTCCGTCCCCGGGACGAGTTCGAGGTGGTACCGCTGGTAGACGGTTGCAAGCAGGAGCCGCGCCTCGAGCATCGCAAACCGGTCGCCGATACAGCGCCGCGGCCCCGCCGCGAACGGGAAGTAAGCGAGTTTCGGCAGGTCGGCCTCCATCCCGTCGGTCCACCGCGCCGGCCGGAAGGCGAGCGGATCGTCGTACCACCGCGGGTCGCGGTGGACGACCCACTGGTGCATCCGCACCGTCGCCCCCGGCGGGATCTCGTAGCCGCCGATGATGTCCGGTTTGACCGGCTCGCGGACGATTCCCGGCACGGGCGGGTAGAGCCGCATCGACTCCTTGACGACCTTTTCCGTGTAGGAAAGCTCCGGGAGATCCGCCATCGTCGGCGGGTCGCCGTCGAGCACCGTCTCGAGTTCGTCGACCAGTTCCCGTTCGACGCGGGGGTTCTTCGCGAGGAGGTAGAAGGTAAGCGTTAGCGACAGGGCCGTCGTCTCGTGGCCCGCCAGCAGGAGCGTGACGACCTCGTCGCGGATCTGGTCGACGGACATCCCCGTCCCCGTCCCCGTCCCCGTCCCCGTCCCTGTTCCCGGGCCGTCCCCGCCTTCGTCGCCCTCGAGGAGCTTCGAGATGACGTCTCGCTCCGTCGGGTTTCGCTTGCGTTTCTCGATCAGGTCGTAGACGACCTCGTCGAGGTCCTCGCGTGCGCGCTCGATCCGCCGTCGGGCTGGCGTCGGGATCCCGGCTGGCAGGACAAGATGTGCGAGGTTCTCGCTGGCCGCCATGAACTCCCCCAAGGCCGCGCCGACCGTGTCCACGTGCTCGTCGACGTCGGCCCCGAACAGCGCACGGGCGACGATGCGCAGGGTCACCTCCATCATGTCCTCGTGGACGAGGCGAGTTTGCCCGTCCTCCCAGTCCTCGAGGGTCTCCATCGCGAAGTCGGTCATCATCGTCGCGTACTCCCGGATCCGGTCGGGGCGGAAGGCCGGCTGGATCTGGTGGCGATTGCGTCGCCAGACCGCACCCTCGCTGTTCAGGATGCCGTTGCCGGTGATCGGACCGAGGATGTGCTGGAACCGGTCCCCTTTGACGTAGTTCTCGTTGTTCTGGACCAGCACCTGCTCGATGTAATCGGGGTGGTTGAGCTGGTAGACGGGGCCGGTCGGATCCTCCCAGTGGGCGATATCGCCGTACTCGCGTGCCGTCCGGGTCATGAACCCGTACGGGTCCCGCAGGAAAGCAAGCTGGTTGCCGAGCAGCGGCAACCCGTCGGGTCCCGGCGGCGGATCGCTGATCGACGAAACGTTGCTCATGTATCACTGCCAACCACGTCCGGCCGTCTCCCTCTGTATCCGATCATACTAGCCGTACTTATATGCGGACGTCGAGGCGAGTGACGTGAGCGCAAGCACGAACGCGACCGCCGACCGAATCGGAACGACCGTCCCGGGTGGTGGTCCCCGATGAGGTACGCGACCGTCGTCCTGACCTGGCCCGACGAGCACCTGACGGGTATCGACGAGGCGTTCGCCGCACGCGAGGGTGTCTCGCTCGAGGCGATCCGGCACCTGAACCCGATCGACGCCGACGACGGCCGACACGCCGAACTGCTCGAGATGCGAGGCGACCTCGAGCGCGCCCGAACCGCGCTGGCGGACGCGCCCGAGGTGCTCGAGTACGACGTCGCCGGCGACGACGGCCGCGGGGCCGCGTACGTTCGGTGCCGTACCGTCCCGCCGGTCGACGACCTCCTCGCGGTACCCCGGGAGTACGAGGTCGTGATCGACTGGCCGCTGCCGTTCGTCGCCGCGGGCGGGAGCGACAGCCGGGGAAACGCCGACCGCGGCCTCGAGGTGACCCTCGTGGGGCCGGGCCGGGCGCTCAGGCGGGCGACGCGGACGCTCCCGGCGGGAGTCGAGTTCGACCTCCGGCGGACGGGGGCGTACGAGGCCGATTCGCTCGGGAGCGGATCAGCGGACTCGCTGTCGCGCTCGGTCCGGCTGACCGACCGCCAGCGCGAACTGTTCGCGGTGGCCCGCAGCGAGGGGTACTACGAGGTGCCGCGGCGAACGACGCACCGCGAACTCGCGGACCGGCTCGGGCTCTCGCCGGGGACTGTCGGGGAACACCTCCAGCGGATCGAGGCGAAGCTGGCGGCGGCGTACGGGTCGTCGATGAGATAGGGGGGCTACCGAAGCCGCAGCCGAAACCGCAGCCACAGCCGCTCCCGTTTTTGTCTCTCGAGGCCGAGGACCCGACATGGACGAGTCCGATCGGGCGTCCGACCGTGACCGCGACGCCCTCGAGCGACTCGCCGCCGAGATCGATCGGGACGCGACGGTCGTCGCCCTGACGGGTGCGGGGATTTCGGCCCCCTCGGGCGTCCCGACGTTCCGCGGCGAGGACGGCGTCTGGGAGCACTTCGACGAGGGACAGTTCACCTACGGACGGTTCCGGAGCGACCCGGAGGGGTTCTGGGCCGACCGGGTCGCCCTCCAGCGGGAGCTGTTCGGCGAGGAGTACGAGCCCAACGCGGCCCACGAGGCCCTGGCCGCGATGGGTCGGGACGGCTACCTCGACGCTGTACTCACGCAGAATACGGACGGATTACATCGCGATGCAGCCGACGGGGCCGACGGGGGTGACGGGGCTAACGGGGCCGCCGAGGACGGAAAGCGCGAGGACGACCCAGGGGCCGGGGATGACACACCCGCCGGAACCGGGGAACCGCCGATCCTCGAGCTACACGGCAACGCCCGCCGCGTCCGCTGTACCGACTGCGGACGGCGACGCGACGGTGACCCGATCTTCGACCGTGCCGCAGAGGGTGACCTCCCGCCGACCTGCGACTGCGGCGGGATCTACAAACCCGACGTCGTCCTCTTCGGTGAACAGCTTCCCGGGGCGGTCGTCCAGCGAGCGCGGACGCTGACCCGCGACAGCGACGTCTTCCTCGCGATCGGCTCGTCGCTGGTAGTCGAACCTGCCGCCTCGTTCCCGCGGGAAGCCGGGGCCACCGGCGCGACAGTCGGCGTCGTCAACCTCGAGTCGACCCCGGTCGACGGGGCCGCCGACGTGGTCTACCGGGACGACGTCACCGAGGCGTTGCCGCGGCTCCGGTCGCTCCTCGAGCGCGGGGCGGACGGCGGTGAGTAAGCGGCAAGCCGACGGACTCGATCGAATCAAGCGGTCGGATCGGCCGACGGCGAGAGTTCGCGGACCAGCAGTTCCGCACAGACCGATGGCGGCGTCGGTCGACCGGCCGACTCTCTCGTGTCGATCGCGTGTCCGGTTTCGACGAAGTGCTCGACCGCGAGCCGCGAGCGTTCGGTTTCGGTGGCTCCGTCGTCCGCGGAGGCGAACCAGTCGCAGGCGAGACAGACCTTCATATGGAACGACGCGAGGAGCGGTCGGTTTCGGGGGACGAATCGATCGTGATCTCGCCGTCGGCCCCGACGGTGACCTGTTTGCCGTCGTAATCGAAGGTCAGGCTACCGACGCGTTCGCCGGGCCTGGCGGGGCTGGTCGGTTCGAAGAGCGAATCTAGCGCCGCGGGATCGATACTGGCGTACAACGGCGGCGAGAGGTCGACCGGATCGACCCCGTCGTGTGCTGCTATCGCACGAACAACCCTGATCGACAGCGGCTCGTCGGCAGGGGGAGAGGAGGGCTGCCTTGCCATCATCATCGGGAGGGGACTGCGCGGCATAAGGGTGACGACCGACCGCCGACCGCAAGTGTGCTTTCGGCACCGACCCCTACCGCGTTTGCCTCCCGCCCGATACCACGTGCTCCGCGACCAGGCTCGACTGTGCCCGTCGTAACCGCTCGCTGACCGCCTGGTTCGAAATCTCGAGTTCGTTCGCGATCGCGGAGAGATCCGCCTCGCGGGGAACCTCGAAGAAGCCGGACTCGAACGCGATCTCGAGGGCCTCGTACTGGGAGTCGGTCAACAGGTCGTCGTCGCTCGGCGCGTCGTCCTCCGAAAGGCGATGGAGGGCGATTTCGACGCCCTCCCCTTCGAGGAACGCGTGATACCGCGTGAACGCCCCCCGGTCCGGAAACCGCATCTCGATCCGCCAGCGACCGCTCGATCCCCGGCACTCGAGGAGTTCCCCGCCGAGTGCGACCCACCGACGGTATGCCCCGACGACCCCGGAGCCGCTGCGACGGATGCGGTACAGCGCCCCGTCGTGGGCGTCCGCGATCCGCTGGAACTCGGCCACGGTGTCGTCGTCGGCCAGGGTCCGTTCGACTCGGTTCCGGTCCCCGCCGGCACACCGCATCCAGCAGAACGCGATCGGCCGGGACGGGTCGACGGCGTACTGCCGCTCGAGTTCCACCTCGAGCGAGGGCAGCGCCTCGAGCGTGGGACCGAGGACGAGTTCCTGCGAAGCCGCGTCGAACTCGGCGAAGAGCGCCATACCATCCGATGGAGAACGGAGACGCAAAACAGTTTAGGCCAAACGGCCTTTTTCAGCCCCGAGAAGAGCTAATTCCAACGATCAGGCGTCCGAAGCGCCCTCGACGGTCGCGCGGACCGCCTCGACGCCCTCGTCGTGTGCGAGGTCGCCGACGACCACGACGTCTGCGTACTGGGCCATCGAGTACGCGGAGTCGTAGTCGTGGATACCGCCGCCGTAGAACAGGGTCGCGTCGTCGGTCGCCTCGGCGGCCGCCCGGACGATCCCCTCGTCGCCCAGCGTCCCCGAGTACTCGAGGTAGACGATCTCCTGGCCGAACATCCGTTCCGCGACGGTGGCGTAGGCGGCGACGTCGTCGGCGTCGAGATCGCAGTCGGCCTCGGTGTAGGTGGCGACGTCGGCCTCGGGGTTCATCACGATGTAGGCCTCCGTCGTCGTTCGATCCCAGTCGTAATCGTCGTCGATCCGGACCCACTCCTTGTGCGCGCCGGTGATCCAGAACGGCGAGCCGGCGTTGAAGACCGTCGGGATGAGATACCCCTCGAGCGCATCGTCCTCGAGGACGACCTCGGGGCTCGAGGGTTCCTGGTAGAGCGGCACGTCGTGTTCGGCACAGGCCTCGATGACGGCGGCCATCTTCTCCTCGGTGACGCCCATCGTGCCGCCGATCTCGATCGCGTCGGTGCCGGTCGCACAGAGATCGCCGTAGGTGACGCCCTCGGGGAGGTCCTTGTCGGGGTCGATTTTGAGAATATGGTCCCAGTCGTCCCAGGGTGTCGTGGTAGTCATACCCCTCCGTTTCCCGACAGCCGGCAAAAACGCTACGAAACGAGCCCCGTGCTCCGGTCCCCGCCGCGGACGCCGGGGTCACCGCTCGGCGATCCAGACCATCTCCCGGGAGACGTCCTCGAGCGGGTCGCCGTCGGCGTCGCGGACTTCGTCCCGTTCGACGACCGTCAGGAGCAAATAACTGTCGTCAGTGTGGTGGGGCCGGCCGGTTCAGACGCCCTGACTCATCAGGTGGCTGCGGAGCACGTCCGCCTCCTTGTTCCCGGCGCCGGTGTTGAGAATGACGATCGTCTCGTCGCCGTCGAACTCGCCCCGTTCCGCGAGTTCCCACGCGCCGCTCGCTGCGGCCGCCGAACTCGGAACCATCTCGAGGCCCTCCTGCTTGGCGACCTGGACGCCGGCCTCGAGGATGTCCGGATCGGCCGTCGAGACCGCGCCGCCGTCGGTCTCCCGGAGCGCCTCGAGGATCCACGGACTCGCGCCGGGGTCGGGGATCTCGAGGCCGCCACAGATCGTGTCGGGGTGTTCGACGGGTTCGTGTTCGTCCCACCCTTCCTCGTAGGCCTCGACGATCGGATCACAGCCCGAGGCCTGGGCGGCGTACAGTTCCGGAAGGTCGTCGATCAGGCCCAGATCGCGGTACTCTTTCGCGGCCTTGTACATCCCGATCAGGCCGACGCCGCCGCCGGTCGGGTAGACGATGGCGTCGGGCGTTTCCCACTCGAGTTGCTCGACGACCTCGTAGAACATCGTCTTCTTCCCCTCGTGGCGGTAGGGGGTGACGAACGTCTGGAGCGGGTACCAGTCGTCGTGGTCCGTGCTGGCCTCCTCGTAGGCCTCGCCGGCGTCGCCGATCCGCCCGCCGACCACGCTCATGTCGCCGCCGTGGACGTTGACCATCGCCTTGTTCGTGAAGCCGGCCCGCGACGGTAAGTAGACGTGAGAGTCCATACCCGCACGGGCGGCGTAGGCCGAGGCCGCCTGCCCCGCGTTGCCCGCCGAGGCGAGGACGACGTCGCTCGCGCCGTGCTGGCTCGCCGCCGTCACCGCCACCGTCTGGCCGCGGTCCTTGAACGTGTTCGTCGGGTTGCGTCCCTCGTCTTTGATCAGGACGCGCTCGACGCCGAACTCGTCGGCGAGGGCCGGACAGTCGACCAGCGGCGTCGTCCCCTCGTCCATCGTGACCGCCGACTCGCGTCGGAACGGCAGCAGTTCCTCGTAGCGCCACATCGAGTCGAACGGCCGCGACTCGAGGGTCTCGCGATCGAGGTCGATCGCGTCGTAGTCGTATGTCGGGTCGAGAACCCCATCGCAGTCCGGACACCGGTGGGTCACCTCGGCAGCGTCGAACGCGGTCCCGCAGTCGACACACTCGAGGCCCGCGAAGGCGGCTGTCGTCTCCATACTCATATCGGAGTGTTCGCGGCCCAGGACTAATGGTTGTTCATCGCCGATAGGTCGATAGGTCGGACCGCGTCGCTCGAGGTGGAAAGCGAAGAATCCGGTCGAGATCGATCCGGCAGGTGGGCGAGAGCGAACGGCGTTCGCGTTAGTTGTCGCCGGTCTTCGACTGCCACTCGTAGTCGCGGCGCTTCGACGACTTGCCGAAGCCACACGACGAGCAGACCTTCTTCTTCACGTGGTAGGACTTCTCTCCGCAGCGACGACACTTGACGTGGGTCGTCTTGTTCTTCTTTCCTTGGCTCGGGGTTCCTGCGCCAGTCATGGAGTGATCGAAACGACGTTATCGCCGCGTATAATGGTTGTGTCTTCGATCGGCTCGCCGTCCCCGGAGATCGATTCGTCCGCGGGAATCGTGACTTCCTCGAGCACGAGGTTCATGTGCTGGTCGTAGCCGGCGAGTTCGCCGACGTACTCGTCACCACTCTTGAGTCGTACGGCGACTCGTTCGCCAAGGGACGCCTCGAGGACGTCCAGCGGTCGTCCACTCATACGAAAGAGCGTTAGTGACGGCTACTTAATCGTACCGGAACCCACCGGATCGGAAGCGCTTCAACGTGAGGCTAATTCGGCGGCGGAGCCGGGATTCCGATCCGTCCCTCGACGGGGACCGTCCGGCGTGATCGCATATTGATACTACTGGACAAAAGTCAGTACACACCCGATCGCGTCTCGAGTGCGATCGGTGTGTGTGTGTGTGTGTGTATTGTTTTGCCCGGCAGTATGAAGTCCGGCGGGATCCGTCGCGCGATCGTAAGCCGAACCAAACGGCTAAGTGCGGCGTCGTTGACCCCGCCGATATGGGAGAAAAGAAGTTTACCTTCATCGAACTCCACCTGGACGGCGATACACAGTTCGGGCCGCGAACGCTCGAGTCGCTCCCGTTTGCCGAGGCAGTAATCGGTGGCGGCGAGGAATCGGAAACGGGGACGAAGACTGACCTCGAGGCCGGATCGTCGCTCGAGACCGACCGCGAAGACGAGGACGACGAGAGCGGTGCGGCCGACGAGGAGGGCGGCAGCGGCGGCAAGGCGATCGGCGCGCTCGTTGCGCTGGCCGTGCTCGTCGCCGCCGGCGTCGCCGTCCGGAAGTACCGCGGCGAGGAATCGGAGACGGAACGGGCGGAAGAGGAACCCGACGTCATCGTCAACTGAGACGGACTGCTGTAACTGGTTACCGGCGCACCCGGCAGACGGGTCCCCTGTGCGCCGGGACTGACTGACAGCAGACCGTCTGCGGTCCGAGCCGAACCCTTTTGCGTTCGCTTCCCGTACGAACGTTCGTGAACCTCTATCGTAGTGCCCGGGCCGTCGCCGGCGCGTCCGGCGACGACGCGATCGACTGGGCATCGGCAGCCGAAGCCGCAAAGGCCGCCACCGATCCCGGCTCGATCGCGCTCGAGGCCGGGGAGCAGGAGGCGTACGCCCGCGACGTCCGCGACGCTCGCGAAGGGATCCGCACGGTGTCGGGCCTCGAGTTCGACGTCCCGGACACCGTCGAGATCCAGAACCGCCACCACTGGATCGACGCCAACGTCGCGACCTTCGAGCGGGTGATGGGCACGCTCGAGGACCACGCCCCACCCGGCGCGTTCCCCGGCGTCGCCCGAACGATCAACACCGGGACGATGACCGTTCTGCTCGCCTTCCTCGGGCGGAACGTCCTCGGCCAGTACGACCCGCTGTTGCTCGCCGAAACGCCCGACGACGACCACGCACTGTACTTCGTCCGTCCGAACATCCTGAAGGCGGCCGACGCGCTCGCGGTCGATTCCGACCGGTTCCGCCGCTGGATCGCCTTCCACGAAGTGACTCACGCCGCCGAGTTCGGGGCCGCACCGTGGCTCTCGGAACACCTCGAGCGGCGGATGGAAGACGGCATCGCGAAGCTCTCGGAGGGGTCGTTCGACCGGCAGGCGTTCCGCGAACTCGACGCCGCGATGACCGTCGTCGAAGGGTACGCCGAACTGCTGATGGACCACGCCTTCGACGGCGAGTACGCCGATCTGCGACGGAAGCTCGACGAGCGACGGCAGGGACGGGGCCCGCTACAGCGGCTGTTCCGCCGACTGCTCGGCCTCGGCCTGAAGCGTCGCCAGTACGAACGCGGGAAGGACTTCTTCGAGACGATCGTCGACGCACGGGACCTCGAGACCGCGAGCCTGGTCTGGGAGGGACCGGAGTACCTCCCGAGTCACGAGGAACTGGACGCGCCGGGTGTCTGGCTGCGCCGGGTAGAGCGCTAGGAGCTGCTGCTCCGCTCAGCTGACGATCCAGGCGAGATACCACACCAGCGCGCCGCCTGCGAGCAGGCCACCGGCGGTCACCAGCCCGACCATCGGCAGCGACGCGCCGCCCTGGAGCGCCATCATGCTTCCCGAGAGGCCGACCAGCAGGACGAACCCGGCCGCGAGGCGGCGTCTTCCCGCCGGATCGCCCGTGTTTCGGTTCGGCCGTGACCCCGAACTCGAACTCGACCCCGAACCCGATCCCGAACTGCGGTTTCGCCGCCCCATCGTTACTCGAGCCTCCGCGGTGTGCTGACGTGCATCGTCGCGAAGCGCCAGTGGGGGTCGGGATCGGCAGTCGGTCCGTCGGCACTCGCGTCCGTCCTCGCCGGCGACGGGACCAGCGTTCCGCTCCAGCGACTCTCGAACTCCCGCTCGTCGCCGCTCTCCGCGTCCGTCCACGCCATCCGCACCTCGTCCGCGAACCACGCGGCCGAATCGCGTTCCTCGACGACGAGGCGACCGCTCGTGACCGTCCAGTCCATCGTCGTCTCGGTCTGGCTTCGGAGGGCATCGGCTACCTCGTCGTAGCCGAACAGCGATTCCTCAATGCCGAACTTCACCGTCGAGTCGTCCTCGAGGAAGTACGGCGCGAGCGGATCGCCCTCGCGGAGCGCCTCGTAGTAGTCCCGGACGACGGTTTCGGCGGCTTCGACCATGGACGTAGTGGTGGCTCGCGTCCTCAAAGGTTCACCGGACGCGAACGCAGGCCTGGTCGGCTGGGAAGCGAGAAAAGCAACTGCGGCTCACATGAAGCCCCGACCGACCTCGTCCGTCTCGATCAGGTCCTCGAGTTCCGCGTTCAGCAACTCGTCGGCCTCCTCGAACCGGTCGGCCAGTTCCTCGAGTTCGTCGGGCCGATCGTACTGGTCGTACTCCATCGGGCCGAACGCAGGGCTCTCGATGGCCTCCATGACGTCGTCGAACAGGTCCTGGGGCCGCGTCGGGGCGTCGGCGTGGGTCTCGAGGACGGTCTCCAGCCGGTTCGAAAGCGTCTCGGCTTCGTCCTCGTCCTCGGGCGGGGACTGGACAGCGAATCGGCCGCTGCCGTCGTCCTCGGGCATGAACGCCCCGATCTCGTCGTCGATCTTGCGCGCGACCTGGGTGCCGACGCCGCGCACCTCGAAGGGGTTCTTCGCGTACGTCTTCAGGAAGAAGACGCCAGCGGAGGGATGCGCGAGGTACATGTCTTCGCCGACGCCGCCGGCCCGGTCACCGGCGACGGCGCGCCAGTCCTCCGACTCGACGTCCTGCTCGGTGACGTCCTCGAGTATGTCCTGCCACTCGCGAATCCGCATACGTGAGGGTTGTGACGCGGACGGAATGAACGTATCGGTCCCGGCGGTCCCCCGCGGGTCGCGCTCGCGTCCCGATCGCAGGCATCGGCGTCGGCGTCGGCGTCGGCGTCGGCGTCAGCGTCGCCTTCGAACCGGTCGCTCGTGGTGACCGTCTCCGCGCCCGGAACGTGGGCGAACCAAAAGGAATACGACCGCTCCGTCGACAGGGATCGTAAGCGGTACTCGGTAACCGATCGTTTCCAATGTCCGTCCGCCAACCACTCCCGCTGATCGAACTGTTTCGCGCCGCACCGGCAAAGAGCGCGCTCCTGACGCTGGGACCGGCCGCGCTCGCGGTCGGACAACTGCTCAACAGCTACGTCAACGGCGTCTCGCCGGTCGTATCACTGGGTTTCGCCGCCGTTATGCTGACGTTTGCTGCCGTCGCGACCGGCCACCATGCCGCCGAACACCGTCTGCGCGAACTCGAGCGCGAGGTCGTTTCCGACGCGGACCTCGAGAGCTCGGACTGACCTCGCCGTTCGGCCGCTCGACTCGGGACCCTGCGCTTTCGTGACCCGGCCCCGGGGATGGAAGCCGCTGCGTAGAAATCGCCCGCAGCCGCAGCACTCGCTACGTTCGCGCCTCCGGTTCCGTCGTCACGGTCCGCGCCTCTCGAGCCTCGTAGGCGTTGTACCCGGCGAGTCCCGCGATCAACAGCCCGGTGACGATCGTGCTCCAGAACATGCCGCCGATCATCTCGAGTAGCGCCGCCGAGATGATCAGCCAGATCCCGAGCACTGCGACGAGGGACGCGACGCCGACGCTCAGCGGCACGTCGTTCGAGAGCCGGTAGTAATTGTAGCCCGCGGCGACGAAGACGACCGCGCCAACGAGACCGTTGTTCCAGAGAATCTCGCTGCCGACGTCGTAGATCAGGACGGACGCGGCGGCCCACAGGCCGAGCACGGCGACGATCCCGCTGACGACTGACGTGTTCCGACGGCGCTCCTCGTTGGCGAGTGCCGCGCCGTCGTCGCGGGGAGCGTGACCGCCCTGGCCGGTCCGCTCGCCGGAGGCGGCTCCCGTCCCGGAATCGGTTTCGGCCGGCGTCGGGCCGCTCGGATCGTCGACGCCGGGCTCCGAGTCCGTTCCCCGGTCGTCGCGGTTCGGATCACTCATGGCACCCGGTGGTTCGGCCGTAATTCAAAAAGGAGTCGCGACCGTTTCGATCCGTCCCGGACCGGTTCGGTCGGTAATGGTTGCTTACGACCGGATCCGGGCGACGAGCCGGGACCGATAGCGTTTTTGATCGGTCGCCCGTGACGAGTAGCCGTGCACGTACGCGGAACCGTCGCGGGCGAGGTCGAGGTTCGCTCGGTGTCGACGACGTACGGCGAGAGCGACCTCGCCGAGGTACCGCTTCGCCTCGAGGGAGTCGAGGGGGTCGAGGGGGTCGAAGGGGTCGAGGACGACGAGGACGGGAACGAACACGCGGCAGCCACCCCGGAACAGGGCGAGAACGAGCCGACCGAACGGCCCGGTACAGCCGAGACCACGGTCACGCTGTGGAACAAGTGGACCGAGTCGGCAGAACTCCTCGAGCCGGGGATGGAACTGCTCGTCACGAACGCCAAGCGTGAGGAGTACCGCGGCGAGATCCAGTACGCGACGACCGGCGACTCCTACGTCGTCGTCGAGCCGAGTTTCCTCGTGAACGTGACGGCGATCCGCAACTGGGTGGAGTGTCCCCGCCTCTATTACCTGAACAAGCTCTCGGGGATCCCGCTGAACTACCCCGTCGTGAAAGGGACTATCGTCCACGAGGTGTTCGGCGACCTCCTGCGGGGCCGGGACCTCGAGGAGGCCATCGAGGCCCGCGTCGAGGAACACGGCCTCGAACTCGGCCTGCTCGGCGAGTCCGCCGACGCCGTCGCCGACGACGTCCGGGAGAACGCCGCGGCGATCGAGGGCTGGCTCGAGCAGGGCCGGCTGACGGAGGAGGATGGGGTGGCGACAGCCGCCGACAACCCGGAGCGGGCGTTCTCACCCGCGGAGGGGAGCTGGCGGTCGGAACAACTCCTGATCAGCGAAACCTTCGGCATCCGCGGCCGGGCCGACGCCATCCGCCGGGGCGCGCCGGTCGAGTTGAAGACCGGCAAGAACCTCAAGAAGGAACCCCGGTTCAAGGACAAGGTCCAGGCCGCCTGCTACGCACTCCTGCTCGAGGAACACGGGGGCGACGTCGATACCGGGACCCTGCTGTACACGAAGAACTCGGCGCTGGATCGCAACGAGGAGACCGGCGATCTCACCCCCGCGAAGGACTTCTCGATGGGCGATGGCCTTCTAAAGTTCGTCGTCCGCCTGCGAAACGAGATCGCCGCGATGGAGACGGGCGGCGACGTGCCGACGGGGTACGAGGGCGACGCCAAGTGCGAGTACTGCTTCGAGCAGGACACCTGCATGGTCGTCTCGGGCCGACTCGACCAGGAGTCGAAAGCCGGGCAGATCGGCCAGGCCTTGCCCGAAGACGAGCGCGAGTACTTCGAGCGGTTCTACCGCGCGATCGAGGAGGAGCGTCGGGAGGTCCACCGCGAGTACGCCAAACTCTGGGAGCAAGACCCCGAGGAACGGGCCGACGACGACCGCGCGCTGATCGACCTCGAGTTCACGGAGATGCGGGAACTCTCGGAGGGGCGGTGGGAGCTTCGCGCCCGTCGGCAAAGCGGCGCGACCTCGAAACTTCGCGAAGGGGACCTGGTGCTGGCGAGCGACGGCGATCCGGTTCGAGGGAGTTCGGAACTGGCGCGGATCGAGCGATTGGGAGACGAAATCGTCCTGACCGCGGACGAGCCGGTCGAGGTCACTCGGTTGGACGTCTATCCCTCCGAACTCACGACCGACCGGCTGCTCGCTGCCCTGCACGACTTCCTCCTGAAAGGGGACGACCGACGGAAAGACGTGCTGTTCGGCCGCGAAGAACCCGAATTCGACCTGCCCGACGAGACGTTCATCGGCAACAACGACGCACAGAACGAGGCCGTCCGGATGGCCGTCGGGGCCGAGGACGTCGCGCTGATCCACGGGCCGCCGGGCACCGGCAAGACCTACACCATCGCCCGCGCCGTCCGCGCGATGGTCGAGCGCGGCGAGCGCGTCCTGCTGTCGGCCTTCACCAATCGCGCCGTCGACAACGTCCTCGAGGCCTTGCTCGAGGGACTCGAGGACGTGATCGACGAGGATCGGATCGTCCGCGTCGGCTCCGAGAGCGGCGTCCGCGAGGACATGGAGCCGTATCGCCTCGAGCGAGCCGGCGACCCCGAGGATCGACTCGCGGAACTGCAGAACGCGCAGGTGGTGGCGGCGACGACCGCGACCTGCGGCTCGCGGGTGATGAAAGAGCAGTCGTTCGATGTCGCGCTGGTCGACGAGGCCGCTCAACTGACCGAGCCCGGCACCTGTGCGGCGATCAACCTCGCGGAGCGGTTCGTCCTCGTCGGCGACCACGAACAGCTCCCGCCGGTCGTCCGTGCAGAGAACGACCTCACGGAGTCGCTGTTCGAACGGCTCGTCGACCTCCACCCCGAAGCCGGGGTCATGCTCGACCGCCAGTACCGGATGAACCAGCGCATCCAGGCGTTCGCCTCGCAGGAGTTCTACGACGGGAAGCTCCGGCCCGCCGAACCGGAGGTCGCCGCGCGGACCCTGGACGACCTCGAGGATGTCGCCCGCGCGGACTTACCAGAGAACTTGCAGGACCCCGTCTCGTTCGTCGGCGTCGAGGGCGACGGCGGCCGCTACACGGACGGCGAGGAGGCCGCCCGGATCGCCGACCTGATCGACGCCTACGAGGCCGCCGGGCTCGAGCGCTCCGAGATCGGGGTCATCGCCCCCTTCCGGGCGCAGGTCTCGGAGATTTCGAAACGTGTCCCCGACGACGTCGCCGTCGACACCGTCGACCGCTTCCAGGGCTCGAGCCAGGAGGTCATCGTCGTCTCCTTCACCGCGACCGGGTCGCTCGAGGGACCGATCTTCGAGGACTACCGCCGGATCAACGTCGCGCTGACCCGGCCCAAGCGGGCGCTGGTGCTCGTCGGCGATCCCGCGGCGCTCGAGACCGACCCCGTGTACGAACGGATGCTCGAGTGGGCACGACAGTAGCTGCGGAAGCGTCGGTGACAGCGTTCATTAACGCTGTTTTCTTCGCCGTCCGTCCCTGAACGTGTAATATCACGAATTTTTTCGATCGATGTTCGAAAATCACATATAGTAGAACAATTCTATTCCGCGATGTGTTATGACGTCGCTAGGAGGATTACCGGTCGGAACGGCCGTCGCGATCCTCGTGATGGTGCTCGTTCCGATCGTCACGTACCTGTTGTACAGGATCGACCACCAGCGCGGAGACGGGCGCGTAACCGTCCTTGGCAAGCAATAACATGTCAGAGACACAGCTACAGGCGACGTTCGGACTGTTCGTCTTGGTACTGCTGTCGATCGGGCTGTACTTCTTCTTCACCACGGAGACGAAGCGGCTGTCGGATTACATGCTCGCGGATCGGGACGTCGGCACAGTCCCGATCGCGATCTCCGAGGTGACGGCGGTCGCCAGCGGATGGACGTTCTTCGCGTGGGTCGGTATCGGCTTCACGGTCGGGATGAGCGGCCTCTGGTTCTCGATCACGATGGTCCTGATCGTGCTGTTTCTCTACCGGTTCGTCGCTCCCCGATTCCGACGAACCTCCGAGGCGCTGGGGAGTCAGACCGTCGTCGACCACCTCGCGTCCACGTTCGACGACCACCGGCTGGGCCCGGTGATCCGACTCGTCGGCACCGTGACGATCGTCGTCTTCCTGATGTCGTACATCGGGGCCCAGATCATCGCCATCGGCGAGGCGATGGACGTCGGCCTCGGTATCCCCTACACTACGGCCATCCTGATCGGCGGACTCGCGGTCGCGTTCTACACTACGCTCGGCGGCTTCAACGCCTCCGTCACGGCCCACCTGCTCATGGGCTCGCTCGTGATCGTCGCCGCCATCCTGGTCCCGATCGGGATGGTCCTCGAGATCGGCGGCTGGTCCGCGTTCGTCTCCGAGGCGTCGGCGGTCGATCCGTCGCTCCTGACGATGACCGGCGGCGACGCAGGGACCGCGTTGCTGATCGCGGTCCTCTCCTGGGTGACCTTCGCCGCGGGCGCGATCGGCCAGCCCCACGGATTGATGCGGTTCCAGGCGATCCGCTCGGAGAAGATCATCAGCAAAGCGTCGGTCATCGCGGTCGCCTTCCAGTCGCTTCGGCTCACGGTCCCGCTGATCATGGGTGCCGCGGGCCGCGTGCTCTACGACGGCGCCGACATCCACCACGAGAACGTCGCAATGTACGCGATCATCGACATCTTCCCGGCGTGGCTCGCCGGGCTATTGCTGGCGGGGATCATCGGCGCGATCCTCTCTACGTCTGACTCGATGATGATCGTCACCTCGGCCGACGTCACCCGATTCTACGAGGAACACCTCAACCCCGACGCGACCGAGCGCGAACTGATCCTCTTCGGCCGCGGCGTCGTCCTCGCCGCCGCCTTGATCGGGATCGCGCTGGCCTACGTCCGGCCGGGGACGATCTTCGACATCATCGAGTTCGCGTTCGTCGGACTCGGCGCCTCGCTGGGGATGCCCCTCGCCGCGGTCGTCATCTGGGAGAAGACGACCGCCGAAGGGGTGTTCGCGACGATCATCGTCGGCCTGCTGGGCTCGGTCGGGAACCTCTATCTCTTCTCCGACTACTTCCCGATCCTCGTCTGGCCGGTCGCGATCGCGACGCTCGTCCTCGTGAGCGTGGCGACGTACGACGGCCGTGGGCAGTACGCCGACGAACGAACCGTCCCCACGGACTGAACGCCAGTTCGGTCGCCACTACTCCCGTTCCACTCGTTCTACGTGAGCAACGTTATGTATCCCCTCTCGCAAGAGCCGATATGTCCCAGGCAGAGGGAGACGACCTGCCGGTCTACCCAAAGGACCTCCTCGTGCTCGGCGTCGTATCGCTGTTCGGTGGCCTGCTGATCGCGGCCTGGCTGCGCCCGCTCGAGGCCACGCCGGAGTTTCTGTTCTCGATCTTCTCGGGCGCGGTCATGCTGGTGTTCTTCCTGTTCATTCCGGTGATGGGGATCCGCCTGTTCCTCGAGGACCGGAACGACGAAACGGAGACGGACCCGGAGTGAGTACGAAAACTGAAGAGTCGGACCCGGCCGACGCCCATCGCCGACCGTCGAACGGACGAGTTCCCTTCAGGGACTCGAGGTCGGCACTCGCTTCTCGAGGTAGTCGAGACACCACTCGAGGTCGCCGTCGATCAGTTCGTCGCTGCCCCGATCGACGGATACCAGGATTCCCGCCTTGGGATCGGCCGGGTCCGGGACCGAGAGGAACCAGGCGTCGTCGAAGGCCCGGACGAACCCGCTGAACTCGCCCGCCCGAAAGGCGCCCGTGTCGCGATCGAGTGACAGTTGGGTAACGATCGTCCGATCGACGACGGCCTGGAGGTCGGACCCGGAGTACTCGGTTCGGACGTCCTCGCGCAGTACGCGTTCGAAGTCGGTTGCCTCGTAGCAGACGACAGCCCGTAGATCCTCGCCGATCCGATTCGAGACGTCGTCCCAGATCGACTGCGGATGAACATCGTTCATAAATGGCCCTGAGTGATAATGCCGATTGCCAATAAATATAGTCTATGATATAATCGAGGGACGTAACGGGGGCGGTGAGTTGAGGTGAGGAGTACGGGGACGAGAATGCGACCGTCGCGATCCACTCCGGCTACTCCGTCGCGTCGGCGGCCGCCCAGAGCGGATAGAGATCGTCCGCTACGGGCTCTCCGATCACCACGTCGTCGAGGACCAGTTCGGGCTCGCCCTCGGCAACCGTTCCGACGGTCGCAGCCTCGATACCTGCCGACGAAAGCGCCTCGAGGGCCTCATTTCGGCGTTCGCCGGGCACCGTCGCGAGCAACGCGCCGGAGCCGAAGATCCGGAGCGGATCGACCCCCGCGGCCGCACAGAGCCGTTCGGTCTCCTCGCGGACGGGCACCGCCTCGCGGTCGATCTCGAGCCGAACTCCGGAGGCACGTGCGATCTCGAGCAAGCCGGCGGCGACGCCGCCCTCGGTCGGATCGTGCATCGCCGTCGCGAACTCGCGGACGGCCCGACCGTCCGGGACGACGCTGATCTCCTCGAGGAAGGCGCCCGCCCGATCGACGGTTTCGGAATCAACCTCGAGGTCCGCCGCGAAGTCGGCCGCCAGGATCGCGGTGCCCTCGATCCCCGCCGCTTTCGTGAGCAGGACGGCATCGCCCGGCTCGGCTCCGCCGGTGGGAACGAACGACTCGGTCGCCCCCATCGCGGTCAGCGAGACGAGCGGCCGCTCGAGCTGGTCGACGTACTCCGAGTGGCCGCCGACGACCGACGCGCCGACCTCGCTCGCGGCGGCGTCTATGTCGCGGGTGATCGCCTCGAGGTCGGCGGTCTCGTCGGGCAGGAGGACGACGACGGTGAGCCACCGGGGGTCGGCACCCGACGCGGCGACGTCGTTGCAGGCGACGTGGACGCCGAGGTTGCCGACCTGCGAGGCCGCGAGCGAGATCGGGTCGGAACTCACGACGAGGTCGCCGCCGGGCCAGTCGATGGCAGCGGCATCCTCCCCGTCAGCGGGTCCCTGGAGGACGGTCTCGTCGACGTCGGCCTCTCCCGTCCGCTCGAAGACGTGTGCGAACAACTCGTCGGGTGGTACCTTCCCCGGCATATCACCAACTGGGACGATGTGGCGTTTGTAGCTGTCGACGTCGCGATCGTCGCGAACGCCGTCTCGCGAGCACCCGCTCGAGGTCGGTGTATTTGTTCCCCGCCGTCGTACGACGGAACGTGCATCCGTGCGGAATCGTACGCCTGGACGGAACCGAGTGGAGGACGAGCCCCGGGAAACCAGCGGACGGTGACCGGTCATGAAACGGACGCTCACCCGAATCGCGGCGGTCGCGATCACGATCCACGGGCTCATCCACCTGCTCGGTACCGGCGTCTACCTGGAACTCTTCGAGTTGGCGGAACTGCCGTACAAGACGACGCTGCTCGGCGGCGTCCTCGACGTCGGCGATAGCGGGATCAGGGTCGTCGGCGCCCTGAACGCCGTCGCGGCCGTCGGATTCGTCCTGTCGGCCGCCGCCATGGTCACCCGCTGGACCCACTGGCGACCGCTGCTGTTCGCGGTGACGGTTCTGTCGCTGGTCCTCACGACGCTCGACTGGACGGTCGCCTTCGCCGGGATCCTCGCGAACCTGGCGATCCTGGCCTTTCTCGCCGCGTGGCCGCGGCTGTGAGCGGCCGAACGGGGTTCGCTCCCTCGAGCGCGTGCTAGACGTCCGGCGACTCCATGACGTCCGGGACGCCCCGCGCCGTGATCGTCTCGCCGACGATGTACGACGACGCTGGACTGGCGAGGAACTGGGTCAGGTCGGCGATCTCCTCGACGGTCCCCATCCGGCGTTCGACAGCCGAGCGGTCGACGTCGTCGGCCGAGATGCCCATCTGGCTTTCGACGCCCGCCGTCGCGACGAACCCGGGTGCGATACAGTTGACGCGGACGTCCTCGCTCGCCCACTCGTAGGCCAGCGTCGTCGTGAGGTTGACGACGGCCGCCTTCGCGGCTCCGTAGTGGCTCATGTACGGCGCTCCCTGCTGGCCCGCCACGCTCGCGAAGTTGACCACGGAGCCGCCGCCGTCCTTGAGATGGTCGGCGGCCGCCTGAATGCAGTTGTACGTGCCGTGGAGGTTGATGTCGACGATCGTCTTCCAGCCGTTCTCGGAGATGTCGTCGAAGTTGGCCATGAACGAGGCCCCGGCGTTGTTGATCAGTACGTCGAGGCCGTCGAACTCCTCGACGGTCGCCTCAACCAGGGCGTCGACCGCCTCCCGGTCGGTTACGTCGCACTCGACGGCCAGCGCCTCGCCCGGCCGGTCGCTCTCCGCGATCTCCTCGGCGACCGGATCGACGTTCTCCTGTTCGCGCGAGCAGATGACGACGTCGACCCCGTCGTCCGCGAACGACTTCGCGATCGCCTCCCCGATCCCGCTCGAGGCCCCGGTGACGACGGCGACCTCTCCGTCGACGCTGAACTGGGACGTACTCATGCGCGGTCACCCGTATCGAACCGATGTCTTGCTACCATCGTTAGCTATAGAACCCGATACGTACACAACGTTAATAAAAATACGCACGAGTGCCGCACAGTTAAGTGAGTGGCCCAGCACCCAACGGACGAGTCCGTCCGCGACGGACCGTGAGAGAGCGATGGGGTCGAGATCCCTACCGACCGCCGATCGAGCCCGAAACCGTCCTCGAGCGTGCCGCCGTGCGCGCTTCCGCGGGGGCAACCGATGAGCGACGCGACGAACACCGAAACGTACGACGCCGTCTTCTGGGACATCGGCGGCGTGATCCTCGACCTCGAGTCGGTCGGGCGGGCCCACGCCGCGTTCGTCGACTGGCTCTGCGAGCGCTACGACCTCGAGATCGACCGGGAGGAAGCGGTCGAAACCTGGCGGGCAACGGTCGGGCAGCACTTCCGCGAGCGGGAGGGAACGGCATTCAGATCCGCCCGGGAGGGGTACGCCAAGGGCGTCAGCGCCGTCGTCGGCGAGCCGGTGTCGGAATCGGCGTGGAAACCCGCCTTCGACGAGCGCGTTCGCGGGGCGATCGAACCCGTCCCGGGCGCGGTGGAGGCGGTCGACCGACTCGCCACGACCGACTACCACGTCGGCGTCGTCAGCGACGTCGACGATCACGAGGGGAAACGGATCCTCGAGGCCTTCGGGATCCGCGACCGGTTCGACTCGATCACGACCTCCGAGGAGGTGGGCCGGACGAAACCCGACCCCGCGATCTTCGAGACCGCGCTCGAGAAGGCCGGCGTCGCGCCCGATAGAGCGCTCATGATCGGCGACCGCTACGACCACGACGTCGCTGGAGCCGACGCCGCGGGCATGGACGGCGTCGCCTTCGGCGCGGAGGACGGCCCTGCGGTCGCCTACCGGATCGACTCGCCGCTCGAGATGCTCGAAATCCTCGGGATCGGCGGCGAGTGAGTGTACCGGACTGGAATACATTGTAAACTTACTGTCTCGTCGTAACTATTTTCGTTAAGGAGCGAGTGGGATTGCGTATCGATCACGATGAGCGAGGACTACTACGAGCGGCTGGTCGACGAGGAGGCCCTGGCCGCGTACCTGACCGACCACCTCGGCGACGTCGACGACGGGGAGTACGCCGTCGAGCGCCACCAGGCCGGCCACTCCAACGAGACCCTGTTCGTCACGTGGGGCGACCGCGAACTCGTCGTTCGCCGGCCCCCGCCGGGCGAGACGGCCGAGACTGCCCACGACGTGCTCCGGGAGTACCGCGTGACGGAGGCGCTGGTCGACACCGACGTTCCCGTCCCCGAACCCCTGCTCGCCTGCGAGGACCACGACGTCATCGGCAGCGACTTCTACGTGATGGAGCGACTCGAGGGCGAGGTCCTGCGCGAGGCCGAACCCGACGCGTTCGCCGACGCCGATTCCCGACGACGGATCGGCGAGGAACTGGTCGACACGCTGGCCGCGATCCACGACGTCGACTACGAGGCCGTCGGCCTCGCGGACTTTGGCCATCCGCCGGGCTACACCGAACGGCAGGTCGAGCGCTGGGGGCAACAACTCATGTGGGCGTTCGATACGACCGCCGAGGAACGCGAGGTGCCGGACCTCTACGAGGTCGGGGCGTGGCTCCAGGACAACGTCCCCGAGGACCACCCGCATACGCTCGTCCACGGGGATTACAAACTCGACAACGTGATGTTCGGGACCGACGACGGCCGCCCGGAACTGATCGGCGTCTTCGACTGGGAGATGGCGACGCTCGGCGACCCGCGTGCGGATCTGGGGTGGATGCTCTCGTACTGGCGGGACCCGAAGGACCCCGATCCCGTGGTGCCCGAACTGACGACGACGTTCATGGAGCGAGACGGGTATCCAACCCGCCAGGAGTTGGTCGACCGCTGGGAGTCCCGCACCGGCTTTACCTTCGAGCACGAGCGGTTCTACCGCGCGCTTGCGGTCTACAAGCTCGCGGCGCTGGGCGAGATGTTCTTCCGGCGCTACCTCGAGGGCAACAGCGACGATCCGATGTACCCGAAGATGGAGGACCGCGTTCCAGCGCTGGCCGCGCGGGCGAAGCGGATCATCGAGGGCGACGAGCCGCTGTGAGCGTTCCGTCCCTGCGTCGGCAGTTCGCGTCGTAGCGGCGCGAGCCGGTCACTCGCCGTCGCCGTCGGGCCGCAGGTCCTCGTAAATCTCCGGATCCGTCCGGAACTTGAGCACGTTGTGAACCGCTGAGTTTCGCAGGTTCGAGATCACGGCCCCGTGTTCCTTGTAGAACTCGTGGATCCACTTCGAGACCTGCTGGCGGGTTCGGAACATCATCACCGTCTTCCACTGGTACTCGCCGTCCGAGAGGAAGAAAAAGAGGGTGTGCTTGTCCGACTCGATGTACTCCATCGCGTCGCGCCACCCGTCCGCGAAGTTCTCCGTGTTGAACTTGAACTCGAACAGCGCGAAGATGTAGTACTCCTCGTTGGGGATGATCGCCTCGCGGAAGACCCCCTCGTCGCGCATCCGCCGGATCGACTCGCTGACCGTGACGTGGGAGACGTCGATACCGTACTCCGCCTCGAGGACGTCGGTCAACTCCCGCGAGGAGAGTTGCGGATCGTTCGAGAGCTCACAGAGGATCGCGATGTCGCGATCCTTGAAGTCCCACTCCGGGGGATCGGGGCTCAGGATCGGGTCGTCGGTCATACTTTCGAGACTGTCCCGAGGGCATGCAAGCGTTACGTCTCGCCGGCAGTCCCTCGGGGACGACTCCCAGCCCGGTCAGTCCTCCGACGCGACCCCCGGAAGCGAGTCGTCGCCGATCTCCTCGAGCACGCGGTCGTGAAACGCCTGCAGGGCGGCGCTCTCGTCCTCCGCGAGGACGACGTCGCTGGCCGACAGCGTCGCGAGGCCGAACGCCCGCGGCGTCGGGGAGTCGACGAGGTGCCGTTCCACGTCGATATCGCCGGTGTCGATCGCGTCGACGACGTCCTCGATCTCCGTGACGTTGAGTTTGTCCTCGAGAATCTCGCGGTACGTCTCCTCGATGACGGCGAACTCCGACAAGTCCTCCGCGAAGCCCAGCAGCATCTCGCTCGAGACCTGCTGTTCGCTCGCGGACTTCTCGTAGCCCTTGTAGCGTTTGAGGATCATCAGCGAGCGGGTCGCGTTGATCCGGAAGTACCGCTGGAGCAGGTCCGTGCCGTCGAGGGCTGCCCGCAGATCCGCCCGGACCTGGTCGGCCTCGAGGTCCGCGAGGATCGCCTCGAGATCGACCTTGCGGTTGAGCGGCATCGAGAGCACGAAGCCGTTGTCCGCGACGGCGACGCGGACGTTGGCCGTCGCTTCCTGGGCGCAGCGGTAGGCCAGCAGTCGCGAGAGCCCGTCGTTGAACTTCCGGCCGTACGTCGAGTGGACGTAGTAGTGGCGCTCGTACTCCTCGCGGTCACGCTCGACCTCGACCGCGAGTCGACGGTCGGTGCTGACGCTCTCCTCGCCGGCGTACCGCAACTGGTGGTCGAACAGCCGCGCGATCGCCCGCACGCTGTCGTCGTCGAGCGGGAACTCCCGCAACCAGGCGCGGACGCGGGCCGGCCCGCCCTCGTCGTAGTGTGCGAGGAGCTGGCCCTGGAACGCGAGGATTTCCCGGCCCAGGTCGTACGACAGCGGGAGCCGCTCGGAGTACCACGAGGGAACCGTCGGGCGGGCGCTCGTGCGGTCGACGTAGACCTTCGAGCCCCGCCGGTAGCGGTACTCGAAGTGATCGCCGCCGAGGACGAAGACGTCACCCTTCTCCAAGGTGTCGAGGTAGTCCTCGTCGAGTTGGCCGACCCACTCGTCGCTCGCGCGGGTGTAGACGTCGCAGGTAAAGGAGTCCGGAATGGTGCCGATGTTTGTCATGTAGATCACCCGCGCCAGCCGGCCCCGCTTGCCGATGAGGGGTTCGCCGACCGGGAACTCCTCGTAGTGGTGTTCGCCGTCCGGCGGGTCGTTCTCGTCGCGCCAGATCTTCGCGTAGACGTTCTTCTCCTCGAGGCCGGCGTAGTCGGCCGTGAGGTAGCGACAGAGCGACTCCCACTCCGTCTCGGAGTAGTTCCGGTACGGATGCGCCCGCCGGAGGATCGCTTTCACCTCCGACTCGGGGCGGACCTCGGCGATGGCCATCCCGTAGACGTGCTGGGACGCGACGTCCTGGGCGTTCTCCGGGATCGACACCGAATCGACGAACCCCTCCTCGGCTTTCTTCAGCATGACGGCACACTCGAGCAGTTCGTCCCGGTCCAGAGCGATGACCCGGCCGGTCACGGTCTGGCCGACGCGGTGGCCGGCCCGTCCGATTCGCTGGAGGAGGGCGGCGACCGACTTCGGTGATCCGACCTGGACGACGAGGTCGACGTGAGGCATGTCGATCCCAAGCTCGAGGCTGGTGGAGGAGGTCACGACGTCGAGGCTCCCTTCCTTGAGCCGCCGCTCGACGTCCTGTCGGACCTCCTTCGAGAGGCTGCCGTGGTGGCAGGCGGAGTTGTCCTCGTCGTAGCCGTCGAACCGCTCGCGGAGGTTGTGCAGTACCCGTTCCGCGCCCGACCGGGTGTTGGTGAATACGAGGGTGTTCGTGTGGTCCTGGACGTGCTCGTGGAGCTGTCGGTAGAACCGCTCCTGGACGACCTCTCGGGGCGTGTTGATCAGATCGTCGGTCGGACACTCGAGTTCGATGTCGAACTCGCGGGCGAAGCGGGCATCGACGATGTCGTACTCCCTCGGTTCGCCGCCAGGCTCCCGGCGACCGACGAGGAACTCCGCGACCTCCTCGAGCGGCTCGATCGTCGCCGAGCAGCCGATCCGCGTGATCTCGCCGTCGGCCATCGCCGCGAGTCGCTCGAGGCTCACCGAGAGGTGGGTGCCGCGTTTTCCGGCGGCCAGCGAGTGGATCTCGTCGACGATGACGTACTCGACGGTGCGGAGCTTCTCGCGGAACTTCGGCGAGTTCAGCAGGATCGCGAGCGTCTCCGGCGTCGTGTTGAGGATGTGGGGCGTCTCCTCGAGCATCTTCTGGCGGTCGTTCGAGGAGGTGTCGCCGTGGCGGATGGCGTGGCGGATCTCGCCCATCTCCTGGTCGTCCCGGTCGGCGACGATCGACTCGATCCCCTCGAGGGGCACCTCGAGGTTGCGGTGGATGTCGTTTGCCAGCGACTTCAGCGGCGAGACGTACAGGCAGTAGACGGAGTTCTCCAGCCCCTCCTCGCTGTCGCGGTCGCGCTTGTACAGTTCGTCGATAATCGAGGTAAACGACGCGAGCGTCTTCCCCGACCCCGTCGGCGCACAGATCAGCGTGTTCTCCCCCTCGTGGACGTTCGGGATCGCGCCGCGCTGTGGCGGCGTGAAGAAGCCGTCGTTCTCGGGGACGTACTCGCCGAACTCCTCGAGCCACCACTCGCGGACCGCGGGCTCGAGCAACGCGAACACGTCGCCGTCCTCGATCGTCGTCTCGGCCGGATCGAACGGGAGGGCGTCGTCGACGGGCAACTCGAGACCGTCGGTTCCGTCCATCACCGTGGACTGAGGACCCGGCGTGTAAGAGGGTTTGGCCACCGAGGCGGAAGTAAAACGCGCCCGGAAACCGTCGACAGGTCAGACGACCGCCGCGCCGACTGTGACGAGCAGGAACGCGTGCCAGACGACGGCGGCGACCTTCGCCCGCGCGGAGCCGGCCGGAATCGGCGGATTCCGGAACATCGCGTCGTAGACGAACACCGTCGCGAGCACCGCGCCACCCGCCAGGCCCGTGAGGAAAGCGACCGACGTTGCAAGCCCGATCGCCATTCCGAACCCGAGGCTCGCGACAATGGCGAGCAGGAGTTTGTCGTAGTACTCGAGGTGGATTCGAGCGGGAGTCACTGGCCTTCTATGTTAGGGTATGCCCGCATGGACCGAGAACCCCTCGCCGATTACGACCGGGTGAGAATCGAACTGCGACGGTGCAGTCGCGCCCCGTCGCGACTCTCGACGCGCTCGTCGTCTCGCGATCGACGTGCCGCGGGGAGACGGCCCCTCAACGATCCGTCTCGCCGCCCTCGACACGGAACTCGAACCGGGCGCCGCCGTCGCTCCCCTCCGTCACGGCGACGTCCCACCCGTGTGCGTTTGCGATCCGCTCGACGATCGCCAGCCCGAACCCCGTGCCGTCCTCGGCGGTCGTGAACCCGCGGTCGAACGCCCGCTCTCGGTCCGACTCCGGAATGCCCGGCCCGTCGTCCTCGAGGAAGAATCCGTCCTCGAAGTCGAGGGGACCGACGCGGACCACGACGTCCTCGCCGACGTGTTCGACAGCGTTGCGAAGCAAGTTCGAGAGGAGTTCGCGCAACCGGTCCGGGTCGGCGTCGACGGTCGTGTCCTCGACGGACAGGTCGACGTCGGAACCGATCTGTCGGTGTGCTTCGGCCGCGACCGTCTCGAGGGAGACCGGGTCCGGATCCAGCACCAGCTGGCCCTGTTCGGCCATCGTCAGCAGGTCGTCGATCAGCGTTCGCATCCGGTCGACGACCTCGTCGACGTTCGAACACCGGTCCCGCACGGCCGCGGGGTCGACCCTCTCGTCGTCGCAATCGGCCGTCTCGGCGACCGTCCGGAGCGTCTCGAGTTCGGCCTCGAGGAGGGTCAGCGGGTTCCGGAGGTCGTGTGCAACGGTGTGGCCGTACTCCTTGAGCCGCTCGTTTTGCCCCTCGAGTTCCCGCTCGTACTCCTTGAGTCGGGTCACGTCGCGGTTGATCGCGACGAAGCCCTCGATGTCGTCCGGCGAAGGGGTGCCGTCGCCACCTCCGCCCTGCCCGGTCGCGGTGATCGGCGCGATGGTCTGATCGACCACGTACTGGGTTCCGTCCTTGCGCTCGTTGATCACCTCACCCTGCCAGACCTCGCCCTCGAGGATCGTCTCCCAGATCTCCCGGTAGAACCCCTCGTCGTGTTCGCCGGACTTGAGGATCGCGGGGGTTCGGCCGATGACCTCCGCGCTCGAGTAGCCGGTCATCCCTTCGAACGCCTCGTTGACGTACTCGATCGTGCCTGCGGCGTCGGTGATCAGGACACCGTGACCTGCGTGGCGGACGGCCTTGCGGAACTGGCGAAGTTCCCGCTCGCGTTCCCTGCGTTCGGTGACGTCCCGGTTGATCGCGACGTACCCCTCGACCGCCTCCCCGTCGGCGTCGGTGATCGGTGCGATGGTCTGATCGACCACGTACTGGGTTCCGTCCTTGCGCTCGTTGATCACCTCGCCCTGCCAGACTTCTCCATCCGTAATCGTCTCCCACAGTTCACGGTAAAACGCCTCGTCGTGTTCGCCGGATCGCAGGATCGCCGGAGTCCGGCCGACCGCGTCCTCACGGTCGTACCCCGTGATTCGTTCGAACGCCTCGTTGACGTACTCGATCCTCCCCTCGGCGTCGGTCATGAGGACGGCGTGGCCGGCGCGTTCGACCGCGTTGCGGAACTGGCGGAGTTCCCGCTCGCGTTCCTTGCGCTCGGTGACGTCACGGTTGATCGCGACGAACCCCTCGACAGCCGGTCGAGGGCCATCTCCGGAGACGTCGTCCCCGTCCCCCATACCGATCGTCCGTCCGCCCGCCGTGACCGGGGCGATCGTCTGATCGATGACGTACCGGCTCCCGTCCTTGCGCTCGTTGACCACCTCGCCCTGCCAGACCTCGCCGTTCGAAACCGTCTCCCACAGATCCTGATAGAATTCGTCGTCGTGGACGCCGGACTTGAGGAGCGCCGGCGTCTCGCCGATCAACTCCTCGACCTCGTATCCCGACAGCGCCGCCATCGACGGGTTCGCGTACGTGATCGTCCCCTGCCGATCGGTGACCACCAGTGCGTGGCCCGCGTCCTCGATCGCATCGTAGAGGTTCCGGAGCTGTCGCTGCTGGCGGGCGATCGTCACGCAATTCCGGATCCGAGTCGCGAGCAGGTCGTACCGGATCCGGCCGGTGTCCTTCTGGAGGTAGTCGTCCGCACCCCGCTGGATCGCACGGCTCGCAACCTCCTCGGAGCCCTGCCCCGCGAACATCACGAATGGAAGCTCCGGGTAGCTGTCGGTCACCGTCTCGAGCAGTTCCAGTCCGTCCGTGCCCGGCATCCGGTAGTCGCTGACGAGACAGTCGACGGTCTCCGCTCCGCGCTCGAGGAACTCGAGGGCCCGATCCGCCCGGGTGACGGTGTGGGTCGCGAACCCGTGTTCCCGCTCGAGGTAGTCAGCGACCAGTTCGACGAAGGCCTCGTCGTCGTCGACGAGCAGCACCGTAACCGACGACGAGAAACTCCCGCCACGTTGTTCGTCGTTTCCAGTCCGTCCCCCGGTTTCGGTGAGCGTTGATGCCATAGTCATACGATAGCTCTCGTCGTGACCCGGTCTGTGACCCCGTGGTGTCCGTTCCTCTCGTCCCGTTCTTCCGGCCGACCGATCGAGCCCGCATCTCGATCCCGCCGGCCCTGATCCTTACCCCGTCGTTTTTACCCCGATTATATGAATATACTGCCCAACCGAGTGTTCGGGAACTCCGATCCGATAGCTACGATCCGGGTGCGGTGAGATGTTCGATCGATCCGGAGGTACGGTCTTCGAGTCCGTTTCCACGCCGAATAACTGTTGCTGGTAGCCTTCGATTTCCAGACGGAGGCGTATTGTGTCGGACCCCGATGGTAACTCTGTCGACCGATGAATGAATGCAGCTTCATATGTGAAGGTAGTATCGTCCGGACTGTCGTCCCGCGGTCCACTGGCGATGGGGTTCAAGCCATCCCCGCTCGAACCCCCACCGATGACAGAACCACCGTTCGAACTCGAGCCGATCGGTGAGGTTCGGACGCCCTTCGAGACGAGCGACGAGGCCCCGCGGCAGGGACTCGAGGGAGAGGAGCCCACCCACGGCGAGATCGTCCTTGCGCCGGCGTTCGAGCCCGGACTCGAGGGCATCGAGGACGGCGAAACGGTCGACGTCCTCTGGATCGCGGACGAGGCGGATCGGTCAGTCCTCCGGGTCCGCGACGGGGAGCGAGGAGTCTTCTCGACGCGGTCGCCCCACCGTCCGAACCCGATTTGCGTGACGACCTGCCGTGTGCGTGCGGTCGACGGGCGTCGACTCGCCGTCTCCGGGGTGGATATGCTCGACGGATCGCCGGTGGTCGACCTGAAGGCACCCCTCGAGTGACGGAAAGCGCCGTCGTCGGCTCCGGATCCGGCGGCCAGCGCAATCCTTTTGCCCCGGCCGGGCACAGCCACTCGCATGCGCATCACCTTTCTCGGGACCGGAAGCGCGATGCCCACCGGCGAACGCTTCCAGACCGGTATCCTGGTGCAGGACGACGGCCGCACGCTCCTGATCGACTGCGGGTCCGGCGTCCTCCACCGGCTCCAGCAGTCCGGCGTCGGCTACGAGAACGTGTCGACGATCCTGCTTACCCACCACCACCTCGACCACGTCGCGGACCTGCTGCCGCTGATGAAAGCCCGCTGGCTCGCCGGCGAGGAGCACCTAGAGATCGTCGGCCCCCAGGGGACGAAGGGGCTGGTCGACGACCTGCTGTCGGTCCACGACTACATGGAGGGGCGGATCGACCTGCAGGTCCGCGAGGTCGTCGCCGGGGAGTTCTCCGTCGCCGGGTTCGACGTCTCGGCCTACGAAACCCGCCACTCGCTGCCCTGTCTCGCCTACCGGTTCGGCGACCTGTTCACGTACAGCGGCGACAGCGAGGCCTTCGCCGGCCTGGCGAACTTCGCCGACGAGTCGGCGATCCTGGCCCACGACTGCTCGTTCCCGGACGACGTCGACGTCTCGAACCACCCGACGCCCGAAACCCTCGGGCAGGAACTCTCCGGCCACGACATCGGCCGGGTCTACCTCACCCACCTCTACCCCCACACGGACGGCCGCCACGACGAGATGCTCGAGTCGATCGGCACCCATTACGACGGCGAGGTTCGGTTCGCCGAGGATCTGAAGACGGTCACCGTGGAGTGACGAGTTCGCCGACGATTCGTCTTGTCAGCAGCAGTTGCTTTTTCGGCGCCCCCTCGTGCTAGCGTCCGTGTCGGACTTCCGGTGCCATTTTACCAGCAATTATCAACGAGATTCGTTTATTTGAATTGTTACGTGAATCCGCTCCCAGGACAGGAGAGCGGTGTAACACGACGATTTGTGACCTCTCCGGTTCCTGTCAGATGTGGGGTGGTGAATATAGAGCGCATATCCTGCGCGAAGAATACTTGTAATTCTCCTTATCTTATACAGACTCCAACGCCGGAGGGCTTATTCATGTGTGTCATCAGTAACTGAAGCAGTGACCGATTCGCAATTGACGAGTACACTTCGAGAAACCCTCGCTCTCTTCGAATCGGGAGGGGCACCCATGACGACAACCGAGGTGGCCGAACAACTCGACCTCGGCCGCCGGAGCACCTACGAGCGCTTGGAACGACTCGTCGGTCACGACCGACTCGACACAAAGAAAGTCGGAGGGAACGGACGCGTGTGGTGGCAGCCATTCACGGACGGACAAGCGTTACCGAAGGGGCAGGAAAGGGATGCGGTAGACAGCGACCTCGGCAAGGTCTTCGATCGAATCTCGGACGGGTTCTACGCCCTCGACGAAGAACTCCGCTTTCGCTATCTGAACGACACTGCAGCGGACCTTTTTGAACTGAACGAGGACGCAATTGGTTCGGACATCCGTACCGAGAATCTCACGGAGACGTACGAGAACGCACTGTATGAGTCTCTTGAAACACAAGAGGTCGTAGTCTTCGAAGACTACTATCCTCCGTGGGACAAGTGGTTTCTGAACGCCATCTATCCCTCTGAATCGGGCCTGTCGGTCTACTCCCGGGACATCACCGAACGGAAGCGACGTGAACGAGAACTGAGCCGCTACGAAACGATCGTCGAAACGAGTCCAATCGGCATCACGATCGTTGACAGTGACGGCGAAATGCAGTTCGCCAACGACCGCGCTGAGGAAATCTACGGTCGGAGCAAAGACCGGATCAACGACCTCAGCTTTGACGATCCCGAGTGGACCGAAGTCGACGTTGACGGCGAACCACTCCCGGATGACGAGAAGCCTTTCCCGCAAATTATGGAGTCCGGAGAACCCGTGTTCGATCATGTCAGTGGAATATCTCGTCCGGATGGAGAACGAGTCTGGATCTCTATCAACGGAGCGCCGGTCTACGACGACCACGGAGAGATCGAGAGTGCTGTGTTCGCCATCGAAAACATCACCGAGCGCAAGGAGCGCGAACAGGCACTCAGGGAGAGCGAGGCGCGCTATCGGTCGCTGACGAACGACGTCCTCGACACATCAGACGTGGGAACGTTCATCCTGAATTCCGACTTCGAGGTCGTCTGGATCAACGAGGCGATCGAGGAATTCTTCGGACTCGATCGCGAGACGATCGTCGGTCGGAACAAACGAGCGCTCATCGAGGCGGAGATCGCGGGTATCTTCGAGGAGCCCGAACGGTTCGCCAACCGCGTGACCGCCACCTACGAGGACAACACTTACACCGAGGAGTTCGAGAGCCACGTCCTCGGCGAGGGGAGCCTCGAGGAACGCTGGGTAAACCACTGGAGCCAGCCCATCGAGTCCGGGCTCTACGCCGGCGGCCGCATCGAGCATTACACTGACATCACCGAACGAAAGGAGCGCGAACGTGCGCTCGAGGAGTCCGAACGGCGCTACCGGACACTCGTCAAAAACTTCCCAAACGGTGCGGTTGGCCTGTTCGACGATGACCTGCAGTACACGGCCATCGGTGGGGAGTTGCTGGACGCGACCGGTGTCTCTCCGGAGGATCGGATCGGAAACAGTGTCTACGACATCTATCCGGACGACATCGTCGAGGAGATCGAACCGTACTTCGAGGCTGCGCTGGAGGGCGAGGCGAATTCGTTCGAGGCCGAGTACAACGATCAAAATCTGTTCGCCTATACCTTGCCCCTCAGAAACGACGGCGGAGAGGTGTTTGCGGGGATGCTCGTCGTCCAAGACGTTACCGAACGACGGGAGTACCAGCGCAAACTCGAGGAGTCGAACGAACGGTTAGAGCAGTTCGCTTACTCCGTCTCCCACGACCTCCAGGAGCCGTTGCGAATGGTCACGAGCTACCTCCAATTGATCGAGAATCGATACGGCGATGCGCTCGACGAAGACGGCGAAGAGTTCGTCGAGTTCGCCATCGACGGCGCCGAGCGGATGCGGCAAATGATCGACGGGCTGCTCGAGTACTCGCGCATCGAAACGCGTGGCGATCCGTTCGAACCGGTCGACCTCGACGATGTCCTCGATGACGTTCGCGACGATCTCCAAATGCGGATCGACGAGAGGAACGCTGATATCACGACCGACGATCTCCCGTGTGTAGATGGCGACGACAACCAGTTGCGCCAGGTTTTCCAGAACCTGCTGAGTAATGCGATCGAGTACAGCGGCGACGAGCCACCGAAGGTCGACATTTCCGCCACGCGTGATGGCGACCGATGGAGTATTTCAGTACAGGATAACGGTATTGGGATCGATCCTGATGAACAGGAGCGTATCTTCGAAGTGTTCCAACGACTGCACACCCACGAAGAACACTCGGGGACAGGCATTGGCCTCGCGCTGGCTCGGCGGGTCGTCGAGCGCCACGGCGGCGAGATCTGGGTCGACTCAGAACCCGGAGAGGGGTCGATCTTTTCGTTTACGCTTCCTGCAAGTCAGAATCAGGATGAGTGACCCCGGTTCACGTATCGTTCCCTTCGTCCGAATTGGATTGAACGATCATCACGCCGCTACGATTGGATACCGAGCGTGAACCATGCACGCTCTGTAGTTCGTACGGCTCACTGGGCATAATCTGAACCTGATAAAAACGCTGATGCCCGCTTTTCACACGTAGTTGCCGAATCGCCTGGTTTAATTCAGGATCTTGACTCGATAAGGGAGTTACGCTGCTGCCCACTGTTACGCGACGACCCGTCGCGAATCGTGACGTTCACGATAGTGTAAAAATCCTAATGTGTTTACGCGAGCGTCGTTTGTAGGATCGTAACAACAGCATGGTCGCCACGAACAACCCGCGCCGCTCGAGGGAGGCGGTCGAATGAGCCTCCCGGAGCAACTCGCAGGCGTCGTCACGAACCGTTCCCGAACCGTCTTCGTCGTTCTTCTTTTGGCCACCGCCCTGGTCGGCGCGGGGGCACCGATGGTCGACGACGACTCCTCGCTCGAGCAGTTCGAGACCGACTCGCCCGAGGCCGAGGCGATGGAGGAGATCGACGACCGGTTCGTCGCCAGCGACGAGGAGAACACGACCGGCGTCCAGTTGATAAATAGGGAGGGGAACGTCCTCACCCGCGAGTCGTTGCTCGAGTCCCTCGAGTTCCAGCAGGAGATCAGGGACAACGAGTCGATAAACGAAACGCTCGTCGACGAGGAGCCGATCACCGGCGTCGAGAACCTCGTCGCGATCACGGCGATCACCAACGAGGAGATCGAGGATCTCGAGGAGCGGGGCGATGACCTCGAGGAACGTGGCGAGGAACTCGAAGAACGCAGTGCGGACCTTGAGGAACGCGGCGAGGAACTCGGACAGCGACAGGCCGAACTCGAGGCAACCAGCGCGGAACTCGAGGCCGGGATCGACGAAGCCCGCGACCTCCAGCGCGAGTACGAGCAACTCGAGGAGACCTACGACGAGGACGACCCCGAGTACCAGCAGGGCGTCGACGAGATCGAAGCCGAGTACGAGGCGCTCCTCGAGGAGGTCACTGCCAGCGCCGACCTCGACGACGAGCGGGCGGCCGAGTACGAGGCGTTCGCCGATCAGGCTCGAGAGATCGAGTCGCAACTGTACGGGATCGAGCAGTCGACCGACGACCCCGAGTCGGTGCCCGAGTACGGGGAACTGAACGAGCAACTCGAGGGCGTCTACGCCGGCGCGACGACCGGAATTCTCGAGGAGGAGTACGCGGCCCTCGAGGAGGACTCCGAACAACTGGAAGCGGACCAGCAGCAACTCGAGGAGGACTTCGAGGAGTTCGAAGCGGACCAGGAAGCCCTCGAGGACGACTGGCAGGAACTCGAGGAGGACGACGGGCGACCGTCACTCGAGGAGCAGATCGAGACCCTGGAGGAGATCGACGACGAGGCGTTCGAGGAGGCACTCGACGAGACGCTCTCGGACGACGACGATGGGGGCGCGGGGCTGGCCTTCATGCCCTCCGATTACGACCCCGGCTCGACCGAGGCCGACGCCCGGATGACCTCGATCACCCAGGAGACCGCCGGCGAGAGCCTCGAGATGGGTGCGGCCGCCGACAGCGACGAGGGAGTCGTCCAGGCCCAACTCGACCTGCGGGAGCTGGCGACGGCACACGATCACGACCAGATCGTCTTCGGCGCGGGCGTCATCACCGACGAGATCGACCGCTCGATGGGTGACAGCCTCGCGATCGTGAGTCCGCTCGCGCTGGCGTTCGTCGCCGCGGCGCTGCTGATCGCCTATCGGGACCCGCTGGACATCGCTCTCGGACTGGTCGGGATCGTAGCAGTACTCGTCTGGACGTTCGGCTTCATGGGCTGGACCGGGATCGCGTTCAACCAGATGTTCGTCGCGGTGCCCGTCCTGTTGATCGGGCTTTCGATCGACTACGCGATCCACGTGTTCATGCGCCACCGGGAACAGCGGGAGACACAGCGCAGGTCCGACCGGTCCGCGGGACGCGATCCCGAAACCGGCTCGAGCGCGATCCGGAGTTCGATGACGATCGCCCTCGCCGGCGTCGGCGTCGCGCTGGTCTGGGTTACCGCGACCACCGCGATCGGCTTCCTCGCGAACCTCGTCAGCCCGATCCAGCCCATCCGCGAGTTCGGCGTCGTCAGCGCCGTCGGCATCCTCGCGGCGCTCGTCGTCTTCGGCGGGCTGATCCCCGCCGCGAAGGTCGAGATCGACTCGCTGCTCGAGGACCGGGGCTACGACCGCCACAAGCGGGCGTTCGGGACCGGCGGCGGCCGGTTCAGTACCGTCCTCTCGGCGGGATCGGTTGCGGCGCGTCGGATCCCGCTCGCCCTCGTCGTGGCCGTCCTGTTGCTCACCGCCGGCGGCGTCTACGGCGCGAGCCAGGTCGACACCAGCTTCGAGGAGGAGGACTTCCTCGCGCAGAGTCCGCCCGACTGGACCGAGAACCTGCCCGCGGCGATGGCACCCGGCGAGTACCAGGCCGCCGACGACCTGGACTACATCAACGCCAACTTCCAGCGCCAGGACGCACAGGCTCAGATCCTCGTCGAGGGCGACGTGGCCGACGGCGACGTCCTCGAGGAACTCGAGGCGGCCCGGAACGAGGCCGCGGACAGCCCCGTCGCGTACACGCTGGCGAACGGCGATGCGGACGTCCGCGGGCCGCTGTCGGTGATGGAGGAAACCGCGGCACGAAACGAGTCGTTCAACGAGTCCTTCGAGGCCGCCGACACGACCGGCGACGGCGTCCCCGACGAGAACGTGACGGCGCTGTACGACGAACTGTTCGAGGCCAACGAGGAAGGCGCACGCGACGTCCTCCACCGCACCGACGGCGGCGAGTACGATTCGGCTCGGCTGATCGTGGCCACCGACGGCGAGGCGACGTTCGCGGAGACGACCGACGAGATGCGCGCCATCGCGGCCGGGCTCGAGGACGGCGATGCCAGGGTCAGCGCCATCGCGACCGGCGATCCTATCGTCAACTACATCGTCGAACAGGACCTGTTCGACACCGTTCTCCAGAGTCTGCTGGTGACACTCGTCGCGGTCTTCCTCTTCCTGACCGCCGCCTACTGGCTGACGGGCAACAGCGCGACGCTCGGGACCGTCACCCTGTTGCCGGTCGCTTTCGCCACCAGCTGGATCCTGGGGACGATGTACCTCGTCGGGATGCCGTTCAACGTGCTGACCGGGATGATCACCAGTCTCACGATCGGCCTCGGCGTTGCCTACAGCATCCACGTCAGCGCCCGCTACACGCTCGAACTCGAGCGCCAGGGCAACGTCTGGTCGGCGCTCGATACGACGGTTACCGGCACCGGTGGCGCGTTGCTCGGCAGTGCGGCGACGACCATCGGCGGCTTCGGGACCCTCGCGTTCGCAATCCTGCCGGTGCTCCGCCAGTTCGGGATCATCACCGCGCTGACGATCACGTACGCGTTCCTGGCCAGCGTCGTCGTCCTGCCGGCGCTGCTGGTGTTCTGGACGCGGTACTTCGGGCCGGACGTCTCCTTCGACCGACGCCGGAGCCGGGACCCGACGACGGCGGCGAGCGACGGCGGGCTGGCGGTCGAGGAGGCCGACGAACGGACGGACTCCGAAGGCCCCGGCGACGGGACCGAGGACGCCGACCGGGGTGATCGACGATGAGCGTCGACGAGAACGGGGCTATCGACGCCTTCGAACGGCTCGGGCTCACGAGCTACGAGGCCAAGGTGTTCATCGCGCTCCACCGCCTCGGCTCCGGGACCGCGCGGGACGTCGCCCGCGTCGCCGACGTCCCGCGGTCACAGGTCTACAGCGTCGCCGAGAGCCTCGAGGCCCGGGGCCTGGTCGAAACCCAGCAGTCGAGCCCGATCCGTTACCGGCCGGTCAGCCTCGAGGAGGCCGAGGAGACGCTGCGCAACCGCTTCGAGCAGGAGCGGGAGCGCGCCTTCGAGTACGTCGACGAGGTCAAACGCGAGTCCAGCGGCGAGGAGACGCGGGAGGACATCTGGACCGTCCGGGGACGGGACCGTATCGACGACCGGGTCGTCGACCTGATCTCGGACGCCGAGGAACGGATCGTCTTCGGAACGCGGCTCCCTGAACTGTTCACGGACCGGATCGAACGGGCACTCGAGGAGCGTTCGAGCACCGGAACCGTCGCCATCGGGCTGAGCCGCGACGACCGGGTCCGCGAGCGATTGGAGGCCCTCGAGGGAGTCACGGTCGAAACGCCCGCGACTTTCCCGGAGACCGACCGGCGATCGGGCCGGATCGCCATCGCGGACGACGGCATTCTGCTGAGCGTGGTCGACGACGACGGCAGCGAGACGGCGATCTGGAGCTCCGGGTCGCTGTTCGCATCGGTACTGATCCAGTTGATCGAGACGGGCGAAGCGATCCCCGTCGACCCATCTTCGTCTACCGAGCGGTCAGCATAGTCCGAACGTTGGTTGCGACGGCGTAGCTGCCGATCGCGGCGATCCCCGCCGGGATCGCGAACCGGAAACGGACCTCCAGCCCCTCGAGCGCGAGATATGCCAGGTAGAACCCGCCCAGCAGAACGGCCTTGTACAGACCGAAGAGGCCGAGCCGCCACGCCGTGGGGGACTCGCCGAGCAGTCGCCGAACGAACGGCTGGCCCTCCTTCAGCCCCGCACGCAGCCCCGCGGCAGTCGTGACGAGGTCGCCGAGGCCGTAGAGAAGGATCGCGAGCAGCCACAGGATGGCGGCCGTCGCGGGCGCCGTCACCGTCGCGGGCGCCGTCGCCATCGGTATCGTCATCAGGGGACACCACATCAATCCAGGCGATACCGCAACAGCGCGGCGATACCGCCCAGGTTCGACAGCTGCTGGCCCGGCGGGAACTCGCTCGAGAAGACGGTCACATCGCCGCCTTTCTGCTCGGTCGTGCGGACGATCCCGTCGACGTCGACGTCCCACTCGCCCTCGGGGCCGCGTTCCTTGCGGAGTCGGTCGTCGAGGATCAGGAGTCGGTCGATCGCGCCGAACTCGGCCGCCTTCTCGACCGCTTCGGGACCGTACGCGACCTTCGCACCCTGGGCGATGCGCTCGGTGAGTTCGTCGATGTACTCGGCCTCGCGCTCGATGCGGGTCTCCTGCTGGACGTCCGCGACCGCGCCGCGTTTCAGCACCTCGTGGACGCCCCGGTCGCCGACGCTTGCCGTATCGACCATCGTCACCGTCTCGGCGACCTCGGGGTATTCGTCCTCGAGGTAGTCGTAGGCGTCCTGTTTGGTGAAGCCGGGGCCGGCGAGGATGATCGCGTCCGCGTCCTGTCGGTTCAGGAGGTCGGCCAGTTCGGCGAACAGTTCCGAGCGCTCGCGGGCGTACTCCCCCTTGCCGGTGGGGCCGGTGATCGACGCCCGCTCCTCGGCCCCGTACTGGGCGACCGTGTGGACGTGGGCTTGCCCCTCCTCGACGGTCGCGATCGCAACGTCGGGGTTCTCCGTGGCCTCTTCGGCCTCCTCGAGGCGGGCCTCCTGGTCGGGCTTGAACCGCTTCTCGATGGAGATCTCGTCGCGCTCCTCGACGTTCAACGTGTGGTGAAAGCCGAGTTGGTCCTCGCGCGAACAGGCGACGATCTCACCGCCGACCCGAAGCCGGTTGGCGAACTTGTGGAACTCGATGTCTTCGGCGGCGATGGCGACCCACATGTGTTCTCGCTCGCCGCCGGTGTCGCGTATCTGGTCGTCGTTGCGCTGGATCCGCCGGGTCGTGTCGCCGGCGACGCGGTCGCCGGGCTCTAGGACGTACTGGAGGTGCCAGAGGTCGTCGACGCTCTCGGGGACGACCGTGACCCGTTCGCGTCCGCCCTCCAGGGGCTCCCGGTCTTTGATCTGCATGCCCGTGGATTCTCGGGGTGGCGGTAAGTGGGCTGCGATCTGTTGAACGCGGCCATACGTCGCGAACTACCGTCCGAATCCGCCAGCAGCGACGGGCCGCCGTTCGATTACTTGGCCACTACGTCGGTGATCGATTCGTCGCACCACCGCGGGAACGGTCCCTCGTAGCGGTCGGCGTTCGGGAACCGTTTCCGGACCTCGAGTTCGAGAAGTCGATTACGGAGTAACTGTCGGACGCGATTCCGCCACCCGGACGGGTCGAAATCGGCGGACAGTCACGGCGTTCGAACTGTTGCACTGGTAGGTGTTCGTTCTATGAGCGCTGGGCCCCTACTCAGTAGTATGAGTTCTGGATACTCCCACAGCCTCGAAGACTTCGGCACGCGGTCGCTAGTGACCCACGGTATCATGGCACTCTCGCTCACGGGTGCGATCGTGACGGGACTGTTCGTCGACGGGCAGATCGGACTGGTCTCGTTCGTCGCGCTGCTCAACTTCACTGCCGGCATGTGGATCGCCCAGTCGATCCACTCGGCCGGGAACGCCCGAAGCGGCGACAGTTACGACGGAGTCCTGTCCGTGCTGCGCGATACGACGGGCGAGAAGGAAATCGCCGGCCTCGATACGGGTCGGCTAGCCCGGCTGTTCACGCTCATCGCGGCCGTGACTGCGGTGTCGCTGCTGACGGCCGGCCAGGTTCTCTCGGGGACGCTCGTCTCGATCGGTATCGTCGCGATCGGAAGCGTCGCTCTCGTGACCGCGATGACGGGGTTCCTGATCGCGCTCGGCTCGTCCTACGACGCAGCCGAACGGAAGCGGCAACTCGCGCTCGAGGAGCGGACCGAGGCTACGGCCACGCTCGAGGAGTCGACGACGGACCGCTCGTCGGCCGCGACCGAGGCTGGCTTCGACGAGACGTCGACGGTGGAAATCCCGGTCCGGGAGCCCTCCGTGGACGAACGGTACCGCCGTCAGTAGCTCCCAGGTCCCATATCTCCGGTCTCCATTTCACTGGCCGGGACGTCGAAGCCCCCCATCGTGTTCCTCCCGTTCCCGGTCGGTCCCGTACCGACAACCGTGAATCGGCCCGACACCCGTCTCGAGCGACCGTACGGCCGAAGCCGAGGCTGGGGGGATATCATCACGTCGGTCCGGCGCTGCCGGTGTGACCGCTGGATCGTCGAACCGGTCGACGTCCTCCCCACCGCCGGGCCTATATACTCCTTCCCGAAATCACGGGTATGGAAACGGCCCTCCGATCGGCCGACTGGACACGCGTCGACGGGGTCGCGGTTCGCGGCCGGGCGTTCGACGGCGACGCCGTCCTCGGCGGCCCCGACCTCGCGGAACGGTTTCTGGACCCGCTGGCGGATGACGGGCGAGGGGCGAGCGACGGCTCTCGACTCGAGGCCGTCGCGGCCACCGCCGCCGACATCGAGGGATTCTACGCGGTCGTCGCCGTCCGCGACGACGCGACGTTCCTAGTCGCTGATGGTGCACGTTCGATACCGCTGTACTACGACGGCGAGGGGACGATCGTCTCCGACCGAGGGCGACTCGTCCGCGACCGGCTCGAGGCCGAAACCGATCCGGTCACGGAGAGCGAGTTCCTGCTGACGCGGTACGTGACCGGGCCGGAGACGGTCTGGCGCGGCGTCTACAGCACGCAGGCCGGCGAGGTCGTCCGAATCCGCGATGGTCGGATCACCCGACGGACCGACAGCGAGTACTGGCCGGCCGGCGCGGCGAATCGCGACGCAAGCGAGTCCCGGTTCGGCCGTGACGAGCACCTCCGGAGACTCGAGTCGGCCCTCGAAACGGCGCTCGACCGCCTCGAGCGCGTCGCCGGCGACCGGCCGATCGTCCTCCCGCTGTCGGGCGGCCACGACTCGCGGCTGCTGACGGCGGCGCTCGCCGAGCGCGGCCGGGAGGTGATCGGCTACACGTTCGGCCGGTCGGGCCACCCCGACGTGGAGGTGAGCCGGGAGGTGGCCGACCGTCTCGGTATCGAATGGGCCCACGTTCCCTACGACGAGTCGACCTGGCGGGAGTGGTACCACGGACCGGCGGGCGAACGGTACCGGGAGCGAGCGTTCGGCGGCGACGCGCTCCCCTTCCTCGCCGAGTGGCCCGCCCTCCGAACACTCGTAGACGAGGGGCGACTGCCCGCCGACGGGCTCTACTGTCCCGGCCACACCGTCGCGACGCCGAGCGAGCGGGTGCCGACGTTCGTCGGAGAGGACGAAAAACCCGCGGCAGGGACCGTCGGCTGCGGCTCGAGCGCCGACGGGAACGACGCGATCGAACCCTCGCTCGAGGCGCTGATCGACTACGTCCTCGAGACCCACTACGCGCTCTGGGAGTGGGACGACGACCGGTTCCACGAGGCCGCCCGCGAACGGATCCGGCGGGGGCTGCTGGGAGACCACGAGGCCGAGGCGGTCGCCGACCCCGGGACCGCCGCAGCGGCCTACGAGCGCTGGGAGTGGCGCGGCCGCATGTCGACGTTCACCAACGGCGACTGTCGGGCCTACGAGGAGGCTGGCGTCGACTGGTGGCTCCCGCTGTGGGATCCGGCGTACGTGCGGGCCTGGGAGCGCGTTCCGCTGGGCTTGCGCCGGGAAAAGGAACTCCACGCCGAACTCGCGCGCCGATACTACGCTCGCGCGGCGGAGGTTTCTCGAGAGCGCGCGGCCGTCACCGACCGGACGCTCGCGCCCGTCGATCGGTGCCTGAATCTGATCAGACACACCCCGGCACGGCAGTTCACCGAACGCGACGGGGACTGGGAACCGCCGTTTCTCGTCCCGCGAACCGGGTGGGGAGAGCCCGGGAACCACCCGCTCGCGTGGTACGGCGCCGTCGAGGATCGCATCCTCGAGCGCGCGCCGGACGACCGGACCCTCTACGCGCTCCGGACCCTGGCCGCGACGGGGCGCCTCGAGTTCGCGGATCCGAACGCGGCAGTCCCCGAGACGGCCCGGATCGCCCTCCCAACCATCGACGATAGCGACCGTCATTCGGCCGAGGACGGCCGCTGACTTGTGGCTACCGAAACGATTCCCTTACGTATCACCGGGTGCGACCACCAGGTCATGAGACGACGAGCGTTTCTCGCATCCAGTGGCGCACTCGTGACGACCGGGCTGGCCGGCTGCTCCGCAGTAGACGTCGAAAACGGAGAGAACGGCAGCAACGGCGACGACGGGGGAAGCGACGGCGGCGACACCAGCGGCGATACCGAAGGCTCCGTGGAAGACGACGACGTCCTCGCGGTCGGTACTTACAGCACCTTCGTCGACGCGCCGAGCGACAGCCCGGGCGTCTGGATCAAGGAGACCTTCGAGGAGCGCCACGACGTCGAACTCGAGTGGCACACCCCCGACCAGGAACTCAACTACTACGCCGAACGCCACAACCAGGGCCTCGAGATCGAACCCGAACTGTTCCTCGGTGTGCGTCCGCAGAACCTCGTCCGCGTCGAGGAAAACCTCGAGGGCGACCTGTTCGCCGAAACGGACGAGAGCGTCCTCTCGAACGCCGAGAACGTCGGCGACGAATACTACTTCGACCCGGAGGGCCGCGCGGTGCCGACGTTCCGCAGCCACTGCGGGATCGTCTACGACGGTCGGAACGTCGCGGAACCCGAGACGTTCGAGGACCTGCTCGGCGATCGTTACGAGGGCCAGATCGCGCTCTCGAACCCCCAGGACTCGACGACCGGACTGCTCTTCCTGCTGTGGACGATCGATCGGTTCGACGAGGACGGCTACCTCGACTACTGGTCGGCTCTCATCGACAACGACGTCCGGGTGCTCAACTCCTGGAGCGACGTCTACACCCAGTTCGAGGAAGCGGAGGTGCCGGTCGTCGTCTCCTACACGAACGATCGAGTCTACGCGAGTCGGTTCGGCAACGACCTCGAGAAACACCGGGTCTCGACCCTGAACGACCAGGGGTACGCCAACATGGCCGGGATGGCCCGGTTCGCCGACGGCTCCGACGACGACCTCGCCCACGAGTTCATGGACTTCATCCTCGAGCCCGAAACGCAGGCCGAGATCGCCAACCGCAACGTCACCGGGCCGGTCAACGAGGAAACCGAACTCCCCGAGGCCTACGCCGAGTACGCCATCGAACCCGAGGAGACCGTCTTCTTCGGCTACGACGAACTCAAGGGTAACCTCACCGACTGGCTCGACGAGTGGGAGCGAGAAGTCGTCGGGAGCAACTGATCGGTCGACCGACCGCTCAAACGAGCGTGCCTGACTACCATTCCGTGTCCCGAACGATCCACGACCCACGCACCGCTCGCGACGGAAGCACACACCGTCGACGCTCGCTGAGCGACGGCGATCGGCCGCGGCTCCGATCAGTCCCCGCCGCCGTCGATCCCGCCCTCGCTGCGGGCCTCGCGTCCGAGTTCCGACTCGACGGCGTCGATCTTGTCCTCCGCCGCCATCTCGACCTCGCGTTTCTCCTCGACCTGTACCGTGGTCTGGATCTCGGCGGTACCGACCGCCTCGTGGGCCGAGGCACACGCCGCGAACAGTTCGTGGACGTCCTCGGCCTCGAGGATCGTCGCCATCGGCGTCGTCCGATACTCGACGTCGTGCTCCTCGAGGGCGTCGATCGCGGCGGCGACGTCCTCGGTGATGTCGTCGTCGGTCACGGGCGTCACGCGAAGCAGGGCGAATACGGTCATCGTGGTACCACCGGGTTGTCCCGTGGGCCACATAGCCGTTGTCGTTGCCGACGGGATCGACGACGCTACGTCCGTCCGAAACCCGACGGACCCGACACGCCGCGTCGAGCGAATCCGCTCGAGCGGGCGAGGAGAGGAGGTGTCGCGGGATGACCGACCCGTCCGATCCGTCCCGTAGCGATCGTTCCGCCGTCAATGCGGTGGCTCCCGCGACGGACGTCGACGGCAATCGAGCCCATTCCGGCGGCTCTGCGGATCAGCCCGACGACACCGCCGCACCCGACGCCGACGCCGATACCGACGGCTTCACCCGCCGCGTCCAGAACCGCCTCGAGCGCCGCGCCATCGCCGTCTTCGGCGTCGCGACGACGCTCGTCCTGGTCGTCCTGTTCTATTACCCCGTCGCGACCGTCTTCCTCGAGTCCGTCTACGTCCGGGGCACGCTCACGCTCTCGGTCTTCCTCGAGATCCTTCGGGATCCGCTCTACTTCGGCGACTTCGCACGGCTCTTCCGGGGCGAGTCACCGCTCGCGGTCGCGCTAGATTTGCTCTCCGCGGACCGCAGCATCGGCGTCGTCGGTTTTACGGCCTACCAGGCCGCGCTGTCGACGCTGTTGAGCGTCGCCCTCGGGCTACCCGCGGCCTACCTGCTCGCCCGCTACGAGTTCCGCGGCCGGCGAACGCTGCGGGCCCTGACGATCCTTCCCTTCGTCATGCCGTCGATCATGGTCGCGATCGGCTTCGTCGCGACGTTCGGCCAGAACGGGACCGTCAACGCCGTCCTGGGCGCGCTCGGACTCGGCTCCGTCGACCTGCTCCCCTCGCTGACGGTCATCCTGCTCGCTCACGCGTTCTACAACGCGCCGCTGGTCACCCGGGTGACGACCGCGGCCTGGGAGTCCGTCGACGCGAGCGCGATCGAGACCGCCCGCAGCCTCGGAGCCAGCCCGTTCCGGGCCTTCCGCGACGTGGTCGCGCCGCAGTTGTACCCCGCGGTCCTGATGGGCGCGGCGCTGGCGTTCGTCTTCACGTTCGGTACCTTCCCGATCGTCCTCGCGCTGGGCGGGTTCCAGCTTGCGACCGTCGAGGTGTTCGTCTACCGACTGATCCAGGACCTGAACTACGCCGAGGGTGCCGCGCTCGCGATCGTCGAACTCGTCATCTCGCTCGGGATCCTCTACGGCTACCTGCGGTACGAGGCGACCCACGTCGTCCGCTCGCGGGGGATCCGTCCGCTGCCGCGGCGACCGCTCTCCCCGCCGTCGCTGTCGGTCCGGGAACTGCTGCCGCGGCTCGGGCTCGCCCTCTACGGCGTCGTCGCCGTCTTCGTCTTCGTCGCGCCCGTCCTGAGCATGCTCTACGCGAGCGTCGACGGGGCAAACGGCCTCACCCTCGAGCACTACCGGTTCCTGTTAGAGCGCCAGGAGACGGCGGCGGCGTTCCAGGTTCGCCCCTGGGAGGCGGTTCGCAACTCGCTGGTCTTCGCCGCGGGCGCGCTCGCGCTCTCCCTGCCGATGGGAACCGTCATCGCCGTGCTGACGACCCGTCGCTACCGCGGCCGGAAGCTGGTCGACGCCGTCCTGATGGCTCCGCTTGCCGTCTCCGGGATCGTCGTCGGGATCGGACTCCTCCGCGGGCCGGTTTTCGGGATCGAGATCGGCGGCTGGCGGATCTCGGTCGCCGGCGCGGTAGCGATCGTCGCCGCCCACGCCGTCTCCTGTTACCCCTTCGTCGTCCGCACCGTCGCGCCCGGCCTCGAGTCGGTCGACCGAACGCTGATCGAATCCGCGCGGGCCCTGGGCGCGTCGCGAGCGCGGGCGCTGGTCGACGTCGAACTCCCGCTGGTCTGGCCGGGTGTCGTCGCCGGCGCGGCCTTCGCGTTCGCGATCTCGATGGGCGAGTTCTCCTCGACGGTGATCCTCGCGACCGGAACTGACCAGTTCACGATGCCGGTCGCGATCGAACGGTTCATCGGGCGGCGGCTCGGACCCGCAACCGCAATGGGCGTCGTTCTGCTCGCCGTCACGAGCGTCAGTTTCGTCGTGATCGACCGCCTCGGAGGTGAGAGCGTTGGCATCTGAGAGCGCGAGCGATCGCGAACGCGAGCGGCGGGAAGGCGACCTTGAGCCGGACGCGCCGATCGCCCTCGAACTCGAGGGCGTCACCAAACGCTACGCCGAGACGACGGCCGTCGACGACGTCTCCCTGGCAGTCCGCGAGGGTGAGTTTTTCACCCTCGTCGGCCCTTCCGGCTGCGGGAAGACGACGACGCTGCGACTGATCGCCGGCTTCGAGTCCCCCACGACAGGCACCGTCCGGTTCGGCGGCGAGGACGTCACCGGCGTCCCCCCGGAGGACCGCGACGTCGGCGTCGTCTTCCAGAACTACGCGCTGTTTCCGCACATGACCGTCGGCGAGAACGTCGCCTACGGGCTCAACTTCGCCGACGCGCCCGGCGGCGTCCCCGACGAACGGCGGGTGCAGGAACTGCTCGAGCTGGTCGACCTCGGTGGCATGGCGGACCGCGAGCCGGATCAGCTCTCGGGCGGCCAGCAACAGCGGGTCGCGATCGCTCGTGCGCTCGCGCCCGGCCCGGACGTCCTCCTGCTCGACGAGCCGATGAGCGCGCTGGACGCCCAACTGCGCGAACGGCTGCGCCTCCAGGTCAGGGAGATCCAGCGGGAACTGGGGATCACGACGATCTACGTCACCCACGACCAGGAGGAGGCGCTTGCCATCTCCGATCGCCTCGCAGTGATGCGCGCGGGTACGCCGGAGCAGGTCGCCCGTCCTCGGGAGATCTACCGCCGACCCAACACCCGGTTCGTCGCGGAGTTCGTCGGCGACAACAACGTCTTCTCGGGCACTGTTACGGCCATCGACGAAACGGGAGCACGACTCGAGGTCGGTCCCGAGACGCTGACGGTCGCTCACGAGGGCGACCTCGCGGTCGGCGACGAAGTCGTCTTCTGCGTCCGCCCGGAGGAGTTACGGATCGACGGTGACGCGAACGCGATCACCGCGACCGTCGTCAGCGCGGAGTTCCTCGGCGAGACGACCCGCGTCCATCTCGAGTGGCACGGCTGCGAACGGGAACGGGAACGGGAACGAGAACGGAAACGCGAACTCCTGGTCCGGACACGGGATCCGCTCTCGGGCCACGTCGTCGTCGGATTCGATCCCGAGGATGCCCACGTGGTCGACGTCCTCGAGCGATAGCGACCGTTCATCGCCGGACTCTCCACGGACAACCCGAGCAGCCGGATCGACGCAACGACGAGCCACAGGTGACTGTCGCCAACCGCCGAACGTAATGGACGGCCACGTTCGGGAGAGACGCGCAGCCGATGTTGGGTTCATATACTACTCGAGCGTAGTACTACTGTGAGCCGGACTACACTGTTGGTACCGATTCGGTACCCGCCGCAAGAAGCGAGCGTGGAAACGATCTCCCACGCCATCGACGTTGCCGACGAACTCGACGACAGCCACCTGTACATCCTGCACGTGAACGTGTTGCACAAAGGGGACGACATCGATCGAACGGAGTTCCGGCGTACCGTCGAGGAGCGGATCGAGACACCGCCGTACGCGAGTTGCCACGTCCGGGATGCGTACCTGCTCGAGAAAGCGATCCTCGAAGAGGCAGCCGAACAGGACGCCGACTACGTCGTGATCGGCCAGTCGATGCGGGCTCGATGGCGGCAGTTACTGACCGATCACCTCGGCGTCGGCGTCGATCTGGAGGGGTTCCTCGACCAACAACTGAACGCCGAACTCGTGGTCAACTAGCCCCTCGGGAGCACGCTGTCCGTATCGGCCCGCTTCGCCGGCGGACCGGCCACGACGAGCATCGAGTACTGCAGCACACATCGTTCGCGCTATCGCGCTGGCAAGCGGGAACACCCTCCCGCGGCCGACCTACTCCTCGGCGATCCGGCTCCCGCCCGGCGGCATGAAGTGCTGAATGCGGTCCGGGCTCGCGATCTTGCGGACGAACGACTCGTCCTCGAACCGCTCGCGGAACCGGCGATACATCCGCTTTGCGGCGTCGGCCTGTGCGTACCGGCCCGGCTCGAGTTCGATGGTCGTCTCGGCCTGTCCCTCGATGGCCGACGGCGGACCGCCGATCACCCGCGTGTAGGGCTCACACTGGATGCCGACGGCGACGCCGACCGGCGTGTCGCGGTAGTAAGTGCGATCGCCCCGGATCGCGAACCCGCCTTTCTCGAGGTATTCGCCGCTCTCGGGGGTCTTGGTCACCTGATCGGAGTCGACGGCGTAGACGTCGCCAGCGTAGCGGCCGTCCTTCCAGACCGAGGAGTAGGAGACGGCGAACTGGGCGGCCTCCTCGATGCTCGACTCCGGGAGTTCGATGTCGTGGGAGGACGCCTCGCTCGGGTCCGTGGCCTTCAGGACCGTGACCGGACCGCCGTGGGCCTGGGTGTGAAGTACCTCGTCGCCCGGCTCGAGGTACTTTTTCACTAACTCCTCGTTCTGGTCGGCATTGCGGCCGCCGATCACGAGGTAGCCGTCGCTCGTGTGGAACCAGCGGAACCGGTCGTACCAGGGTTCGTTCTCGCGGATCGGAACCGACGGCATCGAGAGCCAGTTCCGTTCTTCCTCGTCCTCGTCGTCGTCATCTTCGTCGTCTTCTGCGGCGTCTTCGGCCTCCCACTGGTCGCGGCGGCGCTTGGCGTCCTCGAGATCCTCGCGGGTGTCCTCGATGGCCGCGAGCGCGCCCTCCTTCTTCTCCTCGACGCGTTTCGCTTCGGTGTAGAGGCGGTCGGCATTCTGTTCGACGCCGTCGTCGACGACCAGGTCGATCCGCTCGCCGTCGACCTCGACCGTCACGGTGCCCTCGCTGCCGTCGAGGTCGACGACGGTCTCGGCGGCCTCGATGCCGCGTTCCTTCCCCTCCTCGAAGCGCTGTTCGATCTCGTCCCACGGACGGTCTTGCTTGCGGGCCTGCCGAATCGTCGAGAGCACCTCGTCGACGAGGCCGTACTCGGCGTACAGCGACTCGGCCTGTTCGCGCAGTTCGTCGGCCTGCTGCTCGAACCCCTCGATCGCCCCCTCCTGCTGTTCGATGATCCGCTGGTGTTTGGCGATCTCCTCCTCGAAGTCGGGCCGTTGCTCGGTCGGGTCGGGTTCCTCCTCCTCGTCGAGTTCCAGCCGGAAGAAGTAGTCGTCGAGCGCCGTCAGGAAGGAGTCGTACGCCTCCGCGGAGAGCCCCTCGGCTTCGTGTTCCTCGAGCGGGAAGGGGGTGACGTCGACGACGCGTGCGGGGCTCGCGTCCTCGTCTTCGCTGTCGTCCTCATCGTCACCGTCCTCGAGGTACAGTCGCGGATCGAAGTTCCGGTTCCGGACGTCGATCGCCAGCCGCTCGATCGCCTCGTAGAGGCGGTCGTAGACCGCCTCGTCGGCCTCGGTGATGTCCATAGCCTTCTCGACGCCGGCGCGGGTACAGATCTCCTCGGCGTAGAGGCCGCCGAAGTTGAGTTGTGTCGCGAGGGTGCGGACGACGTCCGTGTCGGAGTCGTCCATCTCCCGGTAGAAGGCCTCCCGCGAGACGGTGAGCGGGTTCGTCCGCGTGTCGGGGAACTCGTAGCGCGAGCCCGGGACCACGGTACGGGATTTCAGCCGGACCGTCTCGAGGCAGTCGATCACTTCGTACTCGCCGTCGGTGACGGCGACGTTGCCCTGGCCGAACAGTTCGACGATGATCCGGGTGGTGCCGTCGTCGCGCTCGAAGACGAACTCGAGGATACGGTCGAACTCGTACTGTTCGACGCCGGCGAAGTCCGCGCCCGAGAGCCGGTTGCGCAGCATCATCGCGAACTGCGGCGGTCGGCCCGGCGCGTCGGGGACGCGTTCGGGGGCGACGGTGTGGGCGCGTTTGACCTCGCCGACCTCGAGCAGGAGTTCGACGCGGCCGCGGTCGAAGTCCCGCATCTTCAGGCGGACGAGGTCGTCGCCGTAGAGGTAGGCTTTGTCGACCTTCGCTCCCTCGTAGGTCCCGAGTTCCCCGACGAGGGCGGCGAGGTCGACGCTTGTGAATTCCCGCTTTGGATCCATACCACAACCTGCCCGGCGCTGTCAAAAAGGCGTGTCGCTCCGTGTCGGCGGCGTTCGCCGCGCGACCCGGGACGACGTCGGGGCCGCCGCGAGGCCGCCCGCTTCGGAAAGCTAATCCGAATCGGGCCGTTTCGAACGCATATGCACACCGTCGTCACGGGTCCCGGATCCGCTTTCGTCACCGGAACGGAGACCGGCACCAGCACCGCACGTCGCGGGACGTCCACACCGACATCGACTCGCCGCCTCGAGCCGCGGCCCCGAACCCACTCGACCCGTCGAAACGGAGGGCGACGCGACCCATGAGCGCACCCGGACCCGGTCCCGGCCCCGGCCCCGACGACGGCGAACGGCCCCGCCCCTGGTCGGAGGTCCACCACGTCTCCTCGTTCTTCGAACGCCTCGAGGACACCGGCGGCATCCCGATCCTGGACTTCGTCGAGGGGCTGACCGCCCGGAGCGATATCGAGACGCCGTCGAACGGCGTCGTCTACCACGACCGGGGCATCCGCGTGCCCGCGTACGACGCCACGTTCGTCCACGAGCCAACGGGCTCGCGCGGCCGGCCCGCGTTCAGCGTCCAGCTCGACGCGGTCGGCCCGCGCAACGCCTGGGCGATCTTCGACGCGACGCTGTCCTGGGACCTCTACTTCCTGCGTACGCAGGGGCTGTCGGCGCTGGCCTGGATGACCGACGAGGAGTACCGCGTCGACGAGGCCGACGCGTTCGACACCAAGGAGGACGCGCTGGCCGGCGGACGGTTCTCGTTCGGGATCTTCCTCTACGACGACGAGGCCTGGCAGGAACGCGCCGACCGGCTCGAGGCGACGGATTCGCCCGCGTACCTGCGCGGGGAAGACGGCACGATGATGGTTCCCTCGACCCAGCCGGAGTTCTACCAGTACGTCGACTCGACGCCGACGGAGTTCCGGACCAGTGGCGGCAACGCCCCCTCGTATCTCGGGCTGCTCGAACTCGAGTTGACGCTCGATTGAGACGGGTTACTGTTCGTCAGTTCCCGCGCAACCCCGACCCGGGCGGCGGGTGCGCCGGTCCGTCGGGACAGCAATCCGTATGAGGTGCCCGCGACGGCCTCGTTTTCGATCCGTGTATCGCGTTCTACCGCAGTCGCTATAGTAACAACTGAAACGATTTACACACCGATCGTACAGCTGTCGTGCGATCGGGTTGCATTGACTTTCAGTGGCTACTATACGTCTCACAACGTCGACCCGTGGGGAAGTGGGGAGAGGGGGAACAGGGGGGTGACGGCGCGTGCGCCGTCGGTGGGGATAGGGTGGGGGAGCCCACCGACTAGTACTGTGTTGCCATAGGTTATAGCTTTTGGGGTGGGTCGGTTGTCGACTCTCACCGGTCTGAAACTGCCACCGCGCTTATCAATCAGGTGTTCGAACTGGTCAGTATGAGTAGGGGGACGCCGCCGAGCCAGCTCGTCGTGACGAAGATCGCCGAGGCGGACGACGTCGAGCCGGCGACGCTCGACCCGCCGCTGTACAGCACGATCGATCCCGACGCCCTCGACACGCTCGTCGAGTCGTCGGACGCGGACACGACGGTCTCGTTCGCCTATCACGGGTACGAGGTTCGCGTCGACGGAACTGGTGAGGTGACGCTGACCGAGACGGACACGGAAACGGGAACAGGAACGGGAACCGGAACCGGCTCCCCGGACGAGCGAGCCAACGAGCCGAACGACGACTCCCGGCAGGGCGCGTACAACGACGATTGAAGATCGCCCCGAGGAGCCGACGTTCGAACGCAGCCCGGACGCCAGGCCTTTCCTCGAGCACCGCGAACCGGCACGCATGAGCGACGATCCGACGTATCGAGCCGAGACGTCGACCGGCAGCGCCCGTCCGACCCGGAGGTGGCCTCGAGGATGACGGTCCCCCTCGAGCGGGCACTGCTGGACGCGCACGCGTCCGCCACCGAGTCGCCGACCGTCCTCGCCGTCGTCGGCGCCGGCGGGAAGAAATCGACGCTGTACGCGCTCGCGGAGCGACTCGAGCGAGCGATCGTGACGACGACGGTCCGTATCCCCCCGTTCGACGACCGAGTAGCGACGCTGACGGTGGCCGACGATCCGATCGCGGCGGCGCGTGAAACCGACTCGCGGCCGCTGGGCCTCGCCGCGGCCCGCGAGGGCGACCGGTATCTCGGCTACGACCCGGCCGACGTCGACGCGCTTGCGAACGCCCTCGAGGGGCCGGAAACCGTGCTGGTGAAAGCCGACGGCGCGCGCACCCGCTGGCTCAAAGCGCCCGACGAGGACGAACCGCAGTTGCCCGCGGGGACGGACGTGGTCGTCCCGATCGCGAGCGCCCGCGTCGTCGGCAAACGACTCGACGAGGAGCACGTCCACCGGCCCGAACGGGTCGCCAACGTCGCCGACCTCGAGCCGGGCGACCGGATCTCCGCAGTCGACGTCGCGACCGTTCTCGCGAGCGACGCGGGCGGCTGGAAGGACGTTCCCGAGGGCGCGACGGTCGTTCCCCTGGTCAACATGGCCGATACCCCCGAACTCGAGGCGACGGCCCGCGAGATCGCGGCCGAACTGCGCGAGCACCGGGACGTGCCGCGGGTGGTCGTGACGCGACTGCTCGAGGAGGAGCCGGTGGTCGACGTCCTGTGAGCGTTTGCGGCGATTTTCAGTTTCGCGAGCGCTGCGGAACGCGCGCCACTGCTGTTGGCCGCGAGTTATAGCAACGCGCCCACAGCCAGCACGACCGCGACCGCGAACGCGGGCGCGTCCAACCGCGTAAACGACAGCCTCGGCAGCGTCGGGTTCCAGGCGAAACAGCGAGCGCGCAGGGCGAGCGAGAGTCGATCGGCCCGCTCGAACGCACGCGTCAGCCCGAGGAGTCCGATACGACTCGCGCGGTCGATCGCGCCGCGTTCGGTCCCGAGCCGGGCGGCCGACGCCTGGCGGATCCGCCGGACGTCCGCCTGCAGCACCGGGAAGAACCGGAAGACGAGCGCGATGCCGACGCCAAGCAACTGGCCGGGTTTGCCTGGAATCGTCCGCTGGACGGCCGCCCGCGAGTCCCGAATCCGCGTCGAGCGGACGTAAGCGGCGCTGACGAGCAACACGAGTACCACCCGGTAGCCGGCCCGGGCGGACTCGAGCCCGTCGGCCACGTCGATCCACGGCGGGCCGAGCGTCGCGGCCGAGACCAGCGGCGCGATGGCGACGATCACCAGCGCGAACCGGTAGGCGGACAGCGTCCGGAGGATCGAGACGCCCGCGACGGCCAGAAAGAGCGCCGTGACGCCCGTCAGCGCGATCAGTGCCCGAACGCTCGTGTGTGAGAGGGCGGTCGCCGCGAACGCGATCTGGACCGCCAGCTTCGAGCGCGGATCGAGCCGGTGGGCGATCGTGTCGTCGTGTTCGTAGCTCAACATCGCGGCACCCGAACGGCGAGTCCATCCCCCTCGAGTTCCCGGACAGCCCGCTCGGGCGACGCGTCGACGACCACCTCGCCGTCGTGCATGGCGATCACCCGGTCCGCCAGCCCGAGCACGTCCCGGAGATCGTGGGTTGCCAGCAACACGCCCGTCCCGTCGGCCGACAGCGCCTCGAGTCGCTTGAGCACGGATCGCCGGGCCGGATCGTCCAGCCCGGTAAACGGCTCGTCGAGGACGAGGTGGGTCGGCTCCATCGCCAGCGCGCCCGCGATGGCTACGCGGGCCTGTTCCCCGCCGGAGAGTTCCGCGATCCGCTCGTCGGCCCGACCGGAGAGGTTGACCGCCTCGAGGGCGTCCTCGACGCGCTCGTCGATCACAGCGCGCTCGAGACCGAGATTCTCGGGGCCGAAGGCGACGTCGTCGCCGATCGTCGCCGCGACGAACTGGTCCCGCGGGTTCTGGAAGACCATGCCGACCCGCGAGCGTGCCCGGATCGGGTTCTCGGCGACGGGCGTGCCGTCGACGAGCACCTCCCCGGAGTCGGGAGTCAGGAGCCCGTTACAGTGACGCAACAGGGTCGTCTTCCCACTGCCGTTCGCACCGGCGAAGAGGACGAACTCGCCGTCGTCGATCTCGAGGGAGCACTCCTCGAGGACGGGAACTGCGTCGAACGCGTAGGTGACGGAGCGAAACTCGATCATCGGTATCGGTTGCCGACGGTGTGCGTCCTCGATCGATCGGTCGCCGTTCGTCTCACGTTCCGACCGGTTGGAGTCGGCCGCTCTTGACGATCGCGATCGCCGCGACCATCTTGAGCAGTTCGACGGGGACGAACGGGACCGCGCCGACCAGCAGCGCCTCCACGATAGTCATGTCGAGAAGCCAGGCCATGTAGCCGGACCCCATCCCGTAGATGACGGCGGTCCCCGCCACGAGCGCGCCGACGAGTACGGGGAGCGAGACGTCGGCGGGATCGCGGAGATCCGTGCCCCGGTGGGCGAGCAGGCCGATCAGGCCTGCGGCGACCGGGTACGCCCAGAGGTAGCCGCCGCTCCGGCCGAACAGGACGCCGGGGCCGGCGCTGAATCCGGCGAAGACGGGAATCCCGACTGCCCCCGCAGCCAGGTACAGCGTCAGCGAGACGGTCCCCCAGACCGGCCCGAGGACGAGCCCGGCCAGGAAGACGAACAACACCTGGAGCGTGATCGGTGCCGGCGAAAACGGGATCGGAATCGAGACCGGGGCGACGGCTCCGATCAGCGCCGCGAGCAGCGCAGCCCGCGCGAACTGTCGTACGACCACGTCTCCGACCGGCTCTACCGAGCCATGTTCGGTTGCCATGCTCGCCTCTCTCTCGTAAACCCAATTCAAAACTTCGGTTTCCGAGATCTCGCTTTTCGTCGTCGGCCCGATCATGGCCCACCTCACGGACCGAGCGAATCCCACCGAAACCCGGTACTTCCTGTCGGACGCGACGAACGTCGCCCCGTTCGCGTTCTGCCAGAGTGATCGCGGTCGCCTGCGGACTCGAGTGTCGCTCCGAGCCGACCGTTCCGCGGCGGTAATCGGCTCTTGTGTCACGTGGCGTGACGGAACGACCGGCGTGCTTATGCCCCGATTCGGTCCGCTCGAAGGAGAGACGAATGGGTTTCGATCGGTCTCACGCCAGGTTCGAACTGCGGGGGTATCGACGGGTCACAACGGGATCGAAACGGCACGCTCGAGCGCGCGGCCGCGATCGGTGCACGCGGCCGTTCGGAGTACTCGCCGGTCGGGGAGGTAGCCGACGATGACCGGAAAAACAGCGGCGGCGATCGCGGTATTCCTCGCCGTCGTCGCGACGACGAGCGTCCTCGCACTGCCGTTCGTCGGGGTCGGCTTCGGGCCGATCGGCGACGGAGAGGCAGACGAGGGTGGTGTCGACGGCGCGTCGGACCTCGAGGCGACGCCCGAGGGATCGACAGCCGATACGGGCGACGAACCCCTCTCGATGCCGTCGCCCGCGACCGACGGCGATGGAGACGGCGACGACGCGAACTCGGCGAGTCAGCCCCAGTTGCAGGATGACCGTGAGGACGTCGTCGAGGCCGGCGTCGACGCGGGGATCGAACTCGCCGAGGAGCAAGGCGTCGAGGTGACCCAGGAACAGCGCGAGGCGGCCCTCGAGGGCGCGGCCGAGTTCGCGGCCCGGCACGGGGACGCCGACGACGAGCAGGTCCGGGAGGCGACGAAGGGCGCGGTCCACGGCTCGCTGGTGGCGAGCCAGGAGGTCAACGTCACGGCGATCCAGTACGCCGTCGGCGGGGCGGTCGACGGCGCACTCGCCCAGTACACGCGAGTCGAGGCGAACCAGATGCAGAGCGCGGCCTGGGGCGCGACCCACGGCGCGATCGCCCAGGAGCAGCGCGTGACCGTCGAACAGATCCAGGTCGCGACCCGCGGGGCGGCGGCCGGGGCGGCGAGCGGAGCTGCCACGTCCGGCGTCGAGCACGGGCCGACGATCCGGGAGGCCGGCCAGGGCGCGGCCTACGGCGTCCTCTCGCAGTATCAGAAGCTCACGGTCGAACAGCGCCAGCAGGTCTCCCTCGAGCACGTCCAGCACGCGGCTGCGGGCGCGAGCGCCGGCGTCCTCGAGGGGGCGACCGAGACGCTCGCCGTCGAAGCCGAGCAGTACCAGCGAATCGACGTCAAACAGGTCCAGAAGGCGGCGATAGGCGCGTCGAAGGGAGCGCTCGTCCAGCGCCAGCGGGTGACCGTCGAGCAGACACAGTCCGCGGCCCGGGGTGCGAGCAAAGGGGCCGCCAAGGCTGCCCGATCGGTGACCGTCCAGCAGGTCCAGCGGATCACGATCACCGCGATCCAGGAGGCGTCGTTCGGGGCGGCGAAGGGCGCGATCCAGCGCCAGGAGGCGACGGTCGAGCAGATCCAGGCCGCCGCGGACGGGGGCGCCCGCGGGACGCTCGTCCAGCGTCAGGAGGTGTCGATCACGCAGATCCAATCCGCCGCGACGGGGGCCGCGAAAGGGGCCGTCGAGTCGGCGGTCCAGTATCAGGTCGTCGAGGTCGAGGCGATCCAGGCCGCCGCGGCCGGCGCCGGCGAGGGCGCGGTGCTCCAGAAACAGGTCGTCGACGTCGTGCAGGTGCAGCGACTCGCCAGCGGAAGCGCGACCGGCGCGCTCTCTCAGTACCAGGAGGCGACCGTCGAACAGATCCAGGTCGCCGCGACGAGCGCGAGCCAGGAGACCGCCCGCGCGGTGCAGTCCCAGCGCATCAGCGTCTCGCAACTCCAGCGGGTGACGGCCGAGACCGCGGCCGACGCGACCGCCTACGCGGTCGACGAGGGAACCGCCGATCCGACCGTGCTCGTCCAGTACGTCGAAGTGGAGGTCGTCCAGCGCATCGAGCGAATCGACGAACGCGAGGGCGAGGCGACGATCTCGTTCGACGACCAGGAGTCCGACGGCGACAGCGTCGTGATCGACTCGGTCGAACTCTCCGAGGGCGGCTTCGTCGCGGTCTACGACGGGGTCACGGTCGACGCCGATCCCGACGCCGTGCTTGGCGCGTCGGCGTACCTCGAGCCCGGAGGTCACGAGAACGTGACCGTGGAGTTCGACGAACCGCTCGAGGAGAGCCGTCCGCTCGTCGCCGTCGTCCACCACGACACGACCGACGACGAGACGTTCCGCTACGTCGAGAGCGACGGCGAGGACGACGAACCGTACGTCTCCGACGGTGGCGGACCGGTCCTCGATGGGGCGTTCGTGACGGTCGAAGCGGACGAACCGGAACCCGAACCCGAGCCGGAAGCCACCCTTTCCGTCACCGACCAGGCCGGCGACGGCGAGACGCTGACCGTCGACGAGGCCAACGCCACCGTCGACTACCTCGTCAGCGCCCAGTACAACGGCGAGCGCGTCGACAGCGACGTCTTCGCGGCCGGCGAACCGGTCGAGGACCTCTCGCTCGCGCTCGAGCCGCCGCTCGAGGAGAACGCGACGGTGGACGTCTCTGTCCGGGACGCCGCGGACGACGAGGCGCTGGCGACCGAGTCGATCGAGTACACCGTCGAAGACGACACCGAGCCCGAACCCGAACCCGAACCCGAACCGCCGGAACCCGCGCCGGACGCGAACCTCACGGTCACCGATCAGCGCGGTGACGGCGAGACCGTGACGATAGAGGCCGCGAACGCCACCGTCGACTACGCGCTCACGGTCGCCGAGGCGGACGCTGCCGGTGACGACCCACTCGTCGAAACCGACCCCTTCCCGGCCGACGAATCCCTCGAGAACGAGACGATCGACCTCGACGACCCCCTCGAGGCGGACGCGACGCTCGAGGCGGCGGTGATCGACGCGACCGACGGTGACGTCCTCGCCAACGAGACGTTCGAGTACACCCTCGACGAGGGGTTCGAGGTCGAATTCGTCGACTGTCGCCGCGCCGAGGTCAGCGACTCTTTCGAGGAGGGCGACTCCATCGCGGCCAGCACCGGGTTCTACACGCTCGGCGGGTTCGGCAACACGATCGCCGAGGACTTCGTGACGGTCGGTGAGGACGTCGAGGCGCCGTTCACGGGAACGATCGTCTTCGAGGTCGACGGGGAAGCCGACGACCGGATCACACGTACCGCCGACGACGAGGTGATGGTGGCCGTCGGCGACTACGGCAGTTACGGGACCGCCATCACGGGCATCACCTCGCCCGAAGCGTTCCCGGTCGCGGGGATCGACCACCCCAACCCGGAGGGCGAGGAGTGTATCGAGGAGACCCGCCCGGAGCTCCCGTCGACGTTCGTGGCGGAGACGACCGTCGTCGACGACGGCGAGGGCGACGAGCCGCCGACGATCGACGTGACCTTCGGCTACGAGAACCCCAACGACGCGCCCGTGCTCGTCCGGAGCGAACTCGAGGGCGCGACCGAGGACGAGCCGCTCGAGGAACTCGCGCCCGGCGAGGGGACGTTCACGGTCGAGTGGACGCCCGAGACGGAGGACGAGCGACTCGTCTGGACCGCCGATATGAGCATCTACGACTACGACGAGGTGTTCGTCGCCGAGACCGACCCCGCAGGGGAGATCGCCGACTTCGACGAGGAACCCGAGCAGTTCGTTTTCGAAATGCTCGCGACGAACGCGCCGGTCGAACAGGGGGAAGACCTCCTGTTCGAGGCGACGGTCGCCAACGTCGGCGAGCGAGCCGGCGCGCAGACGGTCGAACTGGCCCTCGACGGAACCGTCGTCGACGCGACGGAGCCGCCGCTCGAACTCGAGGCCGGCAACGCGGCGACGGTGTCGCTGACAGCCGAGACGGCGGACCTGGAACCGGGTGCGTACACGGCGACGATCTCGACGGACAACGAGACCGTCGAGACGACGGTAACGCTCGAGGCGCCGACCGATACGGGCGATGCGGGGATCGGAACGGACGACGGCGGCGGAACCGACGGGAACGGTATCGGTGCGGGAGTCGGCGGTGACGGCGGTAACGACGGCGACGAGTTCGTCGGCGACGAAAACGGAATACAGATCGGAGACGACCCCGGCGCGGGGATCGAATCGACCGGCACGGCACCGTAGCTCTCCCCCTCGGTCAGTCGAAAAGGATCAGGTCGAACCGCAACTCCGTTAGCGGGGTTCAGTCCGGCAGTTCAGTTCGGCAGTTCAGTGCTGGTGCCCGGTCGCTTCGCCGAACGTCACGCCGAAGCGCTCCTCGAACAGCTCCATGACGCGTTCTTCCTGGGCCTCGAGTTCCTCGTCGCTGCCCTCGCCGTGGTGGACGACGTGGTGGGCGCGGCTGGCGAACGACAGCAGGGCGACGTCGCCGATCGTCTCGGCGGTGGTCTGGTCGCCCTCCGCGACGAGGTCGAGGAGTCCGGCGGGGATGGTGACTTCGTCAGTGGAGTCGTCGGCTTCGATCGAAACGGTAACCGTGTTTACGTCGGTCATACACTGACGGTCGGGAACCGTGCCTAAAGGTGCTGTGACTTGCAGTCGTAAGGGTGAGCGGTCAGACACGGACGGCGTCGCGTTCATCCCCGATCGTCGCCCGTCGGGACGGCCCCTGAAATCCCCGTGGCGCTTTTGCCCATCGCCGTCGAACTCTCACGTATGCCGACCGTCGAACTCGAGGAGGAGACCATCGAGCGGCTGGACGCACTGCGCGTCGAGGACGAGTCCTACGACGAGCTGGTCAACGAACTGATCAACATCTACGAGACCAGCGAGTACACCCTGTTTCGGGCCGGCGACTGACGTCGGTTCCCGTCGCCCGTCGTTCACACGGAGTCGGAACCTGGCCCGACCTAACCTGACCTGGAGCCGGCAGCGGCCGCTATTCGCTCTCGGCCGCGGCCTCCCGAACCGACTCCCAGCGGCCGTTGTCCTCGAGGTGTGACTGGAGTTCGTCTGCGTACTCCTGGGTGAGCCGTTCTGCCGCCGCCAGTTTCTCGTCGTGATCGCCGCCGGAGCCGGGTCCGGAACCGCGACCGCCGAGTCCGAGCGCGCCCTTGATCGAGTCGACGAGGCCGCCGGAGGAATCGCCACCGCCCGCTCCCGGGCCGGCGCCTCCGCCTCCCCCGGGACCACCCATCGCACCCATCCCGGACTGGACGTTCTCGAGTTCGGGGATGATCTGTTCGACCTGCTCGGTGTCCGCGACGAGTCGCGCGTTTTCGGGGTCGTCTGCGCGCTCGATCTCGAACTCCGTGGCCGTCATGATCAGGCTCCACTGCTGGTTCGAGAACTGCGAGTCCCGAACCCGGGAGGAGAACTCCTGATCGACGGTCATCCGCTCGCCGACGATCCGGTCGGTCCACGGCTTGTCGCTCATGACCGTCGATTCGGCCGGCCGCTGTATCAGCGTTTCCCATCCTCGACTCGTCTCCGACCGATCCCCGACTCCGCGGGGACCGCCAAGCCACGAGCCCGCCAGTCCGACCGGAGCGGCTATCCGTCCAGCCGTTCGGACCCCTCCTCGTGGCGCGTCGCCAGTTCGACGTACCGATCGGCCGTCGCCTCGAGCCGCGGGTCGTCGACTTCGCCTTTCGGTTCCGCGGGCGAGCCCGCGACCAGCGTCGACGGCGGCACCTCGGTCCCCTCGGTGACGACGCTTCCAGCCGCGACGACCGCCCCCTCACCGACGCGGGCACCGTCGAGGACGACCGCGTTCATGCCGACGAGCGCGCGCTCTCCGACCGTGGCGTCGTGGGCGATCGCGCTGTGTCCGACCGTCGCCGAGGACTCGAGTTCGGCGTCCTCGTGGAGCACGGCGTTGTCCTGGACGTTCGCACCCTCGCCGACCACGATCCGGCCGTGATCGCCGCGCAGCGTCGCGTTGGGCCAGACGCTCGCGTCCGCCTCGAGGACGACGTCGCCGATGACGACGGCCGTCTCGTCGACGTGGGCGGTGTCGGCGACGTCCGGCTCGGAACCTTCGAAGGATCGTAACATGTCAGGTCCTGTCTCGAGCAGTTCCTTGAACCTGCCTCTCGGTCCCGCGCCGCGCGCTCGAACCCACCAACGTATTTTGGCATCACCGATATTATGGGAGCCGTTGGATACACGAATGCAGCGGGCGTTTCGGTTCATCCCCAGCCGAACGTTCCGCTGAACCACCTTCCGCTGAGTTCACCCCACTCCACCCCACCCCAGACCGACGGGACCGACGGGACCGACGGGACCGACGGCCGGACCGTCGCCACCGGTCGGCGTCGGCTGGCTTCCGCGGCCCCGTGGTTCCCTCCCCGGGCTTTCGACTGTGCGAGCCAGGATCGAGCGATACGGTCGACCCGATCGAGTTCCGACAGCCGAGAGCCGCCGCTTACGGAGTCGGACAGTCGAAAACTGGGCGAACTCGAGCACGCGACGATAGAACCAAACCGAAACGACGAGTCGAACCGAACCCCGGGACCCGTAAACAACCTCGGGCGCGGTGGCCCGAGGCTTTTGTAATTCCCTCAGCCGTACGCTAGTACTCCCTGCTCGGCAAGCGAGCGGGATGAGGTTGGGCGGTTTACACGCCCCGACCCGGACAGACGCACCAACCGCACTTGCGGCTGGGTTTTGTGAGTCCGGTAATTCGTCGTGTTACCGTCGAGTTTCACCTTCTCGCGCCACGCGATGTTCACCGATGCATTCCGGTCGGCGTGGTCTTGCACCACGTCACACCCATCATTCGTACAGCGGAACCGCCGTCCCTGTCGATACCCACGCTCGCCACAGCACGAACACGTCTTCGAGTTGTAATAGGCATCAACCGTGTCCGTGGGAATCTCCCGCCACGTTGCCTTGTACGACACGAACGTCTCGAACTTGTGGAACGGGAGTTTGTGCAATCGGCGGTTCATATACGTCCCGTACTTGATTTCATCGCGGATACCGCTCATATCCTCGAACACGATAACCGGGTTCGAGAACTGTTCCGCGAACTCCACGACAGCACGGGAGAGACGGTGCAACACCCACTCGGTGAAGCGTTCTTCCTTGTCACCGAGTTTCTGGTGGATGCTTGTCTTGCCATGTTCCTGACAGCGAGTGGTGATGGTATGGTAGCGTTGGCGTTCCTGCTTAACCCGTCCGTAGTCGAGAACGAGTGTTCCCTTCGTCCGCATCGTCTCGCGGTCGAGGGCGGTGAGAGCGACGTTTCGCTCGTTGATGTCCACGCCGACCACAGTATCAGCGGTGCCGGGTTCGGGCACGTCGAACTCGCGTGTGACCGTGACGTGTAGGTAGTACACGCCATCGCGGTACAGGAGTTCAGCCTGCCCCACATCCACCCCATCCGACGTGATGGCGTCTCGAAGTTCGTCCATCGCATCCGGTTCACCGCGCAGGTGACCAGTGACCTTCTTGTATGGTTTCGGGCTGATTCGGACTTGGACGCGGTTCGTATCGTCGTCCACGGTGAGGCGGTAGCCTTCCGTGTGCGCCATCACGAGCGGGTACGCACCAGATTTGTCCGTACTCGGTGGTGTCGGCTTGCCTCCATCTGAATCGTCGTGGTTCTCCCACCAGTCAAGGAGTGACTGGTAGGAGTCCCACGTTTGGAGGGCTTTGCCGACGACCGCGCACTTGTTGTTTCGCAAGAAGTCGTCGCGGTCAACTTCCTGCTGTATCTCGGTGCGCGTGTGCCCTTGTTGTGTGAGGCGGATGGTTTGGTTGAATATCTCGCGTGATGCGAGGCGGGCGTCGTGAAGCCACGACCGTTCACCAGACGCTATGTGAAGGCGCATCTGAATCGTCTTCGTGGCTTCTTCACCCATATTTTGACAATCGTTCTAACACATCATAAATACAGGGATTAGGGATAGAAGAGTATCGGAGTCACGCACATTCGGTTAGTTCCTGCAAGTATCACTTCGTGTGGTGTCCGAAGTCAAGCAAAGCGAAGCTTTGCGTACCTCGCGGGATCTCCGATCCCGCTCAGTATCGACACTCGGTTCTCGATGTAGTGGAAGACGACGTTCAAGAGTTGTTTGGTGAGACTGCTGATCACTTCGGTCACGAGATTCTGGCGTTGGAGATTGCGGATGACCACGTTCACCTGTTCGTGAAAACAGACCCGAAGTACAGCCCTGCGAACATCGCTCGGCAATTCAAGTCGTACTCTGGAAAGCACTTGCTGGAGCGGTATCCCGAGATTCGGGAGTCGTATTTCTGGGGAGGCGGGTTCTGGAAGGTCGGATACTACGTTGGGACGACGGGAGCAGTGTCGGAAGAAGTGGTTGAACGGTATATCGAAGAGACGGAACACGCGCCGGAGTGACGCGCTTCACCCCCGCCCACGGTGGGGCGGGGAACTCGCGCTGCTTTTCATTTAGAACGCGTCGCCCTCGAAGGTCGTCTCCGCGTGGAGGCTCTCTTTCAGCGCGTCGTGGACCTTGCAGAGTTCGAACGCGCGCTCGATGATCTCCTCGCCGGTCTCGTCGTCGACGTCGGCCTCGACACGGATGTCGAAGTGGACCGACTCGAGTTTGTCGTCGTCGTTGAGTTCGCCCGTCGACTCGATCTCGATCTTCCCGAGGTCCTCCTCGCCGCGCTGTTGCCCGCCGACCCGGAGCGCGGGGACGTAACAGGAACCGTAGGCCGCGAGCAGCGCCTCGAGTGTGTCGGGCGCGTCCTCGCCGTTGGCGTCGATGGTCGTCTCGAAGTCGCGGATCTCGTTCGTCGCGCTGTAGCCTTCCTCGGAGACGGTGGTGACGTCTTTCGACATGGCAGTCGTGACGTCTACGGCCGCCCGTGTAAACGTTGTTCTCCCGGAGGATACCGTCCAGCTAGCTGAGAAACACCGACCGGACGTTACGTCGAGGGGGCTCGATCGTCGATGCGTTTCCTCGGATCACCCTCGAGGGGTTCGACGCCGATCAAGATCGGATCGCATCGGATCGCATCGGATCGCATTGGATCGCATTGGATCGGCTCCACCCCCGAAACGAACTCGTCTCGAAAACGCTCAGAAACGATTCGCGGACTATCCGTTCCGGCCCGGGCCGCGTCGACGTCGCCTCAACTCTCGAGTTCGATCGACTCGTCGCCCTCGAGGATGTGGACCTCGGCGTCGTCGACGTACTCGGCGAACTCCTCGGGGTCGGTCTCGATCGGCGGGAACGTGTCGTAGTGCTGCGGGAGCGCGTGGTCGACGTCGAGCCAGTCGACCGCGACCGCGGCCTGCTGAGTTCCCATGGTGAAGTGATCGCCGATCGGAACGATCGCCGCGTCGGGTTCGAGGTAGTCGCCGATCACGTCGCGCATCTCGCTCATCAGCGCCGTGTCGCCGGCGTTGTACAGGGTCGTGGCGTCGGGGCCGGCGTCGTGGGGATGTTCGTCCGAGATGACGAACCCGGCTGGCATCCCGGCGTCGACGTCGTACTCGGTCATGATCCCGTTGGTGTGGTCCGCCCGGACCATGGTGACGTAGGCGTCGCCGCACTCGACGGTGCCGCCGAGGTTCATCCCCATGCCGCCGACGGCATCCTCGAAACCGAACTCGTCCTCGCAGTACGAGACCAGTTCCGGCGTCGCGACCAGCGTCGCGTCGGAGAACTCGCCGGCGTGGGCGATGTGGTCCGCGTGCCCGTGGGTCAACAGGACGCAGTCGGGCGTCTCGACGTCCGACGGCTCGAGATCGGTCTTCGGGTTGTCGAAGAACGGGTCGATCAGCAAATCCGTGTCGCCGACCGTAACGTGCCACGTCGAGTGACCGTGCCAGGTGAGTTCCATAGCGTCCGAACTGTTGGTTCGAAGATACCTTAAATGTATACGGGCGCGACTCGCTCGCCCTCACGCAACCGTCCCGGGTCGGCACGAAAACCGCCGTCGCGTCGCCGTCACTGGAATGTACGGTCACCAACACTTATGGGTTCGCCGCTCACATCGATAGCCGGCCGCAGGCGCCCTGACACACCACGCGTGCGGTCCGGTCGCGAACGCGATCGAACTCGAGCCGAGCGAGGGCGAGAAGTCGGCGCACGTCCCCCGAAGGGCTCGTCGCGCCGCTTCGCTCGGTGAGCGGTACGACGGCAGCGATCGCCGGCTCCGGGCGTAGTATCGTACTCCCGTCCCATCGGACCAGCACTCCGGCGACCATCGTCGTCGATGCCGTGCCGTTTTTTACCCCGGGTCCGTACTCCGACTATGCTCGCACTGACCCTCGAGGACTTCATGGTCGAGCTCAACGACGGATCGATCAAGAACGTCGGCCCCAAGAACAAGTCGGCAACCGCGAAGCTGTTCGACGTCGACGACGTCGAGGCACGGGAGTTCGGCGACAAGCGGGTCAAACTCGTTTTCGAGGACGACGACGGCAACGAGATCCAGGTCTCGCTGTTCCCCGAGGACGTCCGGAAACTCACCGACGACATCGACGAACTCGAGGAGGACTCGTCGGTGTTCGACTGAATCCGGTGTCGGTCCGCCGGGCCGAGAGGACGAACGCATTTCGACAACCGTTTTAGGGCGAACCTGCTTCAATCGAGTAGATGGGTAACTGTATCATCTGTGGCACAGCTGTCGACGGAGAAATCTGCGAGAGTCACGAGGAGGACGCCGTTTTCGAATTTCGCGGAACGTCCGCCTCGGAACTCACCCCCGGCCGCTACTACCGGGGTACCGTCGACGGCTACGCCGACTTCGGCGTCTTCGTCGACGTCGGCGACCACGTCACTGGCCTGTTGCACAGAAGCGAACTCGACCAACGACTCGAAAGCCTCGACTGGGAGCCCGGCGACGAGGTCTTCGTCCAGGTGCTCGACGTCCGCGACAACGGCAACGTCGACCTCGGCTGGTCGATCCGCCAGCGCGAACGCGAGTTCCGCGGGAAGCTGATCGACACGGGCGACGACGAGGTACGTCCGGAAGCGGTCGAGGACGAGAGCGATGCCTCGGACGCCTCCGACGCCTCCGACACCTCCGATGCCGAAGACGGAGCTGACGCGAGCGAATCCGAACCCACCGAAGCGGCGGAACCGGACGAACCCACCGCCGGCGACCTCCAGACTGCGGCCGACGACACCGGCCCGAGCGACGAGGAGGTCCCGTCCGGCGCGAGCACGACCGACGCGGTCGCCGCCGGATCGGGCGGCACCGTCACGGCCGAAGCGAGCGCGAGCGGGTCGACCGCGGCGACCGACGACGCGGCCGACGCCGAGCCGACCGCCGACACCGACGCCGCGCTCAAGCGGACCACCGTCGACACGATCGACGGCCAGGTCGGTACCGTCGTCCGACTCGAGGGCGAGATCACCGGGGTCCGACAGACCAGCGGCCCGACGGTCTTCGAACTGAGCGACGAGGCCGGGAGCGTCGAGTGTGCCGCCTTCGAGGAGGCCGGCGTCCGCGCCTACCCGAGCGTCGAGGTCGGCGACGTCGTGGCCCTCGAGGGCGAGGTCGAACGCCATCACGGCGAACTCCAGATCGAGACCGAGGCGCTCGAGGTGCTCACCGACGAGGAACGCGAAACCGTCGTCGACCGCCTCGAGACCGCGATCGAGCGCGAGGCTCGACCCGCCGAGATCGACCTGCTTGCCGATCACGACGCCGTCGCCGCCGTCTCCGACGAAGTCGGCGACGCCGCGACCGCGATCCGGCGTGCGGTCATGGAGGCCCGACCGATCGTCGTCCGCCACAGCGCGACCGCGGACGGCTACGTCGCCGGCGCCGCCATCGAGCGCGCGGTCCTCCCGCTGATCCGCGAGAAGCACACCCGCGAGGACGCCGAGTACCACTACTTCGAGCGCCGGCCGCTCGACGGTCGCGTCTACGACATGGACGCCGCGACCGACGACGTCACCTCGATGCTCGAGGCCCGCGAGCGCCACGGCGAGCAGTTCCCCCTGATCGTGCTCGTCGACGCCGGCTCCACCGAGGAGTCGGTCGACGGCTACGAACTGCTCTCGCTGTACGACGCCAACGCGGTCGTCGTCGACGACAGCCGTGCGGACGACGCCGTCGCCGAGGCCGTCTCGGTCGCCGTCGCGCCGTCGCTCACCGGCGTGGACGTGACCGACCTCACCTCGACGGCGCTCGCCGCCAACGTCGGCGCCCACGTCAACGACGAGGTCCGGGCCGACCTCGAGCACCTCCCGGCGGTCAGCTACTGGGAGGACGCCCCCGAGGCCTACCTCGACCTCGCCGCCGACGCCGGCTTCGACGAGACCGGCCTCTCCGAGCGCCGCGAGGCCGTCGCGCTCGAGGCCTACTACCAGTCGTACAAGGACAAGCGCGAACTGGTCGCCGACCTGCTGTTCGGCGACGGCGCCGCGGGCGACGACGGCCGGGACGCCGACGGCGAACTCGCCGCCCACGTCTCCGAGCAGTTCCGCGCGAAACTCGAGACGGAACTCGAGACCGCACGGGAGAACCTGACGACCGAACGGGTCGGTGACGTCACCGTCGCCGTACTCGACACGACGGCGTTTACTCACCGCTTCGACTTCCCGACGACGACGCTGCTGCTGGACGCGCTGTACCGCCGTCGCGACGCGGCGGAGCCGTTCGCCGTCTTCGGTCTGGCCGACGACGAACTGCACGTCCGCCCCATCGACTCGATCGACGTCCGCGAGTTCGGCGACGCCATCGCCGACGCGGCGACCGACGCCGGCGTCCGCGTCGTCGGCGGTCAGGACGGTCACATCGAGTTCCTCCCCGGCGAACGGGAGGCCGTCCGCGAGGCTGCGCTCGAGGCACTCGAGTCGACGCTCGCGTAAGACGCGCACTTCTCCGCCACCTGCTCACCTGCCCACCTGCTCCCCCACCGCCCACACAGCACCCGCCGTAGCGATCCGTCGACGCTCGGCGGCGACAAGCTATATTCATCTACGTTCCGACACGATCGGTATGGGACTCGGCGAGGAAACCGACAGACGCGACCGCGAACACGACCGCGGCCGAACGGCCGATCTCCGCGAAAACGCGACGGGAATCGCATCGATGCTCGTGACAGGCCTGTGGCTCGGCGCCATGTTTACGGGACAGAGCTGGTGGCTCGCCGCCTTGCTCGTCGGCTACATCGTCGTCGTGCCGACGGTTGCGATCCTCTTTGGCGACGAAGCCGATCGCGAGGAGTGGGTCGACGACTGGACGAGCGGTGAACGCCAGGGCGAGTCCGAGCGCCAGCGCGACCGACGTCGATCGGGGGACGCCCCCTCCGGATTCGAAGCCGATTCTCGAGAGGCGCTCGAAACCCTCCGGGAGCGCTACGCGGCCGGCGAGTTGACCGACGAGGGGTTCGAGCGCAAACTCGAGCGACTGCTGGAGACGGAGACGCTCGAGGACGCGGAGGCGTGGGCACGCGACCGGGATCACAATCGCGACCACGACCACGACCACGACCGCGACGGCGAACGGGAGCGAACCGACCGGGAACTCGAGACGGAGTAACCACGAGTCGGTATCGAAGCGTCGAAGGACCTCGTTCTCGAGAGGGGCGTCAGCCCTCGTCGGCGGCCGGATCGGGGCCGGGACCCGCTTCGGGCTGCCGTTCGGCATCCGTCTCGGCACCGCGTTCCGCGTCCGCTCGCAGTTCTTCCTCGCGAGCCAACTGCGAGGCGTCGGGCCAGGTGACGCTTCCCAGGAACGGCACCCCGATGCGCTCGGCCGCGCGGGCGATCATGTGTGCGCCGGTGGGGACGGTCAGAAACAGGAAGACGGCACCGACAAGCGCCGTCAGTCCCTCGCCGCCGGGGCCGAACTGGACGAATCCCGCGAGGAAAATCGCGGCAGTTCCCAGAGTCGTGGGCTTGCTCGTGGCGTGCATCCGGTTGTAGACGTTCGGCAGTCGGAGCAGGCCGATCGTGCCGACCGTCAGGAAGAAGACCCCGACGAGGACGAGCGCGATCACGAGGCTAGCTCGGATCATTGGATCACCTCCCCTTCCGTGACGAACTTGGCGACAGCCACGGTCGCGATGAAGGCGATGATCGCGAGCACCAGGCTAACGGTGAGGAAGAGTCCGCGGTCGGTCTGGATCGCGAACAGCACCGCGATCGCAACCACGTTCGTCGCGATGGCATCGAGCGCGACCACCCGGTCCGGATCCGTCGGGCCGCGGATCACCCGGTAGCTGCAAAAGACACAGAGCGCGCTGACGACGACGATCGCGGCCCGGATCGTCGTCTCGAGGACGGCCGGATCGGTGGCCTCACTCATCGTACCCACCTGCGCGTTCGTCGGCCTCCGGTTTGTCCCTTTCCCCGCCCGAGACGACGAACTCCCGGGCCGGATCTTCGGGCGTGGCGTCCTCGTCGAAGATCTCGAGGGCGTAGTCCTCCCACCGTCGGATCGGGGCGACGATCGCCGCGGGGTCGCGGCCGTCGACCGCGTGGACGTACAGGGCGTTTACGTCTTCGTCGTAGTCCAGCGCGACGGTTCCGGGCGTGAGGGTGACGCTGTTTGCAAGCAGCGTGATCGCGAGGTCGGTCTCGGCCCGCAGCGGGACGAGGACGACCTCGGGCTCGATCGGCATACTGGGTGCGACCACTCGATAGACCATGTCGACGTTCGCCCGGAGGACCTCCCACCCGAACGCCAGCAGATAGAGCACGGCGGGTTTCACGCGTCGTCCGCGCGAGACGGTGATCCGCTTCGCGTAGAGCCGGCGGAAGACGAACGCGATCGGTAAGCCGACGACGAGCCCCTCGAGGAACTGACCGAGCAGCGTCATCGACTCGAGTTCGATCCCACGGACGAAGATCCACAGGACGGCGAAGACGACCCCGGCGACGGGCCAGGTTCGGACCTTCATTCGTGCTCACCTCCGGTCTCGCCGCCTTCGCCCCCTGCCTCGAGGTCGACGTCGCTCGCGTCGGCCGGATCGACGGCGTCGACGTAGGCGTCGGCATCCAGCGCGGCCTCCGCTGCAGCGTCGGCGAACTCGTAGACCGGCTCGAAGCCGACCCCGACCGCGATGATGGCGGCCGCGAGGACGCCCAGAACTGCCAACTGGACACTGTCGGTCGTCGCCTCCTCGACGGCGGCCGTGCGAGCGCCCCAGAAGCTCCGGTTCCAGGTCCGGGTCGCGTACGCGATCGTCAACAGCGAGCCGGCAAGCAGGAGCGCGAGGACGGACGGCGCCTCGGCGCGGGCGGCCGCGTCGAAAACGAGGAACTTGCCGAAAAAGCCCGATAGCGGCGGGATACCGACGAGCGCGAGCGCGCCGACGAAAAACGAGATCGCCAGCGGGGGCGACCGCCCCGCAAGGCCGCCGAGGTCGGACAGACTGCTCGTCCCGGTCGCGGACCTGACCGCGCCGACCGCCAGGAAGAGCAGCCCCTTCGCGAGCGTGTGGTTGAGCGCGTACACGAGCGCGGCGACGATCGCGAACTGGCGCAACTCGGCGCTCGTCGTCGTCGCGGCGATAGCGACCGGGACGGCGATGAAGCCGACCTGGCCGATGCTCGAGTACGCGAGCACGCCCTCGATCGACTCCCGGCCGACCGCCCCGAGGCCGCCGACGAGGATGCTCGCGGCGGCCATGACGAACAGGACGGCCCCGACGAAGGGAAGCGGGGAGTCGCCGGCGATGGCGAGGCCCGTCCCCGGCACCGTGAGGTCGACGGCGACCGGTGCGTCCGCGAAGACGGTAAAGGAGAGCCGGATGATCGCGTAGATCCCGACCTTCTTCGTCGCGCCGGCCAGCAGCGCGGTGATCTGGGGCGGCGCGGCCCGGTAGGCCGTCGGGATCCAGAACTGGAAGGGAACGAGTCCGGCCTTGATCGCGAACACCGACAGGAGCAGCCCGTAGAGGCCGAGCACCGAGCGGGGATCGATCCCGTAGGCCGCGGGGTCGGCCAGCCGCCTCGAGAGGTCGGCCATGTTGAGCGTGCCCGTCGTCGCGTAGATCCCGCCGACGGCGAGCAGGAAGACCGCACTGGCGAGCAGGTTGAGCGCGACGTACCAGAACGCGGCGCGGGTGTGCTGGGGGCCGCCGTAGTAGGCCACGAAGATGTAACTCGCCATCAACATCACCTCGAACCAGACGAACAGGTTGAACAGGTCGCCGGTGAGAAAGGCCCCGGTGACGCCGAGCGCCAGGAAGTGAAAGAGCGGGAAATAGTAGCTACGCCGGTCGATTTCGGGCAGTACACGCGTCGAGAAGACGAGCGACGCGACTCCCAGGATGGCGACCATCGTCAGCATGAACGCCGACAGGCCGTCCGCGACGAGCGTGATGCCGAACGGAGCGGGCCAGTCGCCGACCTGGTAGGTCGCGGCCCCCGGCGCGTCCGGCGCGAGGACGATGTACCAGTCGATCGCGGCGACCGCGGCCGCGTAGGCCGCGCCGCCGAGGAGGCTGACGCCGATCCGTGCGCGCGTCCAGCGCCCGAACAGCAGGCTCCCGACGGCCGCCACGAGGACGATCAAAAGCGGTGCGATCACGAGTTGCGATTCGGCGACGGGCGGCGACGCCGCAAGCGCCGTCGCGGACACCGATCCGATCATTCCCGATCACCCAGTTTCGAGACGTCGAGCGTGCCGTGTTCCTCGTACACCCGGTAGGAGAGCACGAGCGCGAACGCGGTCATCCCGAACCCGATGACGATGGCGGTCAACACGAGCGCCTGGACGAGCGGGTCGGCCACGGCCATCGGCACGTGGACCTCGTGGCCGTGGCCCTCGAGCACGGGGACCGTCTCGGCGGTCCCCTCGGCGACCCCGCCCATTGCGAGTAGGTAGACGTTTGCCGCCTGGCTGATGATCGCCAGCCCCCAGACGACCCGGATCAGATCCCGGCGCAGGAGCAGGAACGTCCCGAGGGCAAACAGCGCGCCGATCACCCCGGCGAGGATGACGCCCGTCATTCGGCACCCACCACCGAGAGGATCGTCAGGAGGCCGCCGACGACGACGCAGTAGACCCCCAGATCGAACGCGACCGCGCTCGCCAGTTCGACGTGGTCGTAGATCGGCACGCCCTCGAACTCGACGAACGTCTGTGTGAGGAAGGGCCGATCGAACAGCAGCGGCACGAGGCCGCTGAGGACGGCGATCGCGAGGCCGTACTCGAACAGCCGGCGGTAGGCAACGACGACGCGGTCCCGCGAGGGTTCCTTGCCGGGTTCGACGTCGCGTCCGAGGACGCCCCGCTCGAGGAAGTCCAGCCCGAAGGCGAGATAGATGACGGCGAAGGCCGTCGTCGTGAGCACGCCGCCGATGAACCCGCCGCCGGGGAGGTTGTGTCCCTCCACGAACAGCGTGACGGCGACCACGAGGATGATCGGAACGATCACGCGCGCGGTCGTGCGCATGATGACGGTGGTCATCGGCGATCACCTCGGGTTCTCGTTCCCTCGAGTATGGTCGGGGCGCGGACTCGAGCGAGCAGCGTCGGGATTCGTCCCTTTCGCGTCGATACGAGCGTGGCGTGTGCGTGGCGTCGGTAGCGGCTCATTCGTCGTCACCTCCGTCGGTGGCTTCGGTTTCGGGTCCGGATTCGGTCCCCGGTTCGATACCGCGACTGGATCGCATGACGATCAGCGTCAGGATCGAGATGGCAGCAAGCGCGACGACCGCCAGTTCGCCGAGCGTGTCGAACCCCCGGAAGTCCACGAGCGTGACGTTGACGATGTTGGTCCCGCCGCCCTCGGGGACGGCCCGGGTGGCGTAGTAGCGGGCGACGTCAGTGGTGCCGCCGGGCCTCGAGTCGGTCGCGACCAGCACCGTGACGAAGACGGTCGCGCCGACGGCGACCGAGAGGACGGCGTCGCGGGCGGTCCTGCCGAGACTCTCGTCGAACTCGGGGATCTCCTCGATGACGAGCAGGAAGATCAGCAGGACGAGCGTCTCGACGACCAGTTGTGTCAGCGCGAGGTCTGGCGCGCTCGCGAGGATGTAAAAGATGGCGACCATAAAGCCCAGGATCGAGAGGGTGAGCACGCCGGCGACGTGGGTTTCCGAGGTCGCGACCGCAAGGCCCGCGGCGACCGCGACGACCAGTACGAGCGCGACCGCGATGGGGATCTCGAACCCCAGTCCGGTCGCCGAGATCATTCCCGTCGCGGCGAACCCGGCAAGTGCGAACGCGGCGGTGGCGGCGAGCGTCCACGTCGCGTAGGTCCGCAACAGCCCGTTGTGGACGCGAGCGGCGAGCCCCGCGCCGGCCCGCGGCAGGACGTCGACGAGCGACCCGTACCACCAGGACGGGCTCGCGGGCGGGACCGCACGCGGGATCGTTTGGATCCCCGTGTGAAGCCGGTCGTAGAAGGGGTACGCGACCAGGCCGCCGACGATAGCGACGGCGCTCATCCCGACGGGCGTCGAGTACTCGGTCGGGAGGCCGACGTGCATCTCGTGGGGATCGACCGCGGTCGCGTCGACGCCGGACTGGACGGCGGCGCGAACCGCGAGTTCGGGGTCGACGCTGACGACGGCCGCGAGCACCGTCAGGACGGCCGGCGCCGCCACCAGCGGGATCGCGGGCCGGTGGATCTCGCCGAGTTCCTCGGGCCGCTCGCCGAAGAACAGCGAGAGGAATCGCAACGAATACAGCACAGTGAAGATGCTCCCGAAGACCGCGACGGCCGGGTAGATCCAGCCGAGCGCGCCGATGTCGTGGTAGTGGCTCGCCTCGAGGGCGGCCTCGAACAGGAGTTCCTTCGAGTAGAAGCCGTTGAACGGCGGAATCCCGCCCATCGAGAGCGCGACGACGACGGTCATCGCCGCGGTGATCGGCAGGTCTCGCCGGAGCCCGCCCAGTTCCGAGAGTTTCCGGGAGCCGGCCTCGTGGGCGACGATCCCGGCGATCAGGAAGAGGGCGGCCTTGAACAGCGCGTGGTTCAGCAGGTGGAAGACGCCCGTCTCGGCCCCGTAAATCGAGGTGAAGCCGAAGCCGGCGACCATCAGGCCGAGGTGGCTCGCCGTCGAGTACGCGAGCAGTTCCTTGATGTCGGTCGCGGCGACCGCGAGCAGCGCACAGACGGTCATCGTCGCTAGCCCGACCGTCGCGAACAGGAGGAGCCACTCGACGCCGACCAGCAGCGGCCGGACGCGACCGAGGAAGTAGACGCCGACTTTCACCATCGTCGCCGAGTGGAGGAACGCGGAGACGGGCGTCGGCGCGGCCATCGCGTTCGGCAGCCAGAAGTGGACCGGCACCTGCGCGGACTTGGTGCCCGCGCCGATAGCCAGCAGGCCCAGCACCGGCAGGAAGAACCCCCGATCGCGCAGCCCTGACTCCATCGCGTCGGGGTTCTCGAGCATCGCGGTCAGGTCGAACGCGGCCGCCGGGCCCAGGACGTCCCCGGCGACGATCGACAGCAGGAGGAAGCCGACAAGCAAGAAGAGGCCGCCGCCGACGGTGACGAACATGGCCATCCGGGCGGCGTACTGAGAGTCTTCGTCCCCGGTGTGGTGGCCGATCAGCACGAACGAACAGAGGCTAGTGAGTTCCCAGAAGACGAAAATCGCGATCAGGTTCGCCGCCAGGGCGACGCCGACGATCGATCCCATGAAAGCGAGCAACGCGGTGTAGAACCTGGCCAGGCCCGTCTCGCCGTGCATATACGACGGGGAGTAGAGGAAGATCAGCGTCCCGATGCCGGACGCAAGCGAGGCGAACAGAAGTCCCCAGCCGTCGACGTAGAACTGTAATGCGATCTCGAGCGACGGGATCCAGGCGACTTCGACGATCCCCTCGGTTCCGTACTGCGTGGCCAGCAGACCGAAACAGAGGGCCGCGACCGCGGCGCCCGCGTACCCGACGCGTTCGCCGAGAGCTCGGTACAACAGGGGCGTCAGCCCCGCGACTAGGAACGGCAACACGACGGCCGCGAGGACGATCGACGACTCCGGTGTCACGTCTTTTTTCCTACACACGGGCGTGATTTAACTCTTGTAGGAGAGCTTTCAAGCCGCGCGTCGCTGGCCCGCCGCCATCCCCCGATCGGCGTCGCTCGAGCGAGCGGTCCGGGAACGGTTATGTGTCGCCGGTCGCTACGTCCGTCCATGGACGGCTCACTGACGCGTCGTCGGCTGTGCTCGCTCGGCGCGGCGGCCGCGTTCGTCGGGGCGAGCGGCTGTATCGGCGGCGGAAACGGTGACGGCGACAGTGACGGCGACAGTGACGGCGACGAACCCGGAACCGTCTCGGCCGCTCCGGTCGGCGACGACTGGTCGTGGGATGGATCGGTCCCGGTCGACGAGGTCGTCCAGCATCACGACCCGTCCTGTGGCTGCTGTTCCGAGTACGTCGCCTACCTCGAGGACAACGGGTTCGACGTCCGCGTCGAGACGACCGACGAACTCGGAGCCGTCAAGACCGATCTCTCGGTCCCCGCGGAGGCCCGGAGCTGTCACACCGTCGAGTTCGGCGACTACCTCGTGGAGGGACACGTCCCGCTCCAGGCGGTCGAGGCGCTGTTCGCGGCGGAGCCGGCGGTCGCCGGGATCACGATTCCCGGCATGCCACGGCACGCGCCGGGTATGGGGCTGCCGGGTGACGATCCCCTGACGGTCTACACGTTCGAGGACGCGGAGTCCGGAAGCGACGACCTCTCCGAGTTCGTCGCCGTCTGAGGTCGACCCGAGTCTCGCTGTCACCGCAGTCCGTACGATCGTCGGACGATCGGCGCACGCAGCGTACGCGTCCGACACGCTTATTCGCCGCGGGCGACCAGAATCCTGTAGTGAGCACCGAGACGCCCGAATCCGACACCGACCCGACGGAAACCGAAGCGTTTCAGCAGGTCTGTGAGACGCTAGTCGACCGGATCCTCGCGGGCGAGATCGAGCGCGACGAGGTCGAGAAAGCCAAGCTCGAGGCTTGCTCGGAACACTCGGCACCCAAGGTGCCGAAAAACTCCGAACTGCTCGACTACGCGCCCAAAGAGCACCGCGAGGACCTCGAGGCGGTGCTCCAGCGCAAACCCGTCCGTACCGCCTCGGGCGTCTCCCCGGTCGCGATCATGACCTCCCCCGAACGGTGTCCCCACGGGAAGTGTCTGTACTGTCCCGGCGGACCCGACTCCGAATTCTCCTCCTCGCAGAGCTACACCGGCGAGGAGCCGGCGGCCGCCCGCGGGGTCCAGAACGATTACGACCCCTACGGGCAGGTCACGCTCCGGCTGGAGCAACTGCGCGAGATCGGCCACCCCGTCGACAAGGTCGAACTGATCCTGATGGGCGGGACGATGACCGCCCGGAGCCACGACTACCAGGAGTGGTTCGTCAAGCGCGCCCTCGAGGCGATGAACGACTACGACGTCGACAAGGAACCCGAACCAGCCGAGGGCGAGAGCTTCGCGCAGGATCCCGAGGAGTACGAGTTCCGGTATCTGGAAGACGTGATCGCGGAAAACGAGACCGCGGACGTCCGCAACATCGGAACCACGTTCGAGACCAAGCCCGACTGGTGTGACCCCGAACAGATCGACCGGATGCTCGATCTGGGCGGGACGAAAGTCGAGGTCGGCGTCCAGACCACCTACGAGCGTATCAACCGCGAGATGCACCGCGGACACGGCGTCCAGGCCTCGATAGACGCCAACCAGCGGCTGCGCGACGCCGCGTTCAAGGTCGGCTTCCACATGATGCCTGGTCAGCCCGGGATGTCCAAGGAGATGTGTCTCGAGGACTTCCGCCGGCTGTTCGAGGAGGAACAGTGGAAGCCCGACTACCTGAAGATCTACCCGACGCTGATCGTCCGGGGAACGGCGACCTACGACTGGTGGCACAAAGGCGAGTTCGAACCGCTTGGCAACGAGGAGGCCGCGGAGCTGATCGCCGAGATCAAGGACATGATCCCCCGGTACACCCGGCTCCAGCGCGTCCAGCGGGACATCCCCGCGGACTTCATCGACGCGGGCGTCTGGAAGTCGAACCTCCGGCAACTCGCCCGCCAGCGGATGGAAGACCACGGCTGGTCCTGTGACTGCATCCGCTGTCGCGAGGCCGGGATGAACGACGAGGAGCCCGAGGACGTGGAACTCGACGTGATGACCTACGACTCCTGTGGCGGCACGGAACACTTCATCTCCTTCGAGGACTTCGATCGGGACCTCCTGATCGGCTTCTGTCGGCTGCGGTTCCCGTCGGACCCCGTGCGTCCGGAACTCGAGAACGCCGCCCTGGTGCGCGAACTCCACGTGTACGGGAGCGAGGTCGCGGTGGACGACGGCGAACCCGGCTCCGGCCAGCACCAGCACAAGGGGTACGGCCGGCGCCTGATGGAGCGAGCGGAGGCGCTCGCCGCCGACGCCGGCTACGACAAGTTGAGCGTCATCTCGGGCATCGGCGCCCGCGAGTACTACCGCGAGAAGCTGGGCTACCACCAGGACGGCCCGTACGTGAGCAAGCGGCTCTGAGGCAGTCCCCGATCCGGGCGTACTTTTCTACCGATTCGATCGCCGAGCACCGCCAGCGTCCAGTCGGGCGATTTCTTTACTCGAGCCGCTACCGTTAGACTCGCGAGACTGTTCCAAAATAATTAAATAATGGATTGTTGGGTTATCAGTATTGCGTGATGGTATACCATCACGCGGTACGTCACATATGATGGAACGAAGAACGTTCATCCGACAGGCCGCTGCGGGAACGCTAGCACTGGGGGCGATCAGTACGGTTTCGGCGACGGACGACGGGTTGCACCTCGTCGCAAGCGAGAGCGACGTTCGGAGCCGACTGGAGGGATCGGGGTACGAAATCAAAACCGAAATCGTCGACGGACGACTCTACTCGGTACTCGGGGCGACAGACGCCGCCGACCTCGAGGAGATCGACGGCGTCACACACGCGGTTCCGAACGCCAGGATCGAACTCGAGGAACCCGAACTCGTCGAATCCGAAGTCGATGCGGATGGGCCGGAGTTCTACGAGCTCCAGTGGGACAAGCAGGTCACGGACGTCCTGCCTGCACACAAGCACGCGACGGGAGAGGATCGGACCATCGCGATCATCGACACGGGGGTCGCCGAGCATCCGGACCTCGAGAACCTCGACACGGAGAAGAGTAAGAAATTCAAGTTCGGGGAGATCGAGGGGTACGACGGTGATCCCTACGGCCACGGGACTCACGTCGCCGGCATCGCAGCCGGGACGGGTGAGAACGGCATCGTCGGCACGGCACCGGACGCCGAACTCGTCTCCTTGCAGGTGTTCTACTACGTCGAGCCCGAGGACCCGGACGAGGACCCGGTGCTGACGACGACGACTGAAGACATCCTGAACGCGGTCACCTACGCGGCCGAGATGGGTGCGGACGTCGCGAACCTGAGCCTCGGGACGCCGCCGCTCCCGCCCCAGTACAACGCGGGCGGCTACCGCGGCGTGCTGACGCCGGTCTACCAGAACGCCGTCGCCCAGGGGACAGTCGTCACCGCCAGCGCCGGTAACGACGCGTACGACCTCCAGGGCGGTCACTTCTCGACGCCCAACGGGGTTCCGGGGACGATGAGCATCAGCGCGACCGGACCGAACGACGAACTGGTCTTCTACTCGAACTACGGCACTGGACAAGTCGACGTCGGCGCACCCGGCGGCGGGTATGAGACGCTCGAGAAGACCCTGTCCGACGACACCGAGTGGCCGTACCCGACGAACCTCGTGCTCTCGTCGGTTCCCGAGGACGTGTACGGGACCCAGTACGCCTACTTCGCCGGCACGTCGATGGCCGCACCGCAGGTCGCCGGGCTGGCCGCCCTCGTGCGCGAACTCGAGCCCGAAACGACCGCCCAACAGGTCGAAACCGCGATCAAAGCCGGTGCGGAGTACGCCGACGGCCAGAGCGACGCGGAACTCGGTGCTGGTCGCATCAACGCGGAATACACGGTCGAAAACCTCGAGTAGCTACCGCGTTTCGACCGCTTCCTCGAACGCGTTCTTCGCGTCTCGACCGCCGGAGAGCACGTAGTCGACGTCGACGCCGGCCACCACGGCGTCGAACCCCTGCTCGAGCCACCGCCCCACGTCTGCGGGCTCGAGGGCGATCGTCGCCACGGGTTTGTCGACCGCGTGGCCGGCCTCGAGGACGCGGTCGACGGCCTCCTGGAACGCCTCGTCCTCGAACTCCCCGAAGTTCCCGAGCGCGGCCGACAGATCCGCGGGACCGACGAACAGCGCGTCGAGGCCGTCGACCGCCGCGATCTCCTCGACGTTTGTGAGGCCGTCGCGGGTCTCGATCTGGGCGATGGTGACGATTTCGTCGTTCGCGTCCGCGACGGCCTCGGAAACCGCGTCGCCGTAGCCCGTCCCCCGGGCGATGCCGACGCCGCGGACGCCCTCGGGCGGGTAGCGCGTCGCGGCGACGAGTTCACGGGCTTGCTCGGGGGTGTCGATCATCGGTGCCATGACGCCGGCGACTCCCGCGTCGAGGACGCGCTTGATTTCGGTCGGATCGTTCTCGGAGACCCGGACGAACGCCTCGGTGTCGGTTCCGGCGGCGTCTATCGCGCGGGCCATCTCGGTCACCGTCTCGAGCGAGAGCGCGGTGTGTTCGCGGTCGATCACGGCGACGTCGAACTCGAGGCGGGCGCTGGCCTCGGCGACGGCGGGAGCAGCCAGCGTGAGCCAGGTGCCGACGATCGGCTCGCGGTCCCGGAGGTCAGTGACGACGGTCATGCTCGAGCGTTGCCCGATCTCCGGGAAAAAGCCACCGTGACGGCCCCGGCTGCGAGCCGTTCGTCCGCCACCGAACACTCAGACCGCGAGCACCGTATCCACCACGAGCATGACCGCGAAGCCGGCGACGAACGTCGCCGTCGCCGTGTCGGCGTAGCCGTGCCCGTGGCTCGAGGGGATCAACTCGCGGAAGACGACGGCGATCATCGCGCCCGCGGCGAACCCGGCCGCGACGGGGAAGAGCCCGGTGACGACCGCGACCAGCGAGAATCCGACGGCGGCAGCGATCGGTTCCGGGACGCCGCCCGAGAGGGTCGTATAGAGGAGCGTCTTCGCGTCGGAGATGCCCGCACGGGAGGCCGGAACGGCCATCGCGAACCCGTCGGGGACGTTCTGGACCGCGATCGCGGTCGCGATGGCGAACCCCAGTCCGGCCTCACCGCTCCCGAAGGCGATGCCGACGGCCAGCCCCTCGGGGACGTTGTGGATCGTGACCGCGCTCCCCACGAGCAGTGCACGACGCATGTCGTCCTCCACCGCGAGCCGTTGCCCGTTCACGCCGTCGGTCCGGAGCAGCCCCGTCCCCTCGAGCGGCTGGTTCGGCTCGTCGGGATCGTCGAGATGCAGGTGCGGAAGCCACGCGTTGACGACGAGCAGGAAAAGCGTTCCCAGCGCGAGTCCGACGACGATCTCTATCGGCGACCCGTACTCGAGGCCAGGGACGATCAGGGCGAAGACCGCCGCGCCGATCATGATCCCGGCGGCGAAGCCGACCGCGCTGTCGTAGACGCGGTGACTCACGCGGTCCGCGTACAGCGTGGGGATCGCGCCGATTCCCGTGGCACACCCTGCAAGCAGCGCGACGCCGACGACGACTGCGATCTCGGAAGTCGACACGGTGAACTGTTATCGCGAGCGAACAAAAGCGCCACTTTCGACGCCCCACCAGCTCGCTCCTAAAATAAGCTTATACCATCCAGTTATAATACGGAGCGGGCCGTCCGTGCGAGTACAGATGGCGTTTAGTGACCGCCTCCTCGAAGAGGGCGAACACGTCTGGAAGGCACAGAAGGATCACCCGTTCGTCCGAGAACTCGCCGCCGGCACCCTCGACGAGGCGGCGTTCGAACACTGGGTGAAACAGGACTACCGGTACTTGCTCGACTACGCGCGGCTGTTCTCGATTGCGGGGACGAAAGCCCGCGACGAGGAGACGATGACCCACCTGCTGGGCGTCGCCCACGAGGTGCTGGATCACGAGATGGATCTGCACCGCGAGTTCGCCGCCGACTACGGGATCAGCCGCGAGGAACTCGAGGCAGTCGAGAAAGCTCCGACCTGCGTCGCCTACACGAACTTCCTCGTGCGGACGGCCCACGAGGGATCGCTCGCGGAGATCGCCGGCGCGCTCTATCCGTGTATGCAGGGGTATCTCGACGTCGCCGAACACATGACCGATCTCGCCGACGACCTCGAGGAAAACCCGTACGCCCCCTTCATCGAGATGTACACGAGCGAGGAGTTCCGTGAGGCGACGGCGTGGTGTCGCGAGTTCGTCGACGACTGTGGAGCGCGGTTCCCCGGCGAGCACGACGCGATGCGGGAGGCGTTCCTCACGAGCGCCAAACTCGAGTACCGATTCTGGGAGATGGCGTACACGCTCGAGGGGTGGGACCTGTGACGACGGACGAAACGGACGAAGAGAGGGACGTCCCCGACGCGTACGAGGCGTACGCCACCGACGCCGATACCGACGATCCGCGGTTCACCGACTGGCTGCGCGACCGTGCGGAACCGACCTGGTCCGCCGCCGTCGAGCATCCGTTCACCGACGAACTCGGCGCGGGGACCCTCTCCGAGGACGCCTACGCTGCCTACCTCGTCCAGGACTACGCGTTCGTCGACGAACTCGTCGGGACGTTCGGCCACGCCGTCGGGCAAGCCCCCGATATGGGATCGAAACGGCCGCTGATCGAGTTCCTCGACACGATCACCGACGACGAGGACGACTACTTCCGGCGGTCGTTCGACGCGCTCGAGGTTCCCGACTCGGAGTGGACCGATCCAGAACGCACCGAGACGACGGCCGCCTTCGTCGACCTGCTCGGCCGTGCGGCCCACGAGGGCGGCTACGCGGAGACGCTCGCGGTGCTCGTCCCCGCCGAGTGGATCTACGAGGAGTGGGCGACGACCGTCGCCACGACCGACGGCGACCCCGAAAGTGAGCCGCCGAGCGCGGGAGCCGATCTGCCGTTCTACTACGCCGAGTGGATCGACCTCCACGCCGTCGCGGGGTTCCGGGAGTTCGTCGACTGGCTCCGGGGCGAACTCGACGCTGTCGGTCCCGCCCTCTCGCCGCGTCGACAGCGTCGCGTCGAGCGACTGTTCCGGCGAACCGTCGCCCTTGAGGTCGCGTTCTTCGACGAAGCGTACGAACACGGTACCGCGGAAAACGCGGACGCATCGTCGAGCGGATAACGCCTCCGAGATCCGATCGGCGACTCGAGGGAAGTCGCCATTCGACTCCGATCCCCGCCACCTCGACTCGAGACCCTCGTGTGCGTACGGTCGTCCATGTCCGGCCGCGACACCGTTACCGAACTCCACGTCGACGGAACACTGTGCGTCGACGTCCCCGTCGACCGCGGCGACGAACTGGCCGTCGGCGCGGCGGACGCGCTCGAGTCGATCGACGTCGTCCGCTTCGCCGACGTGCTCGAACTCGGCGAGGTCGACGCCGGCGACGAAGGGTTGGCGGTCGCCGTCGACTGTCGGCTGACGCTCCACCTCGACGAACCGCTTGGGGAGGAGAAAGAGGAAGGATTCGGGAGTCGCGTTCGAGAACGCCTCACCAGTGCTCGCGGGACCGACAGCTGCTGCACCTTCGACGTCGATCGATTCGAGGTGGTCGACGGGCCGTACGTCGTCGGGACGTGGTAATCGGCTTCTCGAGAAAGGGACCGACTCCCCCCGCTCTCGAGGTGCATATATTATATCGCCCCGGTCGGGGAGAAACCGGACACGCAGTTTCGTCGGAAACGTGTAAGACGTCGTGCTCGAGCACTGTCGCCAAGCGACTGTTCGGTACGAAACGGTTGGAAAACGAGTCCGCCCTCCCCGATTTGAACGGAGTGAGACGTTCCGGGCATGCGGCGCAAAGCGCCGTTCCGGGGCTGCGACTCACAAGCTCAAATCGTGTCGGTCGGATTTTCGGAGAAAATCCGCCCTCCCCGATTTGAACGGGGGGCAAGTCGATCTACAGTCGACTGCTCTACCAGTCTGAGCTAAGGGCGGTCGCACTCACACGTAACCGCCGAGGACAATATAAGGGTTATCATTCGAATCGGCCGCCTGCCCGCCATCCGGCCGACTAGCAGCATGATTGATATAGGGGGAGTGTCAACACGGTACCATACGGGAATGAGTAAGATCACGTTCCGCGCCGAGGACGAGCTCGTCGACGAGCTCGAGGACCTCGAACTCTCCAAGAGCGAAGCGATGCGGGAGGCGCTCCGGTCGTATCTCGACTCGAGCGACTCGGCCGCTTCGGACACCCCAGACAGCTCGGAGAACGCGGAACGCGACGGCGCGGCGATCGACGACCTCGTGCGCGAGCGCGTAGACGAGGTACTGGCCGAGCGGTTCGAGCGTCTTACACCGTCCGGGGAACGGGACCGCGAGCCGGCTCCACGCGGTCGGGGCCCGCGGTTCGGCTTCCATCCCAGCGGTTGGGGCGGAGGACACGCCACGCCGCACCGCTCGAGGGCTCCAGCGCCGGAGTCGGACGCTCGCGACGTCAACATCACCATCTCGCTCGAGGGGGATGGGGTTCGGACGGCGTCCGGTTCGTCGGAGGGAGACGGCGATCGGGTCGCAGAACCGAATTCGGAGCCGAGCCGGGAAACGGACGGGCGAACGCGGGCGCCCGGCCGCGATCCGGACCGCAGCCGGGACGACGCCGGCACGACCTGTGGACAGTGTGGGGAATCCGTCGACGACGACCACGTTTACTGTCCCAATTGCGGGGAGAAGGCTTCCCGGCGGCTGTTCTGCGACTGTGGCGACGAACTCCGATCGGACTGGGCGTTCTGCCCGAGCTGCGGCCGTCGGACGCCGTCCGCGGACGTCCTCGAGTCCGGCTAGTCATACATCCGAACAGTCGTAAGACACTGACCGTTCGGATCGCCGGAACTTTTATTACGTTGGGCAGTTATCGCTTTATTCGCGTAAGACGGTCGTCTTACAGCGGACACGAAACGGAGAAATTCGCCCGCTCGCGGGCGTTTCCGGTGTAAGACACGCGCGTCAGACAGGGTCGCGCCGCCGTCTTACCTCAACGGGGAATACAACCATGGAGCGTGTGACACTGCGAATTCCGAAACAGCAGATCGAAGAGGTCGAGCAACTGGTCGACTCGGGAGAGTTCCCGAACCGGAGCGAGGCGATCCGGTCGGCCGTGCGCGAAATGATTAACGAGGAGTACGACGGGCAGACCGATCAAGCCCGCAAACGCAACTGGGCGAAGGTGTAACGATGCAGGATATCGTTCAGGACGCCCTCGACAACGCCGAGCAGGAGGCCCGCGAGATGGACGTCGATCTCGACGACGACGAGTTCGGCGATCCGCGCATCGTCATCGTCGGCTGCGGCGGTGCGGGCAACAACACCATCAACCGGCTGTACAACATCGGCGTCGACGGTGCGGACACGGTCGCGATCAACACGGACAAACAGCACCTGAAGATGATCGAGGCCGACACGAAGATCCTCGTCGGCAAATCCCTGACCAACGGGCTCGGCGCCGGGGGCGACCCGTCGATGGGCGAGCGCGCCACCGAGATGGCCCAGGGAACGATCAAGGAAGTGCTGGGGGATGCGGACCTCGTGTTCGTCACTGCCGGCATGGGTGGCGGTACCGGGACGGGTGCCGCTCCCGTCGTGTCGGAGATCGCCAAGGAACAGGGAGCGATCGTCGTGGGGATGGTCTCGACGCCGTTCAACGTCGAGCGTGCCCGCACCGTAAAGGCAGAGGAGGGCCTGGAGAAGCTTCGCGAACAGGCCGACTCGATCATCGTACTGGACAACAACCGGCTGCTCGACTACGTCCCGAACCTGCCGATCGGGAAGGCGTTCTCGGTGATGGACCAGATCATCGCCGAGACCGTCAAGGGCATCTCGGAGACGATCACCCAGCCGTCCCTGATCAACCTGGACTACGCCGACATGTCCACGATCATGAACCAGGGCGGCGTCGCCGTCATGCTGGTCGGCGAGACCCAGGACAAGAACAAGACCGACGAGGTCGTCAAGGACGCGATGAACCACCCGCTGCTGGACGTCGACTACCGCGGCGCGTCCGGCGGGCTGGTCCACATCACGGGCGGCCCCGACCTCACGCTGAAGGAGGCCGAGGGTATCGCCGACAACATCACCGAGCGCCTCGAGGCCTCGGCGAACGTCATCTGGGGCGCGCGTATCCAGGAGGACTACAAGGGTAAGGTCCGCGTGATGGCGATCATGACCGGCGTCCAGTCGGCACAGGTCCTGGGTCCCACGACCCAGAAGCAGGCCGATAAGTCGCGTGCGAGCATCGAAGGGCTCGACGAGGCCGACTTCGACGCGAGCAACAACGTCGAGGAGGTCGGTGCGACCGGCGGTTCCGGAGGCTCGAGTTCGCGTTCCGGCTCCCGATCCGGATCCGGATCCGGATCCCGATCCCGATCCCGCTCGAGTTCGAAGACCGGCTTCGGTGCCCAGAGCGACGGTGGTCGCGAGGAGATCGAACAGCAAAACGGCGTCGACGTGATCCGGTAACCGGACCGCGGTCGGCGCTTTCTGCGTTCGATCCGTGTTCCGATTCTCGAAGCGAATTCGATCCGAACGTTCGTAACCGCGGAGACCGGTCTTTCACTCGGACTCGAGAATGCACGCGTTCGTCTTCGCAGCCGGTCGCGGAACTCGTTTACGGCCGTATACGGACGAGACGCCGAAGCCGCTGCTCGAGGTCGGCGGCGAGCCGATGCTCGAGCGGTCGCTTCGGCGACTCGTCGACGCTGGCGTCGACCGGTTCGTCGTCGTGGTCGGATACCGTCGCGAGGCGATCGTCAACCGCGTCGGCGAGTCGATCGCGGGCGTGCCGATCACGTACGCGGTGCAACGCGAACGGCAGGGGCTCGCCCACGCGGTTCGCCGGGCGGTCGTCGACGGGTACGACGCGACGTTGCCCCCGATGGGGGCCGGGTGGGGGAGCGACCCCGGTGCGATCTCGCTTCCGCCGTCCGTTCCCGAAGACGTCGTCCTCGTCAACGGCGACAACGTCTTCGCCGACGACTGCGACCTCTCGCGGCTGGTCGACCGTCACCGCGAGTCGGGCGTCGACGGCGTTCTTCTGCTCGATCGCGTCTCGAGGAACGAAGCCGAGGCGACGGCTTACTGCGACCTCGCGAGCGATGGTACCGTCCGGGCGATCGACGCGTCGGTCGGCGAGTCGACTGGGGGAGAAGACGACGCCGCTTACGTCGCCGCGGGCGTCCAGATCCACGACACTGCAGCGTTGCTCGAGGCCTTTCTCGGCGTCTCCCGGGCCGACAGCGACGGCGACGAGTACGAACTCGCCGACGCCCTCGAGTCGCTGGTCGACCGACGGCGGTACGTCGGCGTCGAACTCGAGGGGTGGCACCTGAACGTCAACACGCCGGCGGACCTCGAGGTGGCGCGACGGCGGTTGGGGAGCGAGTAGGACGTCGGACGGAGCCGACGCTCCCGACGCTTGCTGCGTACGACGCGTTCTACGTACGGCGGAGAAGCGAGCGAAACGGATACCGTCTCAGGCGAGCGACTCGAGCAGCGAGCACTTCCGACAGACCTCGCGGGTCGTCGTCGACCCGCACTCGGAACACTCCCGCAGGTCGGCGCCGTCGTCCCCGCCGTAGCGCTCGGCGGCGATGCCTGCCAGTTCCTCGTACCCCGAGAGGATCGAGTGTCGCGTTCCGGGATGGTTCTCCTCGAGATCGTACAACAACTGCTGGATTTCCGCCCGATAGGCCTCACTCGAGTGGGGACACTCGGTGATGTGTGCAGGGAGATCCTCGAGGTGGGCATAGAGGGCGACCTCCTTCTCGGGGACGTCCCGCAGCGGCTTCGCCCGCGGGACGAACTCCTCCTGGTCCTCGCGCTCGGAGAGGGGACCGAGGCTCGCATCGAAGTGTTTGGCGATCTGTTCGACGTCGCCCTCGAGGAAGTTCATCAGGGCAGTCTGGGCCTCGTCGTCGAGGTTGTGGCCCGTCAACAGGAGGTCGGCCTCGAGGTCGTCGGCGTACCGCGAGAGGACGTCCCGCCGGAAGACGCCGCAGTAGGCGCAGGCGGCCATGTTCTCGGGGTCGTCCTCGACGACGTCGTCCATCTCGATGCCGAACTCCTCGGCGTAGGAGACGAGTTCGTGCCGGATGCCCAGGTCCCGGGAGAGATCGACGCAGGCGTCGACCGACTTGTCGCGGTAGCCCTCGATCCCCTCGTGGATGGTCAGCCCGACGAGTTCGATTCGGGGGTCCTCGGCGAACGTGTCGTGGAGAATTTTTGTGAGAACGACGCTGTCCTTGCCGCCGGAGAGCCCGATCACCCACGTCTCCGGGTCCTCGGGGGTCGCGTCCTGCGGGACGAGGTCGTCGCGGCGGACCCGACGGCGTACCCGCTTCTCGACCGACTCGCGGAAGTGGTCCGCACAGAGGTGCTGACCCGAGTAGGCGGCGTGCATGACCGCCTCCTCGTCACACCGGTTACAATCCATCACCGGGTCGTTGTCGACGGGCACCCATGACGGTTTCGTCTGGATTCCAGCGGCGGGATCAGGCGGGCACGCGCGGCCGGTCCTCGACGGCCGGTGCGCCCTCCTCGAGCGCCTCGAGCAGGAGGTCGACGTACCGCTCGCGGGTCGCCGAGGAGAACAGTTCGTGCCCGCCATCGTAGAGGACGACGTGCTCGGCGGGAACGCGCTCGCCGATCGGCGCCAGGTCGATGACCGGGTCCCGGAGCGAACAGAAGACGACCGCATCGTGGTCGATCGTCAGCAGGTCCTCCTGTGCGTGGCGAGTTTCGCGGACGAACGCGGGAGAGACCCACCGCGGGAGCGTCGAGAGCTGGTGGTCGGTCGCCCGCTCCCCCAGTTCCTCCCGCCCCATTTCGGCGACCGGGAGGAACGGGAACGCCGTCGGGAGTTGCGAGACGGCCTCGAGGAAGAGGTCGGGATAGGCGTCGCCGTACCCCCACCAGGGGCTCAGGTAGACGTGGTTGTCCGCGCCGTCGAGCGCCTGGGCGACGAGCGCGCCCGCGCTGTGGGCGAGCAACTGATACTCGTCCAGGTCGAGGACGTACTCGGCGATCGGCTCGAGCCAATCGGTCTTGAAGTCCTCGACGTTCGTCGGGAGTTCGAAGGCGTGGACCCGGTAGCCGGCGTCGGTGAGTTCGCCGATGAGCCAGCCGACGTTCTCGTGGGTCCAGCGGTTTCCCCAGCCCATGACGAAGACGAGCTCCTCGTCGCCGTCCTCGTTGAAGACGCGGTGTCTCATACGCCGATGTTCGACGGGGACCGACAAAAACCTGCTCTCTTGACAGGAAGTGACACACCGGACCGAGTACGGCCAACGATCGACCACGGACCCGGCGTTTGGCAACCGTTTTCACCCGTCGAGCGCGACTCGAGGCATGTTCGATGCGCTGCGCGCGCGGCTCTACCGGCTCGGGTTCAACCTCTTTCCCGCCTACCGGGGGACCGGAGGCCGCGTCACGTACATCGCGCCCGACTGGCAGGAGATTCGGGTCAAACTCCCTCACACCTGGCGGACGCGGAACTACGTCGGGACGACCTTCGGCGGCAGCATGTACGCCGCGGTCGACCCCTTCTACATGATGATGTTGCTGAAGACGCTCGGCGACGGCTACGTCGTCTGGGACAAGGAAGCCGAGATCCGGTTCAAGAAGCCCGGGAGGGACACGCTGTACGCGACTTTCCGGCTCACCGACGAGGAGATCGACGCGATCCGGGCGGAACTGGCGGCCGACGGGACCGACGCGATCGACCGCCACTTCACCGTCGACCTCGTCGACGACGAGGGTACGGTCCACGCGACGGTGCGAAAGACCGTTTACGTGACGACGGATCGGGAGAAAGCGGTCTGAGCCACTGCCCCGCTCGCCGAGCCACGTCGCGCACGAGTCGGCGAGTTCCGGACGAAGAAACCGTTTTGCGCCTCGAGACCCCACACCCGGCAATGAATGGATTCGACCGCGCGGAAGCGGTCGACCGGCTCGAGGAGCTGGTCGACACCGTCGAACGCGACCGTATGCCGGTCCCGGTCCGGGAGGTGTGGGCCTTCGGGGACGTCGCGCTGGGGCTCGATCCGGTGGAGCGACTGGACGTCTACCTGACCAAGGACATCCTGATGCGGGACGACAGCCCCGGACCGGCGGGAACCGCGGGGGCAGACGGCGACGAAGAAGACCCCGAAACACGCTTCCGGAACTCCCACGGTATCGAGGGCGTCGGCAAATCCGTCCGGGCCGACTGGGCCGAGGAGTACCCCGAATATCTCCGGGCCAACGCCGCCGGCCACGCCGCCCCCGAGAAGTGCCTGGCCGCCCACCTGCTCCAGGACGACGAGTCCGACCCGATCCACCTCGAGGTCTGCAACGCCTCCTTCGAGGACAACGTCACCCAGCGCCTGCGCGGTGCACAACTGCGGGACGACTACACCCAACTGCTGGATCCCCGGGGCGTCTGTCTGTGGGCCGACGGCGTCCGCAGCGACGAGGCGTTCCGCAAACTCCGGGAGAGCGAACTCGCGCTCCCGACGCTGTCGGCGGCCCTCGAGATGCTCGGCATGGAGGAAGCCGAGGCGACCGAAGCGGCCCGGGAACTCCACGCCTGGCGCGAAAAGCAGGAGGGCGTGACGGTTCGGGGCGACGTGGTGTAGGCGCTTTACTCGGCCGCGGCGCCGGTGTCGGGGTCGGCGGCCCCGTCGTCGACGCCTTCGGTCACGGTCTCGAGGACGTCGAACAGCGCCCCGACCCGGCGGTCGTTCGCGACGAGTCGTCCCGCCGTCGGATCGTATTCGATGACGCCGGCGTCGTCCAGTTTCGGGAGGTGAACGTGTCGCAGGTTCCGCTCGAGGGTCGCGACGCCGGCCGATCGGGGCTTCCCCTCACTCCCCTCACTCCCCTCACTCCCCTCACTCCCCTCGCTCCCCGAGAGTTGCTCGGCCAGCTCCGAAGCGGTAAACTCCGATCGGTCGGTCGTGTACAGGTACTGGCAGAGCTCCCGTCGGCGGCGATCCGCGAGCAAGTCCAGTCGTCGACCGATCGTGTCCGCCCCACCCGTATCGTTTGGATACCCCATATTCAATAGTTAGGTGTCGGACAAATAGCAGGACGGCCTCGATATTCACGCCTTTATAATCCCCGGCGACCGCGGCCACAAGATGCGTAGGCCGACCGGCCCTACTGCCGGCAGGGAGTTACCGTGTTGCTCGCCACGTTCGTGATCGACTATCCGATCCTGGAGGAGACGCTGTCACAGTCGCCGGCCGAACTCGAGTGGGTCCAGTCCGACCTCACGGAAGAGGGCATCCACCAGATGCTCGTCTGGTTCGAGACAGACGATTTCGAACCCCTCGAGACACGACTCGAGAACGATCGGACCGTCACGGAGGCGTCCCGAATGACGTCGCTCGACCGGCGCCGTCTCTACCGGATCGAACTGACGGAGGCCGGACACCGCTCGAGCGTCTACCCGATCATCGTCGATCGGGCGATCGTGCTGGAGGACGTAACGGCGGATCGTGACGGCTGGAAGTTCCGCGTTTCATTTCCGGATTACGATGCGCTCGAGGAGTTCCGAGCCTTCTGTACGCGACGGGACATCGAGGTCGAACTCGAGCGACTGTACGAGCGACGCGAGGGGGCCGCTCGCTCACAGTACGGCACGACGGAGCGCCAGCGCGAACTTCTCGAGGCGGCCGTCGAAACCGGCTATCTCGACGTTCCGCGGTCGTGTACGCTCGCGGAACTCGGCGAACGGGTGGGTATCTCGTCGAACGCGGCTTCGGAACGGTTTCGCCGCGGCGTGTCGACGTTGATCGAGAACACGTTGCTCGCGGAGTCCAGGGACTAGATGTCGGCCCGTTTGAACCAGAGGTAACTCGCGAGGACGAGGACGAGCCCCATCGCGAACAGGACCGCCACGTTTCCGAGATCGTAGGTCCCCTCGAGCAGGATCTCTCCGGGGTCGTAGTACCGGGTCGGCGAGATCGCGCCGAATCGCTCGTAGTCGGTGTCGACGACCATCGACTCGATCAGGAACAGCCCGAACGTGGCACCGATGGCGATCCGCTGTGCGATCCCGACCCGGTCGGCGGCCACCGACGCCGCCAGCCCGATCGCGCCACAGACGAACAGGTAGGGGATCGACAGCAGGTGAACCGCGAGCACGTCCACCGCGGGGATCGGTTCGTCGATCAACTGACCGCCGACGTAGACGACGATCGGGGTGAGGACGTTGACCGCGACGATCGGGACCGCGAGCACCGTGTATCGCTCGAGGAGGACCCGGGCTCGCGAGAGTGGCATCGAGAGGACGATGTCCATACGACCCCGCTCGACGTCGTCGGCGATCGTCCCCGCGCCGAGGTACGCGAGATAGAGGCCGAGCAGGATGATCCAGCCGAAGACGTAGAGTTCGAACACCAGGAACCCCTCGAGGCTGGTGAACGTCTGGATGTCGAACATCCGGATCATCACCTCCGGCATGGCCTCGAGGATCTGCTCGTCGCCGCCGAACGCGTCGCTGTAGGACGGGAACACCCAGACCATCAGCGCCGCGAGCGCCGCCATGGCGATCGAGAGGTAGATGCTTCCCCGCAAGCGGTTTCGGCCGTCGAACCGGGCCAGTTCAAGCATCCGTCCCACCCCCGTCACCGTCGCCGTCGCCGTCGCTGTCTCCGTCACCGTCACCATCGCCCTCGCCGTAGAACCGCAGGAACACGTCCTCGAGGGGCGCCTCCTCGATCGTGAGGTCGAGCAACCGGTACTCGCGCACGCGCTCGAGCAGGGCGTTGACGTCACCGGTGAAGGTGAACGTACACTCGGTGAACGCGGCCGCTGACTCGGCCGTCGTCTCCGACCCGGACCGGCGCTCTCCCTCGACGGTCGCTTCGGTGGTGACCCCTGAATCGCTGGGGCCGTCGCCCGCTCGACCCGGTTCCGCCCCCGACCGTGGCCCACTGGAGGCGTCTCCGCCCCCCGACAGGCTCGTCTCGAGGTCGTAGACCCCCTCGAGGTCCAGGGCCGACCGCGGGATCGGCTCCGCGGCCCGCAGCCGTACCACCTTGCCGCTCCTGTCGAGCAGGGCCTCGACCGGCTCGACGGTGACGAGTCGGCCGTTCCGGATGATCCCCACCCGGTCGCAGAGCCGTCGTACCTCCCCCAGGATGTGCGAGGAGAGAAACACCGTCACACCCCGCGCTTTCTCGTCCCGAAGGAATTCGGCGAAGCGCTGTTTCATCAGCGGGTCGAGCCCGCCCGTCGGTTCGTCCAGAATCACCAGGTCGGGATCGTGCATGAACGCCGTCACCAGCCCGAGCTTCTTGACGTTCCCGTGGGAGTAGTCCCGGATCTTCCGGGAGAGCGGCGGCTCGAACAACTCGAGGAGTTCCTCGCTGCGTTCGTCGCCTTTGATCCGGGCGTGGAGGTCGACGATTTCCCTTCCCGTCACCGATTCGTCGAACGCCGGACTGTCCGGCAGGTAGCCGATCCGTCGCTTGGCTTCGATCAGGGCGCGCTCGTCGGTTACCTCGCGCCCGAGCACCCGGGCCGTCCCCGCGGTCGGTGAGATGAGGCCCAGCAGCGCGCGGATCGTCGTCGTCTTGCCGGCACCGTTCGGCCCGAGGTAGCCGAAGATTTCCCCCTCCTCGACGTCGAAGCTGACATCGTCGACGGCGAGGACCTCCCCGTAGTCCTTCGAAACCCCTTCGAGTTCGATCGCAGCCATATCGAACTGTTCGTTCGGAGTACATATAGAACGCGCGGCCGGTTCGATCCAGGTTGCCCCGCCGTCCCTCGGGACTGGAGACGACCCGTTCCGCTGTTGGACATAGCGAGGGATACGAAGAACTTTGATCCCGCCGTCGGTGGGTATCCGTATGCCACTGCTGACGGTTTCCACCGCGGCCATCCTCGAGCGACTCCGTTCGCCCCGGCTCGCGCTGCTCGCGAACGTCGCGCTGGTGATGACCGGATCGGCGCTCGCGCTCGCCGGGTCCCTGGATCTCGTGACGGGCCTGATCGTCGTCACCGCCGGCCTGATCGGCATCTACGTCTCCCTGCTCGGGAAGGACGCGGAGGATGGTGACGGCGACGATACCGATAACGGCGACGGCGGTGGACCCGACCGAAGCGACTCGGCGGATTAGACGCGTCCGACGGTGACGAAGAACGGAACGGTCTCCTCGCGTTCGTACTCGCGGGCCTCCATCTGGGCGACGACGTTTCGGCCCATCCGGCGCCACTCGCTCCGGAGTTGGTCGTACTCGCGTTCGGTCAGTCCCCCGGAGAGCATCGTCTTCCGGTCGTCGGCCAACCCGGCTCCCGTCGCCTTCCGGCGCGCAGCGACGACCGCCCCCTCGTCGTATGGCGGTTCAACCCGGCGAACGTGGTCGTAGCGACGGGTCTCGAGGACCTCGAGCCCGGCGGCCTCGAAGGCCTCGCGGGCGTCGGCCCCGAGCGTGACGTCGGTCTCGACGCCGTCCAGGTAGGCCCGACGGGCCCGCCGTTCGAGGGCGCCCTCGGCGTCGACGCTCGAGTCGATCGAGACGGCGGCGTTGTCGGGTTCGACGGCCGCGACCAGGTCCGAGGAGACCCGCGAAAACTCCGTGATCGCCGCCGCGGGCTCGGGCAGGTTGATCAACAGCGCCTGGCAGACCACCAGGTCGAAGGCGTCGTCGGGGAACGGCAACTGATAGGCGTCGCCGGCCACGACGGCCACCCGCTCGCCGGCGACCTCGAGCAGGGCCGGATCGGCGTCGCAGCCGATCACCTCGGCGTCGGCTGGCGATTCGGCCGCGAGCACGCGGCTCAACTCGCCGGTGCCACAGCCGACGTCGAGGATCCGGTCGCGGGACTCGAGGTCGAGCGACTCGAGGGCCTCGCGGGAGTCGTCCCACATCCCCCGACGGGTCCGCCGGAGGTAGTCTTCCGAGAACTCGCGCACGCGCTGTCGTTGGACGGTCTCGAGTAAAAACGGGTCGGTTCTTCGCCTTCGTGCCGGTCGTCGCGCCCCTCGAGCACGACCACGACCACGAGTGCGAGTGCGAGAACGAGCACGAGCACGAACGCGACGTGTCGCCGCGAACAGCCGGAACTCCGGCCCTACGCAGAAACTATATCAGTCGATCCGTCCTTGCGACGATGTAGTTCGCTCGGAATGACCGACGACGCGGACGGCAGGATCACGGAGGCGGGATACGAACAACTCGCGGCCGACGCCGACGGCCTCGAGCGGTGGGAGAGTCCGTGGGCGGACAGCCACTACCAGCGACACTACGTCTGGCCCGCCGTCCGACCCCTGCTGCCGGAGGTCGACGGTCGAACGGTCCTCGACGCGGGCTGTGGCGTCGGCCACTACGCGGCGTGGTTCGCCGAACGCGGCGCGTCCGTCGTCGGGGTCGACGCGAGCACCGAGGCCCTCGAGGCCGCCCGGGAACGCTGTGGAGACGAGGTGACGTTCCATCGGGGCGACCTGACGGAGCGACTCGAGTTCGCGGCCGACGGGAGCGTCGACCTCGTCTTCAGCAATCTCGTCCTCGATCACGTCGAGGAGTGGCGGCCGGTCTTCTCGGAATTTGAACGGGTGCTGCGGCCCGACGGAATACTGGTGTTCAGCACCGTCCATCCGCTCCGGCGCTACCTGAATCACCGGGAGGACCTCGAGAGTTACTACGAAACGGAGGGGTACGTCGTCGAGTGGGGGTCGACCGACGCCCGCATCGAATCCTACTACCGTCCCGTGGGGGAGGTCGTCAACGCACTCGCCGAAAGCGGGTTCGCCGTCTCCGAGTTCCGGGAGGCTCGACCGCAGGAGGAGTACGAAGCCCACCAGCCGGACCGGTACGAGCAGGCGATGAGCCGGCCCGATACCCTCTGTGTTCGCGCTCGACCGGTCTAGTGTCCGCCGAGCCGATCAGACGTCGTCGCGCAGTTCTTTGACCTTCTCGATGTTCCAGGCGAAGCCGCGGCCGTCCTCGGTCGGCGTCTCGAGCGCGAACGGCAGGTCCCGCAGATCGGGATGGTTGACGATCGCCTGCATGCCGTCTTCGCCGATGTAGCCCTCGCCGATGTGGGCGTGTTCGTCCTTGTGCGTGCCGACGTCGTGTTTCGAGTCGTTGAGGTGGATGTACTCGAGGTACTCCAGCCCGACCTCGTCGTCGAACCGCCCGACCGTCTCGTCGACGGCTTCGGGCGTCGTCAGGTCGTTGCCCGCGACGAGCGTGTGAGCCGTGTCGATGCAGATGCCGATATCGGTCTCGGTGCGGTCGATGATCCCCGCGAGGTGTTCGAACTCGCCGCCGAGTTTCGTGCCGCTGCCGGCGTCGGACTCGATGAGGATCTGGACGCCCTCCGGCACGTCGAGGTCGTCGATGACGCCCGCGGCGTTGTCCAGGCCGCCCTCGACGCCAGCCCCGGTGTGGGCACCGAGGTGGACGTTGACGTAGGGAATCCCCAGTTTGTCCGCGGCGTCGAGTTCAGCCTGCATGCTCTCTTTCGATTTCCGGCGTAGATCCTCCTTCGGCGTACAGAGATTGACCAGATACGAGGAGTGGATTACCCACGGCCCCTCGAGCAGTTCGTCGCTCTCCTCGCGGAACCCGTCGGCGGCCTCGGCGCTGATCTCGGGCTGGGCCCAGACCTGCGGCGAGGTGGTGAAGATCTGTCCGCAGTTGCCGCCGAAGGCCCGCTGGCGGTGGACCGCGTTGCGGATATCGTCGTACGGCGGCGTTTCGTCGTCCGAAGAGACGCGCGACCCGGAGATCGAGACGTGTGCTCCGACGTTCATGGCCCGGTATCAGTACCGAGCGATGAAAGGTACTTCGAAGGCGGCGGACGGGGCCCCGATCCCCGTACAGGACCGAGATCTGCCGTAGAGCCGTGCCTGCCGACTCGCCCGAGTATGTCCAGGGTGGCGGGAGCGGATGACAAACACACCAGCGAGTACGGTCACCGGACGGACCGCTCTCGAGCGCATTGGCGTTCGCGAGTCGACGCTCTAACGCTGGCTTCGGGGGCGCTACCGTTCCCTGCCGGCCGCCTCGAGAACCTCGCGGTCACGAACCCACGCGTCGGTTCCATACTTGCGCTCCGCGAGGTCGTCGGCCCGCTCGAGTTCGTCCGCGCGCCACTCGCCCTCGTGGGCGTCACACCAGTCGGCCAGCGCGTCCCCGAGGGTCTCGACCGCCTCCTCCCGGTCGATCCCGGCCTGCTCGCTGATGCTCGTGACGCGGTCGACGAACGTCTCCGGTTCGAGGTCGTCTTCGGGGTCGAAGACGCCGACGTGGCGTTCGGGCTCGAGGTCGTAGCTCAACGATCCGTGCTGGATGACGACGTCGCGCTGGCGGTACTGGGCGTTGCCGCTGATCTTGCCCGCTTCGCCTTCTACGCTCGCCGGGGCGACGACGTCGTGGGCCGGGTTGATGTCCCGCAGGTAGCACGAGGGGTAGTAGATCGACGCCTGCTCGGCCCCCGCGAAGTCCGCGTCGACGCCCATTCGGTCGAACGCCTCGAGGATCGGTTCGCAAAACAGGGCGTAACAGTCCATCAGGTCGCCGGGCACCTCGTCCGCGGGCGCGACGATCGTATAGGAGATGTCGGCGTACCGATCGTGGTAGATGCCGCCGCCGCCGGTCTGTCGCCGGGTGACGTCGATCCCCTCGCGATCGCAGTACTCCCAGTCGACCGAGGCGGCATCCTGGCGGTAGCCGAGCGAGAGCGTACTCGGCTCCCACGAGTAGACCCGGACCGTCCGGACGTCGTCCTCGAGGGCGCGCTCGGCGGCGATCTCCTCGAGCGCCATCTGGGTGGCCCCATCACGGGGGTCGTCCCGGATCAATCGCCACTCGCGGTCGGCGAGTTCCGTCATGGTCGACCTCATGCGAGCAACGTGGAAATCGATTCCGATGGGATCCCGACCTCGTAACTCCCGACCGCAGGCGGTCGAAGGTGGCTGGACTCCCACCCTCGGGAATTCTCCGTGTTCACTCGTCGTGTGACCGGTCGATCCGACGACCCGGTCCTCGAGGGGTTTCACTCCCTTTCGCACAGTTTATCAGCTCATAACGATAACGGTTCTTAATTGAGGACTAGGGGTTCGGATACGTTCACGATCGGTCAGTACGGGAGGTGTAGTTCGCAACCGGTTGGAGCGGCTCCTTACTCCGTTACACGTGATGTCAGCGTTGAGAACAATGGCGGGGAATAAGTCCGATCAGTCTGAACCTCGAGGAGTACGATGAAGCGTCGTTCCCTGCTTGCCGGACTCGGTATCGCTGCCGGCGCTGGACTGGCTGGCTGCACCACCCTTTCCAGCGATGGTCCTCGCCATTACACCGTCGGATTCCATTGGTCGTCTATCACAGACCGCCTGCATGTCCAGGGAACATCTCCGCCCGATGTGGATCCCATATTCTCTACACGTGAACCCGAAGCGTACTTGTTGGTCGATGGAGAGCGCAGAAACGGGAAAGACGTCTCGCGTGGTCAAACGGTCGAATACATCTACGATACGGATAACTGGCTCGAATCGCCGATATCCGTAGGTGAATATACTGTCCCAGAAGACAAGCGTGTAAAAGAGGAGATAGCCACCGAGAAAGCCCACGTTCGCCGGTACGAGGATACCCACTGGGTGATCGACCCGTTTCCAAGCGGGGATCGTGAAGACGTTCTTTCTACGGATGAAGACGAAGCGTTGGTGGTGGTCCGAAATCCGCCGGAATCCGATCACCGGTGGTGGTGGGCGTGGACGGAAACGGAGTCGATGACGAGGGACCTACGATGGGTAGCTGAGGAACGTGGCAATACAACGCTGGTAGCGGTTTCTGGCGACGAAACTGCATCGTTTACGACTGAAACCGTTGATTTCGGGTTACTCTCATTTCTGCACGTCACGTCGGTACCGGATCGTCCGGGTCGGCGACAAGCGATTTTCAGTGAGAATTCGCACACGACGTTCGGGCAGAGCCATCGTATCCCAATTCCGTTCGAGACGGGGTTAGAGGTCACTGCGACGTGGAAGCCCGAGCATCCGAACGATCCGTGGTTACATCTCCGGCTCGACGCAGACGTGACGTACAGAAATTACGCACTGACGAGCGACGAGTTCGAGGAGATTCGTGTGCTCGTGAACGGCGAAGAGAAGTTGATTTGGGCGACCGGCAACGGGAACGGCGAGGTTGAATTCCCGATCACGGACGATGGGAATGCGAATAGTGTCAGCGTTCGATCTGCGTACCCGGGGGATGAGGTCGCAGTGGTCGTGGAAGCTTCCGATGGACGATCGCGGACGGTGTTCGAGTCGACGATGCCCGTCGAAGAGTGTCGGTGGGACGAATGCATGCCGTAATGAACGGCCTCGTGGCTTCCCGGTCGTCCGCACGCCGAACACGCCAACGGTTGCATATGCGGTGCTCGGTCCCCGCACGCGGTCGGTTGATACGGGACCGGAGTGATTCTGCCCCGGAAGTACTCTCCGGGTAGTTTCCTCGTCAAACTAGTCTTCGACGGGGGCACGAAAAGATATAGCTCTAATTAGTTTATTCGTCTCCTGGCTGTCGAGGCGAGTTCCCGACGGCCGCTCGAAACACAGCACTCGAGAGAGCAAGAGAGAGAGAGAGAGCGACAGCCACAGCGGGGGCCGAGAAGGACCGTCGAAAGCCGGCGCCGGACCCGTCACGAAGCAAACGGAGCCCCCAACCCCGGGACCCGTTTCCCGGCTCATCCACCAGACGTGTACCACGGTACTTCCCGGGAGGGGACGCTCTCGTATCGGGACGAACATCGGTCCGGACCTCGAGCGGCACCGTAACGGCGACCAAGGGTGAGATCTCTCCCCGTCCTCGACTCCAGGAACGGAAATCGCCCTATACGGAGTCGGGCAACGGTGCGAACGGAACTCGGGACGAAACGAACTCCGTCTTTGTGTCCGACGAGTTACTGGTGGGCGGTCGAACCTCATCCGGCCGAGGAGGCTCCTGTGATCCACGAACGGGCACCGAAAGCCCCTGGGCCGCTCCGACGACGTCGTGATCGTCAACGATGGACGGAATTTCGAGCTGTCCATCTCGACCGCGTTTCCGTTCGGCCGTACCGATGGAACGGCCCCACCGGTTCGAGTAGTCGCTCGAGACGAAATCGTGCTTTGATTACTCCGACGACGCGGGCGGACGTCCGACGGAAAGCGACAATTCCCAGCCTTCCACCGTCGACCGGCCGGTCTTGACGGCCTCTCCGTAGACCGACCGACGCACGCTTTCGCAACGAGCCGTTGCCGATCCGCCAGTGGCCTCGACGTCTCCGAACCCCCCCGAGGTATCGGTCCGCAACGATCTCGAGCCGTTTCTCGAAGCCCACCGGCCGATACCACGCGTTAGCACAGTTCGCACCAGCACGTCCGACCTCTGCCGTTCGAGGGGGCGACTGTAGTCACCCTTTCCGTCGGTACCTCATCGATTGTCCCCGCGTACCCGGGCATCGCGGACACCGCGCTTGCTCGAGGCGATTCCCGACCGACCTCGGGTGACCCGCGTGCCGGTGCCGACGTCGGTGGTGGCGACCGTTCCGTCCCCCAGCAAATTGGATATCTGCTGGAGTGCTCCTGCCGCTCACGCTCTCGACCGCCTGTGACGACCGGCACCACTGACTGCAAGTGGCGAAGGAAATCCCGACGACCCGTCACTCGACCCAGGATCACCAACCACCAATATTCCAGAAATCGGGCCCTACAGACCCCAATAGAGGTATTTTGCCTTTTTCTCAGAACTGCTGCTTGAGTCGTTTGTCCACTACACGACAACCGATTAAGCAGTAGTTTTACGTGACTGTCATAGCTACGAGAGGGTAGGAGATGACGAGCAACGAATCAGTCCGGGTCGAAGAACCGGCGTCAGAAGTCGTCGAATACGGACACGACCCCTGGGGTCGAACCGGTGAAAACGGCCATCCAATTTCGGTCCGGCGACCCGGATCCATGGGGGATCGGGCCACGCTGCCGAGAGAGCGAGCACCGATCAGCAAACTCCTCGAGACGGCCGTCGGTGAGAGGTACCGATGAGCGGCGGCCAAACGATCCGCTGGTCACGGATGTCCCTAGAAGAACTCCAGTCGTTCTGGGCCGAGAAGATCGAACCCGACCTCGAGCGTTCCGGGGTCGACCTCACGGAACGGCCCTCCTACCGGCAGGTCGCCGACGCCGGTTACTCCGGGATTGCCTACGCCCTGCGGGAACACCACGACATGACGCTGACCGATTTCCTGGCAACGGTCGGCTACGAGGAACCCGAGTCGTCGGCGTCCTACCAGTGGGGGATCGAAGACGAGTCCACCATCGACGAGCTCGAGTCGTACCTGGAAACGCTCGAGCGACGGCGGCAACTCGCTACCTCGACCGTCCAGACCAAACAGTCCCGGCTCGCGACCTACGCCCGGATCTACCGGGAGGTCCACGAGGAGGCGAATCTCGTCGACCGTGCCGCCGATCCGGCCAACGAGAGCGACGAGATCCGGCGTGCACTGGTCGTCTTCGACGAACTCAACTACGAACTCGGGACCGACGCCTCGAAGCTCCGGTATCTCAGCGACGTGGGCCAGTTCTACGAACACCTCGAGCGGCGGGCCAAAGCCGCGTTCAACCCCGTCGAACGAATCGACGAGGAGTACAACTGGTCCCGCGAGGAGCCGGACAACGCCGCGCTCACGGGCCGACAGGTAAGTCGACTGGACGACGCCGCCGACTCCCAGAGCGAGGAACTGGTCGTCCTCGCGCTCTGTGCCTGGGGGTTGCGTCGAAACGAGGTCGCCGCGTTACACACCTCGCAACTGGTCCTCGAGGGCGACGACCCCCATATCGCGTTCGGGGACGAACGAAAGAACGGGCCGGGAACGGTCGCGTTGATCTACGGCACGTCGAAGCTAGCCGCCCGGATCGAGCAACTCGACGAAGACTCCGGGTGGTCGGGATACCTGTTCCCCTCGAGTCGCTCCGCGAGCGGCCACATTACGGGCGAGACGGTCCAGGCGCGGTTCCAGCGACTCGCCGAGGACGCCGGCGTCCGCGTGCAGGGCGACCTTCCGACCTCGAAGATGGGGCGGCGGTTCTGGTACACTACCTACAACCAGGCGATGAAGAACCTCCGGGAAAACCTGGACGTGATCGCCGCCGAACAGGGCAGTTCCGACTCCTCGGTCGTCATGAAGAACTACCTCTCGGAGGAGGAACGGCGCCAGTACCGCCGGGAGTTCATGCGAGAGCAACTGGCGGAGGTTTTCGAGGGCTGATCGCCGTCTCGAGAGCGAATTCGGAGGGCCGCTCGAGGTCCCCCGCGGGTCACGACGTTTTTACGTACCGGACGGCTACTCCGCGTCATGGTGCGGAACGTCGCCGAGCTTCTCCCCGAACTCGAGGAAGCCGACTTCTATCTCCTTTCGGGGGTCGAACAGGGGATGCGGTTCTCCGAGTGGGTGCAGCGGGAGAAGCTCCCGAAATTCGCCGACATGACGGACGAAGAGGTCGAGTACCGGCTCGAGCGCTGTCTCAAGCGCGGGCTCGTCGAGAAGAAAACGATCCAGTACGAGGGCTATACCCTCCAGTTCGAGGGGTACGACGCCCTGGCGCTGCGAGCGCTGGTCCAGCGTGATACGATCGGCGAGTTCGGCTCGCCGCTGGGCGTTGGCAAAGAGAGCGACGTCTACGAGGTTCGCTCCTACAAACCGCTGGCGCTGAAGTATCACCGCGAGGGCTATACGAACTTCCGAGAGGTCCACAAGGAACGCGATTACGCATCGGACAAGGAACACGTCTCCTGGATGTACACCGCCCGGAAGGCCGCCGAGCGCGAGTACGAGATCCTAGAGGAGCTATACCCAGACGTCTCGGTCCCGCAGCCGATCGACCAGAACCGCCACGCCATCGTCATGGAGAAGATGGACGGCGTCGAGCTCTCGCGGACGAAACTCGAGTCAGAGCAGGTGGTAGACGTCCTCGATCTGCTCCTTTCCGAGATCGCACGTGCCTACGAGGGTGGCTACGTTCACGCGGACATGAGCGAGTACAACGTCTTCGTCGACGAATCAGGCGTGACGGTCTTCGACTGGCCTCAGGCCGTCCCGACAGACCACGAGAACGCCGACGAATTCCTCGCCCGGGACGTCGGCAACGCGATCGGCTACTTCCGCAGGAAATACCCCAGGGAAGTGCCGGCTTCTGAGGATCTCTCGAGCGACGAGGTCGCCGACGCGATCGCCTCGGGGACGTTCGAGACCGTCGCGGAGTTCGCGTAACGACCGCCGTTCAGATCGTCGCGATCGAGCCAGGACGCCGACTCGAGAGGGAGGCCCCGACGCCCGCACGTTTTTGCATCCCCGGAGCGGACGATACCTCATGAGCGACGCGACGGATTCCGGGGCGAATCGTCTGCCTGCACCGACCGCGGAGGAGGCCTTACACACCACGCTGGAGATGGACTTCGAGGACGCGGTGCCGTTCGTCCAGTTGGAACACGAACTGGCCGATTTCGAGACGGTCCAGGTGACCCATCTCGACCGGATGATCGAGGGAATGCTCGGCGAGGAGGTCGAACGGACGGCCCTGCTCGTGATGTGTCATCCGGAGATCGCCCGCGACGCGATCGCGATCGATCAGTCGCTGGCCGGCATGCTCCCCTGTACGACCGCGGTTTACGAGACCGACGCCGACGACGGGGTACACGTCTATCACGTCTCGGCGACGAAGGCGATCCGTGACCTCGGATGTGCGCCCGCAGACGCCGATGGCGAGGTCGACGAACTCGTCGCCAAGACGGGCGAACTCATGGAGGAGGTCTGGGCCAATATCGAGGCCCACGCGGACCAGGCAGCCGACTGTTAACCGGTTTTTCGGACCTGATCTCTCGCTCGGCGGGATTTCGGTGGAGAGACGTCCAACCCATGCGATACTCTCCAGCAGTGTTCCGTATTCGGGGAGCGCCATTCGAAACGATAAATCATATATAGCTATACGAAATTTGCGGTCAGGGTCTGCTCCGATGGGGGACCGAAACGGCGGCTTCCGGCTTCGTATCCGGGCTGAACCGCCGGATCGAGAACGAACGTCATGTGCTCGAACCGAGACTCGAGTATCGGGCCAGTGGAGGGAACCGAAACAGGTCGAGCCGGGAGGGTGCTCACCCGGCCGTTCGAGAGGGCGAGACAGGGTCAGGGCGGTTCGAAGCGCTTATACACCGCCGCTGAGTACGTTTCGACGACTCGCTGGGTCGCGGGCGCCAGCGGGCACCTGTTCGGCACCGACGCCGCCACAGGTCGGGATGTGATCCCCTTCGGGATTGAACCAGGAAACGCCCGCGGGTGATAACCATGGCAAAAAGCTTCTACTCTCACATCAAGGACGCCTGGAAGGACCCCGACGAGGGCAAACTCGGGGAACTGCAGTGGCAGCGAAAACAGGAATGGCGCGAACAGGGCGCGATCGAGCGGATCGAACGCCCGACGCGACTCGACAAGGCCCGCGAACTCGGCTACAAGGCCAAGCAGGGCATCGTCGTGACCCGGGTCTCGGTCCGCAAGGGGACCGCCCGGAAGGAACGGTTCACCGCCGGCCGCCGATCGAAGCGCCAGGGTGTCAACCGCATCGGGCGGCGCAAGAACATCCAGCGCATCGGCGAGGAGCGCGTCTCCCGGAAGTACCCCAACCTGCGGGTGCTCAACAGCTACTGGGTCGGCGAAGACGGCTCCCAGAAGTGGTTCGAAGTGATCCTCGTGGATCCGAACCACCCGGCGATCGAGAACGACGACGACCTCAACTGGATCTGCGACGACGCCCACCGGAACCGTGCCTTCCGCGGGCTGACCAACGCGGGCAAGGACAACCGCGGTCTGAACAACCGCGGCAAAGGTGCCGAGAAGGTCCGACCGTCCAACACGGGCGGTCAGGGTCGAGCGAAGTAACGTCGGCTCACCGGCGTCGCTATACATCGCGTTTTTTATCGGAGTTCCCGGCAAGCAGTAGTTACACCCGATACTTAAGCGGCAACGTGGAGTACAGTCGAGTATGACCGATCACGTCCTCGTTCCTGTCGACGAATCGGAACGGTCGACTCAGGCCCTCGAGTTCGCTTGCACGGAGTATCCGGACGCCGAGATCACTGCGATTCACGTCCTCGATCCCGGCGACTTCTACGCAGCGACGGGGATCGAAGGCGGTGCGATGGCCAACTACGACGAGATCCGCAAACATCACGAGACCCAGGCCGACAACATCCTCGAGCAGGCCCGCCGGGAGGCCGCTGAGTACGACCGGGAGATCGAGACGGACCAAGTCGTGGGCGGCGTCTCCCAGTCGATCGTCGATTACGCGGGCGAACACGACGTCGGCCACATCGTCATCGGGAGTCACGGTCGGACGGGTGCGAGTCGGATTCTGCTCGGCAGCGTCGCGGAGACGGTCGCCCGACGGTCGCCGGTGCCGGTAACGATCGTCCGGTAACTCCGTCTCCGGGTCCTCGAACCGGATCGAGTCGCCACTCGCTCCGACAGTGAGAAACCCGTGCGTACGTATCCCACAGTATCACACATACGAACCGTTAGGTAAGCGACGGCCGTCCTCTCGCATATGGACACCGAATCGGACTCCGGTCGACGAATCGCCTTCGTCTGTGTCCGGAACGCGGGACGAAGCCAGATGGCAACTGCCTACGCCGAGCGCGAGAAAGCGGATCGCGGCCTCGAGGACCTCGAGATCGTCACCGGCGGAACCCACCCGGCCGACGACGTACACGAGGTAGTCGCGGAGGCGATGGCCGAAGAGGGATTCGATCTCTCGGACCGCACGCCCCAGGAAGTCTCGACCGAGACGCTCGAGACCTGCGATCGCGTCGCGACGATGGGGTGTTCGACGCTGGAACTCGACGCCGGGGTGGACGTTCGGGACTGGGACCTCCCGGACCCGGGTGAAGAGAACCTCGAGCGCGTCCGGGAGATCCGCGAGGAGGTACGCGAGCGGGTGTCGGCGCTGTTCGACGAACTCGAGTCGGAGGGGACGGTCGAAGCCGAACACGAGGGGTGACTGTCCCTGGAAACGTCGAAACGGGGTCGCTCGCTCGTGGAGAAGACGGGTATCGAGGCGGCGGCGTGGTTTCAGACGGTCGTCAGCGAGCCGACCGGCGCGTCGGTACGTTCACGGGCGCGTTCGATTCCGTCGTTACCGGCGGCGATGAGAGCGAACACGCCGGCGACCTCGGCGTCGGCGGCGTCGACGATATCGAGCAGGAGTTCCTGCGTCTCGCCCGAGCGAATGAGGTCGTCGACGACGAGGACGGATTCACCGGCGTCGATGGCTCCCGCTGGAAGATAGTAGGTGAGTTCGATCCCCGACTGGAGCCGTTCGCGGGCCTCGATGAACTCCTCGACGGCGGTCTCCTTGCTCTTTTTCGCGTAAGCACAGCGAGTCCCGTAGTAACTGGCCAGCGAAGCGGCGAGGGTGATTCCGTCGGTCGCCGCGGTGAGCACGACGTCCGGGCGGCCGAAGTCGAAGCCGTTGGCGACGACGGGCGCGACGAGATCAAGGAAGGACTGGTCGAAGACGGTCTCGGAGTTATCGACGTACCCCTCGTCGTCGACCCGGATGCGGGCGTCGAGTTCGCCGGCCAGCGCCTCGCGGCCGAGTTCCTCGACGACCTCGCGGGCACGATCCGTGCCCGGGAGGACGTGGCCGTTGACATAGCGGTTGAGGTCGCCCGCAGGGAGCCCCGTCGTCTCGGCGAGTTCCTCGTACGTCCGGGTCTCCTTGAGCATTCGCAACACGTCGACCGCCCGCAACTGGAGGGCGGCCTTCTCGGCGCGGTTCATATAGGTATGCACGATTCCGCAAGTATGGGTATTTCGATCACCGGGCGTGGTTTGGTATCCACAAACGTGGTTCGAAACGGAGCCGGTGAGCTCCCGCCGTCAGTCCTGCAGGAAGTCGGGCTGGGACCGTTGCTCGTCGCGTTCGGCCTCGAGATGCTCCTTGAACGCCTCGATCTCGACGTCGTACTCCTGGTCCTCGAAGCGGTCACGCACCGAGATGTTGCCGGCCTCCTCCTCGTTGTCGCCGACGATGATCTGGTAGGGGACCCGATCGTCGTGGGCCGCGCGGATCTTGCGCTCTAAGGTGGAGTCGCGGTCGTCGACCTCGACGCGGAAGTCGTCGAACTCCACCGCGACCTCGCGGGCGTACTCGAGGTTCTCGTCGGAAATCGGCAGCACGCGGACCTGTTCGGGCGCGAGCCAGAGCGGGAACTTCCCTTCGAAGTGCTCGATAAGCATCATGAAGAACCGCTCGTAGCTGCCGTACAGCGCGCGGTGGATCATCACGGGGCGGTGTTCCTCGTTGTCCTCGCCCACGTAGGAGAGGTCGAACCGCTCGGGCATGTTGAAGTCGAGTTGGACCGTGGGGCCGTCCCACGAGCGGCCGATCGCGTCCTCGAACGCGAAGTCGATCTTCGGCCCGTAGAAGGCGCCGTCACCCTCCTCGATCTCGTACTCGTGGCCGTGGTCCTCGAGAACGCTCCGGAGCTGGTCCTCCGCTTTCTCCCAGATCTCGTCGCTCCCGACGGACTTCTCGGGGCGGGTGGCAAGCGCCATCTCGTACTCGAGGTCGAACGTCTCGAGGACGTCCGTGATCATCCCCATGATTTGCTCGACCTCCTGTTCGATCTGGTCGGGGCGGACGAACAGGTGGCCGTCGTCGATGGTGAAGGCCCAGACGCGGGAGAGGCCGGACAGTTCGCCGCGCTGTTCCTTCCGATACACCTTGCCGTTCTCGGCGTACCGAATGGGGAGATCGCGGTAGCTCCAGGACTGGTCCTGGAAGATGGCGGCGTGGCCCGGACAGTTCATCGGCTTCAGGCCGAACTCGTCGTCGCCGACGTCGAAGATGAACATGTCGTCGGCGTAGTTCTCGTAGTGGCCCGAGCGGTGCCAGAGGTCGGTCTTGAAGACGTGGGGCGTCTCGACGTAGTCGTAGCCCGCCTCTTTGTTCAGATCTTCGACGAAGTCCTCGAGTTCCTTGAGGACGGTCTTGCCCGGCGGGTGATACAGCGGGAGGCCGGGGCCGGTGACGTCCTGGATCGAGAAGAGGTTCATTTCGTTGCCGATCCGCCGGTGGTCGCGCTTCTCGGCCTCCCGTTTCCGCTCGAGGAACTCCTCGAGATCGCTCTCGTCCTCGAACGCGGTGCCGTAGATACGGGTCTGCATCTCGTTTTCCTCGTCGCCGCGCCAGTAGGCGCCGGCGATCTCGAGCAGTTCGACTGCGCCGATCTCGCCCGTCGAGTCGACGTGCGGGCCGGCACAGAGGTCCTCCCACTCGCCCTGCTTGTAGAACGAGACCTGATCGTTCTCGTCGGCGAACTCGGAGAGTAGTTCGAGTTTGTAGGGTTCGTCCGAGAGCCGTTCTTCGGCCTCCTCGATCGAGACGTCCTCGCGTTCGATCTCGTAGTCGGCCTCGACGATCTCCTCCATCTCGGCCTCGATCTCCTCGAGGTCGTCCTCGTCGACGTCCAGGTTGTCGAAGTCGTAGTAGAAGCCCTCGTCCGTCGGCGGACCGATCGCGAGTTTGACCTCCTCGGCGTCGTACAGCCGCTCGACGGCCTGGGCGAGACAGTGCGAGGCGGAGTGGCGCATCACGCGGAGGTACTCCTCGCCGCCGTCGTCGGTGATGATCTCGAGTTCCGCGCCGTCGTAGACGGGTTCCTCCTTGGCGACGAGGTCGCCGTCGAGTTTGCCGGCGACGGTGTCGCTGCCGAGACCGGGCCCGATCTCGTAGGCGCAGTCCTCGACGGTCGCGTCGGCGTCGACCTCGAGTTCGGAGCCGTCGGGCAGTACTACTGCGATCCGTTCCTGTGAGTCTGCTTCTGGTTCTGCTTCTGGTTCTGGTTCTGGTTCTGACATAGCTGTAGCTAGGTTGGGAACTTCGGTGAGAAGTTCGGTCGGGCGTCCGCGCTCGCCGCCGCGCTGTGTGCGGTCGCGATCGCAAACACAGCGAGCGGTAGGTGTGAGTGGTTAGAAGCGGGCGAAAGCCCCTGTAAAGCGGACACCTACCATCGTGGCTACGCGTAGTCTCGAGCGGAATAAAAGCGTTGTGATGGAACGCGGTCCCGACGGCCCGGGCCTGTTGGCCCAACGGGTTTCTCCACGGGCCGAGAAACTCCACCGTGCTCCTGGACCCATCGGACGACGATCCGTTCGAAGACCCGTTCGAGGATCCCTTCGCCGGCGACCCGCTCGAGGATCCGTTCGACGGGTCCGGAAACGAAGGCCCGGGCGGCGACGACGACCTCGAGGCGGCAATGTCGTCGATCGATCGGGCGACCCTGCTCGCGTTCGTCACCGTCGGTGTCCTCGTCCATGCCGGGGTGTTCGCCGCGGCCCTCGGCCCGATGCTGATCGGCTTTCGGGGCCAGTGGGTCGTCGGCGGAGCGCTGACCGCCGGCGGGGTTCTGGTGCTCGTACTCTCGGTAGCCGTCTACCGCCGGTACAGGGCCCGGCAGTGACCGCTGGCGGCGATCAGTCCCGATCGGCCAGCAACTCGCTCGCGGTCACCAGCGACTCCATCTCGACGTCGGCGTCCTCGACGTTCTCGCGGCCGCCCTCCTCCCGGTCGACGACGACGAGCGCGCGGTCTACCGTCGCGCCGGCCTCGCGCAGCGCCTCGATGGCCTCGACCAGGCTCGTCCCCGTCGTCACGATGTCCTCTAAGACGACGACCTCCTCGCCCTCCTCGAGTCGACCCTCGATCAGGTTTCCGGTGCCGTACTCCTTGCGCTGCTTGCGCGCGATGACGTAAGGAACGTCGGCCGCGACGCTCGTCGCCGCCGCGAGCGGAACCGCACCCAGCGCGACGCCGGCGAGTTTGTCGTCGTCGCCCACGCGGTCGGCGAAGGCCTCGGCGACGGCCTCGAGACAGGTCGGGTCCGTCTCGAAGAGGTACTTGTCGACGTAGTACTCGCTCGTGCCGCCGTGGGAGAGTTCGAACTCGCCGAACTGGACGGCGTCGGCGTTCCGGAGCGCGTCGATGAGGTCCTGGGTGTCCTGGGTCGTCATCGCTCGAAGGGGCGCGCGCCACCGAAATAAGCGGTGTGGAACGGCCCGACCGTCGCTGCCGGCAACCCTACCTTTTTGCGCCGGCGACGAAACCATTCGTTCGATGACACTCCCGCGCGCCGACGAACCCCACCCCGACGTGCAGTCGTTTCTCCGCATGTACGAGTCGGTCGACGTCCCCGACTTCGAGGAGGTCTCGCCCGCGGAGGCCCGAGAGCTGTTCGAACAGCTCCAGGTCGGGGCCGGGGCGGAGATCGGCCTCGAGAGCGTCGAGGACCGGACGATCGACGGCCCGGACGGCGACCTGCCGATCCGGTACTACGAGCCGCGAGCAGAGCCCGCGGACGAACCGCTCGTCCTCTACTTCCACGGCGGGGGCTGGGTGATCGGAGGCCTCGAGACCCACGACGTGACCTGCCGGAAACTCGCCGACGAGTCGGGCTACCCCGTCGTCAGCGTTGACTACCGGCTCGCACCCGAACACCCCTTCCCCGCGGCGCTACGGGACTGCTACGCCGCCCTCGAGTGGGCGGCCGAGGCCGCGCCCGACCTCGAGGCCGATCCGGATCGGATCGCCCTCGCGGGCGACAGCGCGGGCGGGAACCTCGCGGCCGCGACGGCGCTTTTCGCGCGCGATCACGGCGATCCCGAGCCGGCATACCAGTTGCTGATCTACCCGAGCACGGGCGACGTCACCGCAACCGCGGCCTACGAGGAAAACGCCGAGGGGTACTTCCTGACCGCCGACGAGGTCGACTGGTTCGGCGAGCAGTACTTCGCCGACGAGGTCGACCGGGGGAACGTCTACGCGCTCCCTCGTCGCGCCTACGACCTGTCGGACCTGCCGCCCGCGACGGTCGTCACCGCGGGGTTCGACCCCCTGCGTGACGACGGCGGGGCCTACGCCGACCGCCTCGAGGACGCGGGCGTTCCGGTCGCGCATCACCACTACGACGACGTCGTCCACGGGTTCTTCTCGATGGTCGGCGGCCCGATCGACCTGGAGCGCGCCCACGAGGCCTACGACGACGCCGTGACGGATCTCCGGGACGCGCTCGAGTAGCAAAAACGGAGAGGCGACGGCCGGACTACCAGGGTTCGTCCTTCAGCCCGAGATTGTACGCGACCACGTTCGTCGTCACGTGCAACACGGGCGTGAGCACGACGACGACGAGGATCACGTCCCAGGTGAACCACTCGAGGAACCACTCGGTCGCCAGCAGCGCCGTGAGCGGCAGCGAGACGACCACGAAGTCAAGCTGGTCGAGGCCGGGGAACATTGCCCCGCGCTGGCGACCCGTGCGGCGCTTGAGGAACGACGCGAGGATGTCGCCGAGCATCGCCCCGGCGGCCAGTCCCAGCGCGGCCAGCGGTTCGAACGCCGGGACCGCGAACCCGAGCGCCGCGCCGACGTCGTCGGCCAGCAGCGTCAACACGCCCGCAAGCGCCAGTCCGGCGGCGATCCCCGCCGCGGTGCCGCGCCAGGTCTTCCCGTCGCCGAGGACGCGCTCGTCACCCCACGTTCGTCCGCCGTCGATGGGCTGGCCGCCCCCCGCGAGAACCGCGGCGTTGTTCGGCACGTAGGCGGGCAACATCGCCCAGAACGCGATCACGACCGTCTCGAGTAGTGTCATATCCGCGGGGACGAACCCGCGGGTCTTAATCGCCGGTGGTTCGGAATCCGACGCCGGCCCCGACTCGCGTTAGCTCGAGTCGGGCGCGACGACGACGTTCCGGAACGCCTCGGTCCCGTCGCCCGCCTCGAGCGCGTCGACATTGTGCGCGACGATGTCGGCCATTCGATCCCAGTGTTTCGGCGTGTGACCGCCCGTGTGGGGCGTGATGAGACAGTTCTCGAGGTCCCACAGCGGGTGATCGTTGGGCAGCGGCTCGGGATCGGTGACGTCGAGCGCGGCCCCACGGATCTTGTTCTTCTGTAAGGCCGCGACCAGGGCGTCGGTGTCGACGATTCCCCCGCGGGCGACGTTGACGAGGACGGCTTCCGGCGGCAGCGTCGCGAGTTCGGCCTCGCCGATCAGCCCGCGGGTCGTGTCGGTCAGCGGGCAGGCGACGACGACGTACTCGCTGCGGGCGAGGGCGTCGTGGATCGCCGCCTCGTCGAAGCCGACGACCTCGTCGGTCGGGCCGCCCTTCTCGGGGGTGTAGCGGACGCCGATCGTCTCGACGTCGAACCCCTCGAGCCGCTGGACGAGCGCCTGCCCGATCGAGCCCAACCCCAGGACGGTGACGGTGCTGCCGGTAAACTCGCCCGACTGGAAGTGGCGCCACTCGCCGTTTCGTTTGCGTCGCCAGCCCTCGTGGAGTCGGCGGGCGAAGACCAGCATGTTGCCGAGCGCCTGTTCGGCGAGCCCCGGCGCGTGGATCCCGCCCGCGTTGGTGACGGTGACACCGCGGGCCGCGAGCGCGTCCTTGGGGAGGTGCTCGGTCCCCGCCGAGGTGGCGGCGAACAACTCGAGTTCGTCGGCGGCCTCGAGCAGGTCCTCGTCGATCCCGATGCCGGTGACGACCGGGGCCTCGGCGACGAGTTCGCGCTCTTCGCGGGGCGTCCGGGCGAGCGCGACGTCGCTGCCGGGCAGTCGTTCGCGTAGCCGTTCGGCGTAGGCGTCCATCGACAGTCCCTCGGTCCCCTCGCGGAGGACGACGACGTCCGGATCGCTGTCCATGGTCATGTCCATGCAGTGGCCGTGTCGCCCGACGGGGCTTTGGCTTACCGGTCGCGTCCGTCCGGTTCCGTTCCTGCCCTCGAGCCCGAAACCGCCCCACCTGTCCCCGGCAGCGACAGTCAGGACCGCCGTCACTCGAGCGCGGAGCCGCCCGTGAACGCGCGGGTCCGTCCGTCGACGCACGACGCCGCTATACCAAATTCCATATAACTGGCGACCGACGTATCGAGTATGATCCCGCCGATCGCAAGCCGGTTCGTCGCCGGGGAATCCGCCGCGGAGGCGCTCGACCACGTCCGGTCGATCAACGGGCGAGACGTCGGAGCGATCGTCAACCTGCTGGGCGAACACTACGACGAACGCCCGCCGGTCCGGTCGGACGCGGCGGAGTATCGCTCGCTCGTCGCCGACATCGCCCGTTCGGACCTCGATGCTTGCATCTCGGTCAAACCCTCCCAACTGGGTCTCGACATCGGGGAGGACGTCTTCCGCGAGGAACTCGAGTCGATCGTCGACGCCGCCCGGGACCACGGCGTCTTCGTCTGGATCGACATGGAGGATCACACGACGACCGACGCAACGTTGGACGCTTACGAGGAACTCGCCCGCGAACACGACGGCGGCGTCGGCGTCTGCGTCCAGGCCAACCTCGAGCGCACCCGCGAGGACGTCGAACGGCTCGCCGACGTCCCCGGCAAGGTCCGGTTCGTGAAGGGGGCCTACGACGAACCCGCGGACGTCGCCTACACCGACACCGAGCGCGTCGACCGCGAACTGAAGGCCCTGCTCGAGTACGCGTTCGAACACTTCGACGGCGGCATCGGGGTCGGCAGCCACGATCCGGCGATCATCGAGCACGCGATCGACCTCCACGAGGAACACGGCACGGACTTCGAGATTCAGATGCTCATGGGGGTCAGGACCGACGCCCAGTTCGACCTCGCCGCGGAGTACGACGTCTACCAGTACGTCCCCTACGGCGGCCGGTGGCTGTCGTACTTCTACAGGCGCATGATGGAACGGAAGGGGAACATCCGGTTCGCGCTCCGGGCCGTCTTCGGGAGTTGAAAGCAAAGGAAAGGGCTCTTTATCCCCTGGTGAGAGGACTCCTACATGGCTTCGTGGAAGCGGGACTTCGCGAGCGGGTTGATCGTTCTCGGCCCGATCCTCGTGACCCTCTACGTCATCTACTGGCTCTACGGACTCGTGGCCGGGGTTACGCCCGGCCTCATTCTCGAGGCCGATTCGCTCTATCCGCTCATCGAGAGCCAGCAGACCCGCGAGGAACTCGCCCAGTTGCTCCGGGTGCTCGTCGTACTGACCGTCGTGACGATCCTCACCTTCTCGGTCGGCTATCTCATGCGGACGACCATCGGCGGCCTCGTCGAACGCCTCGTCGACAACGTCGTCAACCGGGTCCCCGTGATGCGGGTGATCTACAACGCGTCCAAGATGGCCGCCGAAACGGCACTGGGGGAACAGGAATCGCTCCAGAAACCGGTCAAACTCGAGGTGTGGGACGGCCTCCGAATGACCGCGTTCAAGACCGGGAAGACGACGGACGACGGCCGACACATCCTGTTCCTGCCGACCTCGCCGAACATCACGACGGGCTTTGTCATCGAAGTCCACCCCGACCGGTTCACCGAACTCGACGAGGACGTCGAGGACGCGCTGACGCGCGTGCTGAGCGCAGGGTTCGGCGACGCGGACCGGCGCGGCATGGACGCCGGCGTCCCGATCGACGTCGTCGACGAGCGAACGGCGAAGGGAACTGACGACGACGATTAGCTCCCGACGTCCTCGATCGGTTCGGTAACCTATATGTTCGTCCTCCAACGACTGTGGTTGTCAGAGCGACATGTCTGCCGCCGATCCTCCCACCACGAACTCGAGGACCGCCCCGCCGGAAACCGATGACGAGGAGCGAACCGGGGACCGCGGACCGACCGACCCCGACGACCGCATCCTGAGTCTCGACGTCCTCAGGGGGTTCGCCCTGCTGGGCATCCTCGCGGTCAACATCTGGCTCTTTGCCCTGCCGGTTATCGGAACGGTCAACCCGACGCTGTACGGCGACCTCTCCGGCGGGAACTACGCGGCCTGGTTCGTCAGTCACGTCTTCTTCGAGCGGAAGTTCGTCACGCTGTTTACCTTCCTCTTCGGGGCCGGCGTCGTCCTCTTTACCGAGTCGAAGGAGCGAAAGGGTCAGCCGGCGCGTCGGCTGCACTTCCGTCGGATTTTCTGGCTGCTCGCGATCGGGCTCGGCCACGCCTACTTGCTGTGGTACGGCGACGTCCTCGTCGCGTACGCGGTGTGTGGCCTGCTGGTCGTGTTCGTGCGCAACTGGCGGCCGACGCGGCTGCTCCTCCTCGGACTGATCCTGTTCTCGATCCCGTCGCTGCTGTACCTGGCGAGCGGCGCCGCGTACGTGACGGCGGATCCGGCGACACAGGCCGAAATCGAACAGGGGATGATCGCCGGGTACGGGGCAGAGGGCACTGTCGACGAGGAGATCACCGCCTACCGCGGTGGCTGGCTCGAGCAGATGGACCACCGGGTTCCGACCGCCGTCTCGTTGCAGACGGCCGGGTTCCTCTTCGAGTCACTGTGGATCTACAGCGGCCTGATGATCGCCGGGATGGCCCTCTACAAATGGGGCATCCTCTCGAACGAGCGGAGTACGCGGTTCTACCGGCGGCTGTTCGTCGGCGGCGGCACCCTCGGACTAGCGCTGATCCTCGCCGGCGTCGGCTACCGTGGGCTGATCGGCTGGGAGACGGTCCGAGTGCTCCTGTTCGCCCACCAGTTCAACTACTGGGGGTCGGTGCTGCTGGCACTGGCGTACGTGTCGGGGATCATGCTGCTCTGTCGAGCCGCGGCGGACGGGGTCGCAACCACGGCGCTGTCTGCCGTCGGCCGCACTGCGTTCTCGAACTACTTGCTCCAGACCGTCCTCGCGACGACGATCTTCTACGGCCACGGTCTGGGGCTGTTCGCTCAGTTGAGCAGGCTCGAGTTGCTGGGCGTCGTCGTGGCGATCTGGGCGATCCAGGTGCCGCTGTCGGTCGCCTGGCTGAACCGATTCCGGTTCGGACCCGTCGAGTGGGTCTGGCGGACGCTCACCTACGGGGAGCGACAGCCGCTGCGACTCGAATGAGCGGGAGCGAGAGCGGGACCGGAACCGTTTACTCCGAGACGCCGTCCCGGTCACCGACCGGGAGCGTAATGGTCCGGTCGCTGGCGAACAGCGCGTAGAGCGCGGGCTCGTTCGTCCAGACTCCGACGACGCCGAGGATACCGAGGACGCCGAGACGGTCGACCGGAATCTCCATACTATATTGTCACACAGTTGACAGAATAAACGTATCGCTCGAGCCGACGGAAACGCTCAACTCAGACGTACTGGAACCACTCGTCGTAGGCGTCGGTCTCGCGCTCGACGACCTCGAAGAACCGCGACTGGATCTCCTCGGTCACCGGACCGCGCGAGCCGTCGCCGACGACGACGTTGTCGACCTTCCGGATGGGGGTGACCTCGGCCGCGGAGCCGGTGAAGAACAGCTCGTCGGCCGTGTTGAGTTCGCCACGCGAAATGGACGCGTCGTCGTGGACGGTATACCCCAGGTCCTCCGCGATCTCGATGACGGTGTCGCGAGTGATGCCGTCGAGGATCGACTCCGAGAGCCCGGGCGTGTAGATCTCGCCGTCACGAACCAGGAAGATGTTCTCGCCGGGACCTTCGGCGACGTCGCCTTCCTTGTTGAGGACGATCGCCTCCGCGTAGCCGTTCCGGCGGGCCTCCTCGCCCGCGAGCATGCTGTTGACGTACAGCCCCGTCGTCTTGGCGTTGGTCGGGATCTGGCTCGAGGCGTGTTTCCGCCACGAGGAGACCATCACGTCGATCCCGTTCTCGAGGGCGTCCTCGCCGAGGTAGGTGCCCCAGGGCCAGACGGCGATGGCGGTCTTCGTCGGACAGTCGCCCGGGCTGACGCCAAGCGACTCGTAGCCGTAGAAGGCGATCGGTCGGATGTAACAGGAGGCCAGATCCTGGCGGCGAATGAGTTCGAGAGTTGCCTCGGTGAGTTCCGCTTTGGTGAAGCCGATATCCATCTCGTATGGCTTGGCCGACTGGAAGAACCGCTCGAGGTGTTCCTCCCAGCGGAAGATGGCCGGCCCCTCGGCGGTGTCGTAACAGCGTGCACCCTCGAAGATGCCGCTGCCGTAGTGAAGTCCGTGGGTGAGCACGTGGACCTGCGCGTCGTCCCAGTCGACGAACTCCCCGTCCATCCAGATCGTGTCGACGTCCATCTCGTCGAATCCCATGGTGGTGTGTGTTGAAAGCCACCGTACTAAGTGTTCGCGATTTTCCCAAGACGAGTGGGGGTGGGGATTCCGGCCGACCCCTCGAGGACTCGAACGGGTCGGGACGAAAGGCGAAAACGGGAGAACGAGAAACGGGAGAACGGGTACCGGATGCGATTCGAGCCCTGATACCTCGCCTACTCGACCGTCGACGGACCCTCGAGCAACTCGTCGACGAGCCGGGTAAACCGGTCGATCAGCCGGTCCGGCACCGTCGGCTCCACCTCGGTCAGCAACCGGCCCGTCCGTTCGGGGTTCGCCAGCGCCAGCGTGACACGGTTGCTGTCGTCGTAGCGTTTCGTGACGATCTCGTGATCGACGAGTCGGTCGAGGTGGTACTCGAGCGTGCTTCGGGCGATCCCGACGTCCGCAGCGACCGCACTCGGGGCTGCGGGTTCGTTTTCGATCAGGTAGACGACGATCTCGCGAGTCGTCTCGCGGCGAAACAGCGCCAGCGCGGCGCGTTCCCACTCGTCGTACTCCGGGGGGTAGTAGTGAGTGCGCCCGTAGAACTGCTCGCGGACGAGGTCGCCCCGGTCGATCAGCCGTCGGACGTGGTACTGGATCTGTCCCGGCGCGAACTCGGATTCCCTGACGAGTTCGTTGAAGTGGATGCCGGCGTTTGCGTGCACTTGCGTTCTGATCTGTCGTCGCGTGTTGGTCATTGGAATCGCACCCGTGAGTTACGTCCTGCTAGCCGGGGTACACTGATAACGGGTTTTGCTCGTTCCCGATGGCTGGGAACGGGTCATATGACCCGAATACAAGATCCCGTGGGCGGAGTCCGTTCCCCGGCCGATGAGGGGCTGATCGCCGCGGCTGGTCCCCGGTCGTCGACGACGACAGTGCTCTCACTCCGCCGGTCCGACAACCACATCAGGGTTCAAACACGGCACGCAGCACACATAATGTAACCACCAGTGGTTTACAGGTCGGCGTAGGAACACATACTGTTATAGGGCATCCTCCTGTTGGCAGCGGTACAGCGTGGCCGCCCGATGAGGGCCCTCGATGCGTGTCCGCTGTTGAGAACCCATGGCAATAGACGAACGCTATCACCTGTTTATCGGCGGTGAATCCGTCGAGGCCTCGACCGACGAATCGATCACAACGACCGACCCCGCGACGGGCGAGTCGCTGGCGCGGGTCCCGGCAGGGACCGCCGCGGACATCGACCGCGCGGTATCGGCCGCACGGGACGCCGCTCCCTCATGGCGATCGAAAGCCCCCGCCGAGCGGGCACGGATCGGTCGCCGGATCGCGAAACAGATTCGGGAGCACGCAGACGAACTCGCACGCCTCGAGAGCCGAGACCAGGGGAAACCGTTGACACAGGCCCACCACGATGTCGACGGTGCAGCACGGTTCTTCGAGTACTATGCTGGAGCGGCCGACAAGATCGAAGGAAAAAGCATTCCGCTCGAGGACGAGCAGTTCACGTTCACGGTTCGGGAACCGTACGGTGTCAGCGGGCAGATCGTTCCCTGGAACTTTCCGCTCAACCTGACTGCTCGCGGACTCGCGCCGGCGCTGGTGGCGGGGAACACGGCTGTTATCAAGCCGGCACCGACGACACCGCTTTCCGCGTTACACCTCGCGGAGCTCTGCCGGGACGCCGGTGTCCCCGACGGCGTCGTAAACGTGGTTACCGGTGGCACGGAACCCGGTGCTGCACTGTCATCACACGAGGAGGTCGACGTGCTCACCTTCACGGGCAGCGTCCCGACCGGGCAGGCCGTCATGGAGTCCGCGGCGGAACACATCACGCCGGTGACGCTCGAGTTGGGTGGCAAGAACCCGGCGATCGTGCTCCCGGACGCCGATCTCGACGACGCCGTGTTCTGGATCGCAGTCGGTATTTTCACGAACGCCGGGCAGGTGTGTTCCGCCGCGGACCGCGCGATCGTTCACGAGTCGATCTACGACGAATTCGTCGAGCGAATCGTCGATCGGGCGGAATCTTACCCCCTCGGACACGGGCCGGAAGATCCCGGAATGGGGCCGATCAACAACGCTGACCAGTACGAAACCGTCCTCGAGTACATCGACATCGGCATAAGCGAGGGAGCGACGCTCAAGACCGGCGGAGAGCCGGGAGACGACGACGGGTATTTCGTTCGGCCGACGGTGTTCTCCGACGTCGATCCGGAGATGCGAATCGCCCAGGAGGAGATCTTCGGCCCGGTTTTGACGGTGATCCCGTTTTCGGACCGGGACGAGGCGATCGAGATCGCAAACGACGTCGAGTTCGGCCTCACTGGCGGCGTCTTTTCCCGAGACATCAAACGGGCTCTCGGGGTCGCCCGCGATATCGACGCAGGAAGCATCTACGTGAACGAGTGGTTCGGCGGTTCCGAGGAGACGCCGTTCGGCGGAATGAAAAAGAGTGGCATCGGTCGAGAGAAGGGGTTAGAAGCGCTCGATTCGTATCTACAGACCAAAGCGCTCTCGATAAACCTCTCGGAGTGACGGCCCCAGCACGATGCCGTTCTCGTAGCGGCTGTCGTCGGTTGCGACACAATCCCTTCTCGTTGCGAATCGACTCGTTTCGGTACCCCAGGCAGTCAATGACGAGCTACCCGGCCGATTTCTCCATCCCGAACGGGCCCCAGCAGTGGCATCTCCACCTCGAGACAGTGGCACGACCGAAGCACATACGTAACTCTCCGCCCGATGTACGGTAGCGGCAATGGCCCACACGAACCCGCTCGAGATCGGATGGCTGGACCCTCAGCTCGCACCCGTGTTACTCGGGGTCATCGTGCTGGCAGCCGTCGGGACGACGGTCCTCTTCTGTTGTGGCGTCGTCGCCTACTCCCGCCGGCGATCGACCCGGTACCTGCTCATTACAGTCGTCCTCGGGCTGCTCGTAGTCCGATCGCTCGTCGGTCTCGGAACGGTATTCGGGCTCGTACCGATGACGATCCACCATCTCGTCGAGCACGGCTTCGACTTCTCGATCGCGGTGTTGGTGCTGTATGCGGTGTATCGAAGCGGATCCGGCTCCGAAACGGAAGAAAACACCGACAGGCAGTCGGCCGATCGAATCGAAGCCGACGACTGACGGCTACCGACCGCCGATCTCAGCCCAACCGCTCGAGGATGTTCCGACCCTCGAGATAGGTGAAGCCGTGGCGCTCGGCGTAGGCTCGGGCGTCGGCGGAGGAGAGGGCCTCCCCGGTTTCGTCGTCCAGCATCTCACAGACCACGACGGCCGGCGGGAGGGCCGCTGCCTCGGCGAGCGCGACCCCGAGTTCGGTGTGGCCCTCGCGTTGCTCGAGCAGGTCCGGCGCGGCCTTCAGCAGGTGGACGTGTCCGGGGACACGGAACTCGTCGGCGAAGGCCGTCTCCTCCGGCGTTGCGGCGGCCGACCCCAGCGCACGGATCGTCCGCGAGCGGTCGTTGTCCGTGATCCCGGTGTAGGTGTCGCGGTGGTTGACCGTCAGCGAGAACGACGACCGCTCGTCGTAGCCGAGGTCGTGGCTCCCGGTCGCGGGGTGGTCGACCTCCTCGGTGTAGAACGGCAACTCGAAGGATTCCGCGACCTCGTGGCCGAGCGCGACACAGACCAGGCCGCCGGCATCGTTTCGCAGGCGCGCGACCGCCTCGGGGGAGACGGCGTCGGCGTGGTAAATCAGGTCCGTCTCGCCCTCGCGGTCGGCCGCGTCGTGGACGAGCACGGGATCACCGGCATCGAGCGACTCGAATGCGCGATCGACGGTGTCGGTCGTCGATGTCTGCGGGTTCGACCCGCTGGACCCCGCGTGGCGGTCGGTGCCGGTCATCGGCGATCACCCACCGAGACCGTGACGTGATCCCCGTCCTCGAGGCCGAGTTCGTCCCGGAGCCTGTCGGGTGCGATGACCTCGAGCTGGTCCTCGTCGTGGTGGGTGCGTTCGGGCGCGATGGTGTGTGCCCCCTCGTAGCTCTCGCCGTCGGCAGTTTCGATCGTCGCCGGATAGCAGACCGCAGGGCCGTAGGTCCGGTCCTCGTCCTCCCAGCCGTCGATGGGGACCGGCTCGAGCGAGGAGACGGCGCTGCGACGCCGGACGCTGTCGTCGCGTAGCTCGACGTTCAGCGTTCCGGGAAACGGCTCGTACCCCAGCCGGTCCTCGAACTGGCGCTGGTAGCCCGACAGCGAGATGTAATGGCGACCTTCGCCCATGCCGCTCGTGATCGTTCCCTCGAGGTCGACCTCCGAGTCTGCCTCGAACACCCGGCGGTAGTCCTCGTACTCGGCGCGAAGCGCACGCTCACCGTCGTCGGTGATCGCGACCCACTGGCCATCGCTGACGGTGTCGCGCTCGAGGAGGTCGCCCGACTCGAGGCGCTGGAGCCGACGGGAGGCAGTCTGGTTCGACGCATCCAGGCGATCCGCAAGCTGGGAACAGGAAATCTTGACGTCGCCTGCGAGTCCGCCTTCGAGCGCGAGGAGTTTCAGCACGGCGATTTCGTCGGGGCCGACGGCGGACTCCGTTATCGTTGACATACCCGAGATTTTGGGCCACCCACCCAAAAGCGTATCGGATGTGGTATGCATCACAAAACCGTGATGCTGTTCACGGGAGTTTACTTCCTCCTGAATGGTTCGTCGAGCGAAGCAAAAACCCACCGGTGTCGGCAGGGATAGCTCAGAGCTCCGTCGCGACGTAGTCGTCGATCGCAGCCACCCGTTCGCGGTCGAAGGTCCAGAACCCGTCCCAGATCCGTGGTTCTGCCTCGTAACAGACGAGCGCGGCCGGTGTCGCGTCGGGCGCGGTCGGATCCGCCGGCCGGTGAACGACGAACCAGCCCTTCCGATACTCCGGGTCCTCTCCCGTGTGGACCGCCACGTCGAGGTCCGGCCGCTTGCCGTCCGCGACCCCGTAGACGTGGACCTCGACCGGCGCGTCCTCGAGTCGTTCGTACACCTTGCGCGTCCCGACCTCGTCGTTGAGTCGGGTGAGCGTCTGAAACGACGACCGCAGCGTACCGCTATCGGCCGCCCAGGCCTGTCGCTCGACGTACCGCGAGATGACGATCAACAGGAGCTTCTCCTTGTGCGCCAGCGGATACCCCCGAAGCCGGAGCCGCGTCTCGTCGAGGTTCGCGAGCAGGTCGGGGAGGTCGACCTCCTCGAGGCCGCGCGCGCCGGTGACGAACAGGTCGGAGTTGATCGCGAGGATCGACTCGTACAGCTCCGGCATCGGCGAGGCCGCGACCGGCGACCCGTCCTCGAGGAGGACGGCGACGTCGGCGTCCGTGTCGTCGATCGTCTCGGGATCGAGGAGGTCCGACCTGCTCTCCGGTTCGACGGCGATAGAGCTCTCGTCGAACGTCTCGGCGAGCATGCCCGTAAGTGGATCAGCCGACCCGTCGCCGACGATGGCGATGGCGTGATCCGGGGAGCCCGCCGATTCGATGAACGATCGAAGACTCACTCGGTTGGGACTAGGAACGATCCCGTCTTAAAAATACTCGCCGAGTGACTGGTTCGGGTCGATTTCGGGGACGGCGGACCGACGGTCGGACGACTCGAGCGGAGTCCGAAGGGGCTCATACGGTTTCCTGTCCGCCAGTCCCGACGCAACCGTCGCCCGGGTCGCGGTTGCGCCGGAACATGGGGAGAGCAATCCGTATCAGTCGCCGGCAGTTCCGGTCAC